>CAZKHW010000044.1:0-14914 GCA_964552525.1 uncultured Ruminococcus sp. | reverse complement strand
GTTTTGTCATTTTTTGGTGCTTTATGCGGTTACACAGTTTATTTTTCAGACCCATCGATACTGGAATCTGACTACCAGAAGCTATCCATTTTCTCATTGAACCGAGAGCGAACAAAGAGAAATCCATCTGATAAGCATGTCACAGCACATCTATCAGATGGATTTTCTTATGCTGTATGTCTACCGTACAGCACCGATCTACCACGCTCTGCAAGCCGCCCGTACTCTAAGGGGTATACTTACTTTCCTGTCAAACAACTCCGGAGCACACAGCGTTAAGCAGGACATCCATTTCTGTGCTTTCTTTTCCATTCTGCGTACATTTCAAGCTGTTCTCTGATTCTCTGCAAGATAGGATGCAAGCACATCGGCGATTTTGTCGGTCAGCTCCGGACTATCTGCCGGTTCAAGGCTCTTTGCGGTCTGTTCCTCAGCATCCCAACGCCTTTCAGCGGCGAGCAGCTCCGCTTGCATCTTACCGTATGAAATACACCGCTCCTGGAGCTGCTGCACAATCTCGTAATACTGCGGCGAATATCGGAATTTAGACACACCAGCTCCTCTTTTGTGATGTTGATATTCATAGTTGATAATCTGGAGCTGCTTGTTTCTCCGCAAGCTCCGTAAAGCTTTATACTTGATCTGTCGCGCTCTCTCGGCAGTGATGTGCAGCTCCTCTCCGATTTTTGAAAGGCTCTTATTCTCGAAGAAGTACAGCTCCACCACCCGGCGTGTCTGTTCCGGCAATGCTGCCACTGCCTCACGTACTGCCAGAGCCTCTTGCTCCCGGTTCAGACCCTCGAGCACATCATCCTCTAGGGAGGAGCTGACCGGATCCGGAATGAATTCCCAGAGCGTTGCACCCTCACCATCCTCTGGATCAATCAAGCGGTCGAGGCTGTCACAGTTGTTAAGCGGTTCTTGCCTGCCTCTCTCGGTACGGATGCCAAGCAGCTCCTGTGTCACAGTCTTGAATGGATATTTGAAATAGGATATGAAACGCGTGGAGCTGTCCGGCTTGTACGCATCCAGAGCAGCCAGAAACACCGCATAGCAGCCGCTCTCTATGTCAGACAGTTCTACACCCCTCCGCGTACAGCTTGCACTGTGCTTGCTGTAGAAGTCACGAGCCAGCTTGAAAAGCAGCCGGTTCACTTTCTTCCAGAGTATCGGCATAAGCTCCTTGAATTCCTCCCGATCTGACTGGATCAGTGCTGCCATCTGTTCATTTGTCATTGACATCAACCGCCTTTCATGGTATAATAGATCATGAAAACAGTTCGGCAGTTAATGCTTGCTCTCCCATGTTTGCAGCATAGGGAGAGCTTTTAATACTGGAGCTGATCAGCTCCAATCTGGCATCTCTCGACCGCTTCGTCATTTTTATCATGAAATCCTGTGGACTGTGTAACGATAATGTTAACGAAAACGCGATATACTTTGACCGGAAAATGGAGTGGTCGCATGGAGGATGTAAAGTATTGCCAGATGTGCAGCTGTGTTATCTCTGATGCGAACAACCCGGAGACTGATTATATCCGACAGCAGCAGGAATGACAAGTACATTCCTTTCCCACTGCCCATTATACAGTTTTTCACGATCAAAAAAGTACCCTCTTGTTCGCATTTCCGTAAAGAAATTTCCCTTGCTATCTGCACATCGTCCAGACTGACTGCACCACTCCTTAAATTGTGCATAGGCATCCTTTGCACGAACGCGCTGTTCGCATTCGCTTTGCAAACATTCAGCTACAAACTGACCCATTTTATCTGACGAACCTTTATAAGCTGCTGTTGCCGCTCTGACAGTCGATGGTGGTGCAGCTCCCTCATTCCGGAAACGATGCAGCCCCTCTAGACACCAATTGAACATACCGGAGACACACTCCGGTGCCCTCAGGCGGTCTTTGAGTGTCGTGTCACGTTCCTCCTCGCCGTAATGCTTTAAAAATTCAATCACATTCACACGGTCTGAACTGAACAATGACAAATCGCTGACACTTGGAAGGTGATTCGTGTTGATAAATAGCTTAAACTGTGGCACAAATTCAAATTCACGCTCATGCAGATAGCGTGCTGTAATCGTATCACGTCCGATCAGAGTTTTCAGCAGTGATTCATCCAGCAGCATATTTTTAGGTGGTTCAGAGCAATTCAGAAATCGGCATCCGTCAAGTCTTGCAATATCACCGGATGCTTGACGACTGTCCTTATTTTGCTTTTTAGCTAGCGTTTCAGGGTTCATTGTCATGGCATAACCACCTGTACCGCCCAGCATATAGGCAATACTTTCCATAAGTGTGCCCTTGCCATTTCTTGTTGTGGCTCCATACAAAAACCAACAGCATTCCATAGATGTATCCGCTGTCAGAGCATAACCCAGTATCTTTTGTAGGTAACTGACTTTTTCAATATTATCCAGCATAATATCCCGCACAAAATCCTCAAACAGTTCACTGCTTGCCTGCGGATCATAAACAACATTGGAAATTTTGGAAAGCATATCCTCTGGTTTGTGCGAATAGAATTCACCTGTCCGCAGATTGTATGTGCCATTCTGACAATTGAATAAATCGGGATTTGTGTCAAGCTCTGCACGACTGAAACTATTCTCACTCCGAGCATCCTCGATCATGGTCTTTCTGTATTTTAGCTGTCCATAACGGGATGCAAACTTGATAAAGTCCTGCCTTATCCTTTCATCCTCAATCCTAATCGCATACTCCAGAAGCGCATCAGAAAGCGATTTTGCTTTCTGGAGTGTATACATGCCGTCTGCATCCATTTTCCACGACTTACCATTGTACCGAAACCATTCTCTTGCAGTCGTATTCCAACGAAATTCCTCTCCGAACAGATCAGCAAACAGCCTGCCCATTCCCTTGTCATCCCATGAATATGTCTCCGGCTTCAGCTCATGGAGCATACTCATAATATTGGGGTCAGAAACAACGCCATTCAATGCCACTACTTCCTGCTTTAATATATCCGTTTTCTCTTGTTTTGGTTTCGGTTTCCACTGGGGAGCTGCCTTCATCGCCTGCATCAGCATGCGTCTTGTCTCCTCCAGTCCAACTGCATTAGCAATGTCGGAAATATCACCTTTTTCTTTCAGTTCCGGATATATCAGCTCTGATGGGATTAAGCGGATGCTCACCGCTGTTCCATATAAGCTCTGTGCAGTGCTCTGCCCATGCTCTTTTCCAGCTTTATCATTATCCATCAGGATAATTACTTGTTTACCTTTAAAATAGCGGTTGTGTGCCTTCACCCAGCTTGTTCTGCCGCCTGCGCCATTCGGGGGAACAGGATGCACGAAATCCCATACGTTCAATCGTTTCCACATCCTTTTCGCCCTCTGCCAGAATGACATCATTCCCGTTCAGGAGATTTTGTACATGATATGGCGGCATTTTCAAGCCATTTAGCCCCTTTATCCATCTGCAGTTTTCATATCTATACCAAACAGCCGTCTTAGAGCTGTCCCCCTTATCAAACAAGACTTTTTTCCCAATCGGTTGCCCCTGTTCGTCTGTATAGATATGTTCCCGGAGCTGTACCCATGCCTGGCGTTTTTCCTTTTTCGGAAAGAAATCCGCTGTTTTCAGTCCTGATGCATTCACAACTTCTTGAAATGTACAGCCTTTTTTACAATGTGTCAGTATCTTTCCGTCCTGATCTTTGATATACAGATGTCTCTTTGTGTCTCCGCAGGAGGGGCAGTTCGCAGCGAACTGTCCATCTGAGATCTGTTTTGTATTATCGAAGTGATGCATAATCTCATCTAAGGTCATGCGATTACACTCCAATATCCGGCAGAGTGTCCAGAATATCCATTACCGGTTTCAGGGCGGCTTTTGCGCTTGCAATTCGGCTTTCCTGCATATGGATATACATTTGCGCCTCATATTTGTTTACTGGCATATAATATCCACCATATTCCGCATCGCAGCTGGAACAAATGGGAGTCCCCTGATTCCGGGCATTATCTACAGCCAGGCGAACTTCACGCTGTGACATATTTGTTGCAGCTGCTAACCTTTTCTGTGACACTGCATTCTCGAAACCATCCGGGATAAAATTAACAATATCAAAACTCATTTTTTAACTTCCTTTCTATTATAATTTGGTCGAAATAGGCTTAATACCTGTCGAAACTGCTTCCGCTGGCTGATTCACATAGCTTTCAGAAAGAAACCGATCAAGATCATTGATGTTACAAAGCAGTTTTCCACGACCAATTCTTGCACCCTTAACTTGTCCGGACAGCAACAGTGACCGTACATAATACTGCAAAAGCCCATATTGCTCCGCAGTTTCACGGATGCTAAGCATGACTTGTCTGTTATGTGAAACTTCCATAAAAACTCCTTTCAAAGGGATTGCGTTCAGCTCCGATTTATGATATAATAGGAGTTGAACATGATTCTAAAGCGCTTTGGGTTGTGTTCTTCAGATGCTCACTGGTTGCCGCCGGTGGGCATCTTCTTTTTATCCATTTTCCTCTCCTGTGTAGTAAGGATCCAGAAGGTCATAGACCTGTTTCAGCTTGCTCAGGGGCGTGTCCATCTGAATACCGTTGACGGTTGTCTTGGCGTAAATCATGGGCGTTTCCTCCTTAGTTCTGGATCGTGAGTTTCGGGTCAGACTGCTTTGCAAGATCGTCAATGATGCGGAAGATCTTCTGTTTCTCCGGCTCGGTCAGCTCCTCGCGCAGGTGCCGTGTCATGGTCGGCTCAGAAATCCCCATAACCCGTGCACACTGCCAAAGGAACACACCATTTTTCTTGGCGTACTGTCTTACATCGGTGTTTTTCATAAAATCAGCTCCTTTTTTAAATAACTCTTGACAAACGTCACCATTTGTGATATGATTTAGATGACGATTGGTTGTATATATATTATACCAAACCATTTGTAACTTGTCAATAAAAGCAACCAAAATTGGATTCAAACGTTTTTTAATCAGAAAGGAAGAACCAAATGTCACGTTTTAAATTGCCAGAACGACTAAAAAAAATACGAGGTGACAAGACCCTTGTAATGGTAGCAAATGATATAGGAATCACATCACAGTCTCTTGGAAGATATGAAAATGGGAGTCGCAAGCCTGACTCAGAAGTTCTGTATATGATAGCAGAGTATTATGGTGTGTCCTGCGATTATCTTGTTGGATTAACAGACGAACCAACCCCCAAAAAAGAGAAGATGCGTATTGCTGCAATTGAATATACTGGATTATCTGGAGAAACGATAGACAGGTTAAAGGAAGCATACAAGAATCGTCCTGATGAGACATTGATTGTTGCTGGAAGAAAATATAAGCATGACTTTTATGGAACTTTAAACAATGTTTTAAGTTCAGATGATTTCTATTTCTTGCTGGATTATATCCAAGAACTTGAAAATATAAGTGTTGGTATGTTAGAAGAATTGAACGGCGATGATTATATTCGACTTAAGGCAATCTCACAAAGATTAAATATTCCTTATAATAATTTTTTGGAACACTTCTATTGTTACAAAATTGGAACGTGTCCAAGTGAGAAGAATGAATGTGAGGTGTATTATCACAAAATATCCAAAAGAGTGGAGAAACTTGCAAAAGCATTTGATAAACGTATGAATGCTTCCGACTGCACGGATGAAGAAATTTTGGCTTTTTTTGATATGCAAGGTTACGAATTTCAAAAATCATTGAATGAGGAGGATGAAAATGGCAAACATAACAACACGGAAGAATAAAGCTGGTGAAATCGTTTCCTACCGCATCCGAGTAGCCAGAGGCTACGACAGCTCCGGCAAAAAGCTAAAGCCTTATGAAATGACATGGAAACCCTCTCCTGGCATGACTGATCGTCAGATCAATAGGGAGCTGAACAAGGCGGCTGTGGCATTCGAGCAGCAGTGCAAGGCAGGACTGGCAGGAAACGGCAAGCAGAAGTTTTCAGAGTATGCAGAATACGTCCTCCATCTGAAAGAACAGAGCGGCGAGCTGCGGCATCACACACTCAGCCGGTACAAGGAGCTGCTGGAGCGTGTCAATGCCGGTATCGGGCATATCAAGCTCTGTGACATCAGACCGCAGCACCTCAATCAATTGTATGAGCAGCTTGCAAAAGAGGGCATCCGGAAAAGTGCTGATAAGGCTACCATCAAACCAGACACTCAGCTCCCGGAGCTGATCCATGCGGCAGGCTTTACCAGTGTAGAAAAATTCCTGAAAGATTCTGCACAACTCTCTGTTGCCACCTATCGGAAGGCAATAAAGGGGCAGAAGATCACCGCAGAGAGTGCCGGAAAGATCGCTGCTGCACTGCATAAGAATGCAGCGGAGCTGTTTGCGCTGGAGACGGACATGCGCCCCCTCTCGCCCAAGACCATCCGGGAGCATCATGTCCTTGTACACCTCGTACTGCATCAGGCAGAGCAGGAGCTGCATGTACCATACAATGCCGCTGATAAGTCAAAGCCGCCAAAGCTCACGAAATCCAAAGCCAATTACTTTGAGCAGGCAGAGGTTACAGCAATCCTACAAGCAGCGGAGCAAGTGCCGCTGAAATGGAAGCTCCTGCTTCACCTCATGCTTGTAACCGGAGGGCGGCGAGGCGAGGTGCTCGGTCTGACATGGGATTGTGTGGACTTCACATACAACAGGATTCATGTTATAAAATGCGTGTACTATGAGCCGGATATTGGCATCTACATAGATAAGCCAAAAACTGAAACCTCTGTCCGCTGGATCCGGCTGCCGGTGGAGACCATGCAGCTCCTACAGCAGTACAAGAATGAATACTATGAACCGCTGCGGAGATCTGCCGGTGATAAGTGGTGCGGAGAGGGCTTTCTGTTCGTCATGGACAGCGGCAATACAATCGGCAGGGTGATGCATCCGGACAGTGTGACAGGCTATTGCGATCGCTTTTCGGAGAAATACGGTCTCAGGCACATCAATCCTCATGCCTTCCGACACACTGCTGCAAGCCTGCTGTACTTTGCAGGAATGGACACGGTGAGCATTGCTGGGCACTTAGGACACGCCAAACCAAGCACCACGCAGGACATGTACAGCCACGTTCTGGCAGAAGCTGAAAGCCGGATAGCTGACTGTATGGGGCAGATCGTACTCACTACACGGAAACCGCAGCCATCCAGTGCAGAGGAGACACCGGAAAACAAGGCGGCTACAGGGTAAAAAAAGAGAGTGGGGAGCTGATCGCCTCACTCTCTTTATGATTTTGCGTTGTATCGTTGCATAGCTTTTTATATCGTTAGTGCCCTAATAGTGCCCTCAGCGCTGAAAAAACAAGAAAATAGCCGTCTTAGATTTCTCTAAAACGGCTATTCTTCGTGGCTAAAAACTGCAATTTTGATACAATGCACCCTTTTTAAGCGGAAGGGGTGCATTTTTGTTTTGGGAAAGCTATCGTTTTTTTATTGATAAAATGTAACTATTCAGTCCCCCTCTAAAATGTTGTGCAACCACCCTTTTGTAGTGGCAAAAATGAATATAAATACAAAATACACACTTAACATCCACGCAATAATGAATATTATGCAATAGCTTCTCTTGGCAAAAAGGAGGGGCTGAATAGTTACGATAAAATAATGGTAACCTCTAAAAACCCTATTTTTGATTTTTTTGCAAGCGTAAAATAGGGAAAAACGGTGCTTATTTTTGTCGTGATCGGAGGTTTTTAGAGATTTCCTAATATAAAATGCGGTAGAGGGATATCATAGAATGATACGGAAACGCACAAAGTCAAATAAAATTTTTTCCACAGATGATTTGATTCGGAGAGTAATCTATATGAGTACATCTGAAATCTCGAAAAAGTGGACAATACTGGTACAGAACCGGTGACTTACTTATAAAAGTTAATGGTTTACTTTAAAAATCGCTTGGCAACTTGATGGATGTAAAAAGACAGACTCCAAGCTCCCAATGTTTATCCATCTGAAGATATCCGTTGAAAAATGTGAAAACAGTAGCTCACTTGCTGCTGTTTTATCTCACAGTCTGCGTTGAGTCGCTCCTCTGCGTAGCTCTTTTTGGCTGTAATTTCAGTATTGTCATTTTTTGGCGGTTTATGCGGTTACACAGTTTATTTTTCAGACCCAAAATCAATCTGATATTTTTACTTTCCTATTCTCCAAATTTAAATTTAATCGAAAGACTTTGGAAATTTCTTTGCAAAAAATTTTTTGTGAATCAGTATTATCAATCTCAAAGACTTCTTTTTTGCTATCCAACAGTTCATAAATAAATTATCTTCTCGTTTTTCAGTTCTATTATCGTCTCCTTTAACCTTTAACTTCTAAGTTTGGGATTCGCTTTTGCGTATTCGGAGTTATTGCTCCACCAATTAAACATTGCCAAAAGATGCAGTCGGAAATACAATTTATCAAGGATGACGACGAAAGCATACTGCCGTATGGTGAGGAGGAAGACGCAGAGAAATTTGATTTCTGACAAATATTGACGGCAAGGTTTAATTGGGGGAGCAATAGATTAGATGATAGTACCTCTAACTCTGTCCCAAAGATCCTGAGAAATAATAGACTCGTGGGTATTCTTTAAAATAATCATATCTTCTTCGTCACGCTTAACCGTCTTATAGTATTTGTAAGATACCGTAGTTGTGCGGAACTGAACGAGATGTCCAAGGTAGGCGTAATTGTTAAGAATCCGTCACACTGATCCTGGATCCCATAAATATCTTGTACGGCGAGGATTCGGCTTGCCAATCTTTGCATGGTGATAGTCCGAGGGAATAAACACATAGTCATCATTGAGATTGTCTGCTATGTGATGTGTAGGTACACCACTTGCCATCATTTCAAAATTCTCTTGACGATAGGTGTTGCATCGGAATCAATCATAGGCAGATGATTCGGAGCATCGCCCTTTGTATAACCCAATTGCGCACAAGTTGCACGATACTTGCCTGCTTTAGCATTGACTTCAATGACCGCATTTATCTTCTTAGAAGTTGAAGCGGCGTGCCATTTGTTAAATAAATCCACGATAAGCATAATGTCAAGCGCAAAGGTATCCTTGCTTGCTGTAATATCATATAGTCATTTTTTCTCATTCAGCTTCATAAATAAATCCATTACTTCTTCAAATTCTTTTTTTACTTTAACATCAAATTCTCTATTTATACCAGGATGTTCAATAATAGTTTTAATTCTTTCTAAATCTTCTTTTTTTACAGGATCTACCGAATTGCGGGTTGACATAAAATCGTAAATCATATATAAATCTATTCTTCTAATATAATAATACTGGTTTTCTGTACGTTCAAAATGACGTAATAAAGCACCATACGTATTTGTCCATTTAATATCAATATTATCATCCAAATATGGCATTTCATTATATATTCTATCTCCATAGTATGCCAAATGAAATCCTCTGTTATGTTCTGATAATTCGGATGATGCTTTTAATTCGCTAATGAATTTTTCTTCAATATTAAGATCTCCTTTTTTTACGGCATTAAACATTAATGACGGTCTTATAACAATTGATGTTTCACTCTTTAGTGCCATAAATAAATAATTACTGCTGTTTACGGCATCAAGCTTAGAAACATGATACAACGCTTGAATCCGCTTTAGTGCATTATGAATATTGTCGTTTGCTATTCCTTCTACGTATTGATCGAAAAATTTTTTATAAATGACTTCTTTATCATCTCTGTTTCGACTACAATATTCCATATCAATCATGGCATTTATTTCCGGTCTAATAATTATATACAAGAAGCCAGGATACGGATATTTATTTCTTAAGCAACCTTCAATTATTGCTAGTGCTGTAAGATATTCTAAAAATTGCTCGTGATATGTTCCTTTAATAACTTTTGTAACTTGGTTTATGTCGAAAACAAGTTCAGGCTTATATAGATTTCCAATTGAGTATCCGTCATCCACTGCCATATCACAAATATTACTTAAACATATTTCATTACTATTATTTCGATTGCTGTATATTTTCCAAGCAACATACGCCCAATCATTTAAAACCAAATCAGCCTTCTGAGTATCGATACTATCTCTGGCAAGTTCTCTTGATACAAGATACATCAAGCATTTTTTTAGCAGAAATGCTTGATCGTGAATTTTCAACGGAAGACATATTTCAGATTCTTGTAGCAACCAAAGTAAAATAGTTAGAAGCAGCGGATTGGTATATATATTAACAAATTCTTCCTTGTTAATTACATTTTCAACGATTTCATTTGTAGTCATTTTGCTTTTTGAACAAAACTTCACAATATAAGCTTTAGCAACCTCTTTATTCCATGGCAATAATTTAATTACATTGTGAAATTTAGTTTGGAATCTCGGAGTTTCCAAGTATTTACGAGAAAATGGAATCCGAGAACTTACTATGCATGATGCTTTGATTATACTTGTTTTAGATATAGCATCTATCCTTTCTTCTGCTATATCATCACACAATTCATCAAATCCATCAATATAGAATAATGGCTTTAAATCAGCCACATTAAACAATGGAAATGCTTCTTTTTCGAGATATTCATTTATACAATCTTCGATGTAACCACTGATACTAAAATGATAATCTGCTCCTTTATTCCTCAAAGAGATAAAGAAGGGAATCTTGTAAATATCTTTCCTATTTTTCAAGAACGTATTAGCTTTCGATAAAAACATTTTAGAAACCAAAACACTCTTGCCACTTCCAGCGTTTCCAATGATCAATGTTCTCCTATCTTGATTAATTTCAGATGAAATCGGTTTGCAAATATCTATCTCATCATGCATTTCACCAGAAACTATCTCATATATTGGATCAACATAATATTGGTTATTTTTTAATAATTCTTCGATACCAAATTCTGTGCCAATAGTCTCACTTGTTGCTTTTACCTTATCACATTGTTTTCTAACTATTAACTCGCAGATATATCTTGAGAATCCGCTAATCTTCTCTCTTACAATTTCATAAAGATCGATTAGATTTGAATAAAAACATAAGTAATTGTTTATTTTCATTTTTCTAATGCGATTAATAAACTGTATAGTTTGCGGTTTATCAACATGTATACAATGATAATTTGAAGCAAAAGCAGCTTCAGTTTTCTTACTTATTTTACTTCCTTTTCCTAGATGTTTACTATATGCCTTCAGCTCATTATTGTATTTTTCCTTTTCATTCCAGGTTTCTTCAGCTACACAAGTTACAATGAGCTTTTTTTGATCTACAGCCTTAATAAATTCTTCCTCAGTAATAGATAATCTAAGATCATTACCTACATAAAACCCACCATATCGTTTATTCACAATCAAAACAACAATATCCAACCTATCAATCGCATCTAAGCATACATCATGTGAATGTCTGTTAGGTTCTATCGGAAAATCCGGACGTTCAAATGCCGAAACTCTAAATCCAAGTTTATCTAGCATTTCGATAATCTTTTTTCGTTCTTCCTTGAGATCATAATCGGTCGATATCACGCCAACTACCCATTTACTATACTCCATTATTATCATCTCCAAAGTACTGCATAATCATTTGTAAAGTTCCAGGCAAAAAATCATATTTTTCAATTTCACTTAATTTTATCCACTTTATAGCCCCTACTTTATGATCTGTCACGTTATTTTGTGGTATTTTCAACAGATTACAAACGCATCCAATTATGACAGTATGTGTTATTAAATCATTAGAATAATTCCATTGATTAATATGTGGAAATGGAAGCAACCTAATTGCTTTAACACGATATCCAGTTTCTTCGTATATTTCTCTTTCTACAGTATCAAATGGTGTTTCACCAAACTCAAGTTTTCCTCCGGGTAATTCCCATTTGTTATTAGCTAACTCTAAATTTGGCTCTTTTCGCAACACAGATAAAAAACTCTTTTTATCCTCACTAATAACAAGTCCAGTAAAAACATGAACCACTTTCTTCATAAATTTACTCCTTTAATTATTAAAAATAGATTTTTTCATGATCGTCTGATATAAGAGCGATATCACTTAGTATTTTCAGAACATCGCCTGTGTTTGCCCCACCAGAAATTTCACTTATTGAAGTTGGGATACCGTTTAAAACATGCATCCCATTGTAGCGTGTTCTCTTTTTTAGAATAGTAATGGTAGCGGGGTCTTCAACTCCCAAATAATCAGCTAAATCAATATTTTGAGTAAAACAAAACCAATACTTATTGATATCTCTCATTCTTGGAAAACTCATTAGTTCTCTATACAAGACTGTTTTAGGATATGCTTTTGCTGGTACTGCACTAAATCTTATCCTATCTTTCGCTACTTCTTTTAACTTCATACAAAGCCTTAGTGTTTCCAACAGATCATCCAATGTTTCATTTAAATATCCACATATGATAAATGCTTTTATTCTTATTCCATGCTTCAAAGCGTTATCAATAACATTAAACAAATCACGAATTCTATATCCTTTATTCATTATCTTCAAAATTTTTTCGGAACCAGATTCTATCCCTATTTCCAGTTCTTTACATCCACTTTGTTCCAAAGTTTGCCAACAATATGAATCAATTTTATTTAATGTACTTATTCTTCCTGTAGCTTCAAATCCAAAATTTAATTTACTCCATCCAACTGACCTTATGCAATCGCATATTGAAACAAGACGACTCTCATTTATCATAAATAAATCATCGATAAACCTAATGTAATTTACACCCATGCACTTTAGATAATTAAATTCATTTATAATTGCTTCGACAGATCTCAATATTATTTTGTTTTTACATATTACATTAGCTGAGCAAAATGAACATGAATATGGACATCCTCTAGATGTTAGCATATAGCTTTCAATTATATTTGAGTTTTTCCATTGTTTTGGATCATACGGCAATATTTCTCTGGAAACTATTAGTTGATCCAAAGGAAAAGAAATAGATGAGTTGTTATTTATTATTTTGTTTTCATTATAATAGCTGATGTTTGATATTTTTTCAATGGGAACTCCATTAAAAAACTGTTGATAAACCGATTCGCCTTCATCGTTGCATATAAACAATATTTTATTTATTATTGAAGTATCAAACAAATCCTCCGGCGATAGTATTGCATGTGTTCCGCCTATTATAACTGAATTATCATTTTTTACGTGTGAAATAATATCAATAACAACCGGAAGATTTATCGAGGTTACATTTATTGCAACAAACACAGGATCTAACTTTTCAATTGCACATACAATCTGCTCAAGAGATAAACCATAATACTCAGCATCAAGTACTTTCACTTTTTCTTTTCCTAAAATATTCATGCATACTGTAGCACAATACAACATTCCATATGGTGGCATACAATCGTAGTCATATTCTCTTCCGCCAACAGGATACTTTTCTAAAGGAGAATTAATAAATAAAATTGTTATTGCCATATCATTCACTTTATTATACCTCGTGTATTATTTCTTTTACCTTTTCCAATACTTCCTTTAATTTCATATTAAAATCCGAATAACTACTAATAGTGTGAAAATTCTTATGATTTTTCCATATGTTATAAATTTTTTCATTCTCCATTTTAGCGTTTGATAGTGTGTAATTTCTAATTGGTGTATTTAAATATAGATTAGGATAATCCACTGAAACAGATGGCATGAAAATTACAGCGTAATAAGAATTTAATTCACTTTCAAATGTAGTATTATTGGTAGTTAGTAATCTTATCCACTCGGATTTTGATAGAAAAGCTTTTCCTTCACATGTCCCTCTATCGCAAATTATTAAAACATTTCTATTTATTTCATTAGCAATATTTTCAAAAGTTCTTTCCAAATTTTTTTGAATAGAAAATATGCTATTTTGAAAACTATACGTGGTAATTTCGTCACGACAAACACCGTTAGCTAATAAAATACTTGCAGCCTCGGGTACAATCAATGTCGCAATATCAGAATTGAGATTTGTAATTAAATACTTTTGGGCAGATGTTTTTCTCGCACAACTTCCACCTGTCAATACAATTTTCACTATTTTCTTCATAATTTCTTAAATATAGTTTAACAACAGCAACTATTTCTCCTTTTTATCAATATATTCAAGTAATATAAACATCTTTGGAATACACCACATGAAGCATTCAAAACATTATCAATTTTAACGCAACCATAAGTTTTATTAATAGTTATCTTTGCTACTTATTTATACCATCTGTTTGAATGCATTTCATCTTTTATTAGGTAATCACCACCACACAGTCTAACACTTCTGTTATGATAGCAATTTCCTTTCTGTTAAACATCCAAGATAAAATTAATACGGAATAACATACAATTACCTTCATTTGAGAACGCTTGTCCAAAAACAAGATTTTGAACGTCTCTAATATGTATAATCATTTTCACCGCCAAAAAGTTACAAAATTCGAGTAAATTTCAAAACATTTGTATGATTGCACAAAAAGTAAAATAGGCATTTGTACATTGTGTAACAATCGACTATTTTATACAGTATTGAAACAAATTCAAATCTCATACTTTATTATAACACACGATTGCGGTTTGTGCAGAAACGTGTAGTGAAATGTCGGTTTATGTGCAGTGAAAAGTCGAACTTTAAAATTTTTTTGATGAAGAATTAAAATGATTATCCATAATTCATTTTACCTCTCTATATAGTAATGTCATTTTTTATGCCAAAAGTGACTATCAAAATCAAAGTTTGTATAGTTGCATAATTTAAACACTTTCGTCCTGTCAAAATGTGACAAAAAATGACTTTAAAATTATTTTGTCGAATACATCTTAACCTTTCAGTCATTCTTCAGCAGATTTTGATGAAAATCGAAATAATTGTATATAATTCATTTTAGCTCTGTATATTTTAATTGTCAATATCTGTGGCATGAAATGCATATTTGTGGCACGAAATG
>CAZKHW010000043.1:0-14935 GCA_964552525.1 uncultured Ruminococcus sp. | reverse complement strand
TCTGATCCATTGCGAATGTGGTCAGGGAAAGAACTGCGGTCTGGGTCATGGTAAGAACTGCGGCTGCTGCCATAGCAATCATTTTCTTGAACTGAGTATTCATAAATCACAACTCCTTAAAAATGTATGAGTGTTTTTCTTGTAGAAACGTTCCGGGCAATTACTGATCGTATATTTCTCTTTGTCATGCCCTAAACGGTTTCTGTTTCTCTATGTTTACATTTTACCACGTTTTATCGGTGTTTCACACCCCATTATCCAGATAAAATCCCGTAAAATCACGACAAGGTGGTTTCAGCATTTATGTACTCTCTGGAAATGTACATTGTTTTCAATGAAACTCACAATGCAAGGCAGCAAAATGGATTTCCGTGGTTTCTCTGCTGTGTCCCCCTTGCTTTTTCACCTAGGATGTGGTATAATAGGTATAATCTATATCAAAACGAAAGAGAGTATCGTCTTTTATGATCTACAACAATATTCTTGAAGCCCTGGGGCATACGCCGATGATCCGTCTGAACCGCATGAACAAACCAGGCAGCGCACAGGTTTTCGTCAAGTTCGAGGGTCTGAATGTTGGCGGTTCCATCAAGACACGCACCGCTTACAATATGATTTGTGCAGCGGAAAAGGCTGGCCGCATCCGTCCGGATACGATAATTGTAGAGCCGACCTCCGGCAATCAGGGCATCAGTCTGGCACTGGTCGGTGCTGTGCGCGGTTATCGGGTCATCATTATCATGCCTGACTCCGTCAGCGAGGAGCGCCGCAAGCTGGTGGAGCATTATGGCGCAGAGGTGATCCTCATCCATGATGACGGTGACATCGGCAAGTGCATCGAGAAATGCCTGGCCACCGCACTGGAGATGGCGGCCAATGATCCGCGTGTGTTCGTTCCCCAGCAGTTCGAGAATCCGAACAACACCAGTGCGCACAAGTACTTTACCGCGCTGGAGATCCTTGAGCAGACCGCCTGCCGCATTGACGGATTCTGCTCCGGCATCGGTACAGGCGGCACGATCACGGGCATCGGAGAGACGCTCAAATCCCAGAATCCTGACATGGAGATCTGGGCAGTCGAGCCGGAGCATGCCGCCATCCTTGCAGGCGGAACGATCGGCACGCACCTGCAAATGGGCATCGGTGACGGCATCATCCCGCAGATCCTGAACCGCGAGATCTATGATCACATTCACATCGTCACCGATGAGGAGGCGATCCGGACTGCCAAGGATCTGGCAAAGCTGGAGGGCATCATGTGCGGCATCTCCTCCGGTACGAACGTTGCAGCCGCGCTCAGGCTTGCGGAAAAACTCGGTGAGGGCAAGACGGTCGTGACCATCCTCCCGGATACTGCGGAGCGTTATTTCTCCACACCGCTGTTTGCGCCCGATGATGAGGAAATCTGACGCAGTTTCAATGAAAACAAAACCGCACCTCTGATTTTTGGGATCAGAGGTGCGGTTGTTTGTTTAGAGGCAGGAGAATTTTGGGGAAATATTAGACCTCCTCGGGAGCTGGAGAAGTGCCAGATTCCGCAGGATCTTTCGCATATGGCAAAGTGACTCGACCGCAGGAATACTTGATGTATTGCAAGGGAGAGGCTCAAAGCCAGATGCGAAATAGACAAGGAAGATGGTGCTTCGGAAGTTTCCGAGGAGGTCATTAGCAAAGCGGCATCAGAATGCACTGGCAGCCGATACCGGCGCGAAAATGCTGTTTGCCTGTTCGTCAGTCAGTGCCACGCCAAAGACCTCCTGGTAGTAGTCCTTGGTCTCCTGTGTGATGTCGATGTCCTCAAACCGCTCCGGATAGGCAGTTTTTGCCAGCCACAGCAGTGTAATGGGCGTGTCGATGCCCGGTGTATAGCTTCTGTACATGCCAAGAGGCATCTTGTAAACGCGCTGCTGTGTCACAGCATCCACCGCGCTCCAGTCGTAGGTGCCGGTCTCATTGCCGTAGAGCGTCTCGGGCTGTGCAGCGTTGAAGTTCGTGATGAAGATCAGGCTCGGATTCCATGCATAGATCTGTTCCATATCGACGGCGGTGGAATTATCCGTTGTCAGCTCCTCGCCGACATTTTTGGCGCCGATGGCATCCGCCCACCACTGACCGAAGAACAGCTTGCCGGAGGTGGTGATGTTCTCCTCGCTGTACTGAAACAGGAAAAAGGCACGCTCACGTTCGTCCTCCGGAATGTCCCTGACGCGCTCCTGCACCATCGCATATTTCTCCTGGGAGTAGCTGCGGCAGATATCCGCCTTGGCGTTTTCCGGGAACATTTCACCGAGCAGATCCAGCCAGTTGTTCAGGGTCTCGATGGCATCGTATTCCCACTTGGACGCGGAGACAGCAACCGCCGGAATGCCGGCAGCACTGAGCTGTTCGCCGATCTGGGGGGACTCTGTGCCGTAGAATACCACGTCCGGATCGAGTGCCGCGACCTCCTCCACGTTGATCTCTGTGCCCTGGATGAAACCGGTCTCGGCATTGAGAACCTCCGGGTACAGCTCACCGAGCAGGCCGTTCTGTGCCGCTTTCATGCTCACATCCGCCATGCCAACAATTTTTTCGCCGCTGTCAAAAAAGACAGTCAGCACAGACGGCAGGGGATAGATGTTGCCGACGATGATGCGGTCGATCTGCCGGGGGACATCGACTGCATTGCCAAGGTGGTCAATAATCGTAATGGTGTCACTGTCAGATGCGGTCGCAGCCTCCGTATCCGCCTCAGTCTGCGCTTCGGTGTCTACGGCTGTCTCCGAGGCATCCGCAGAGCCGTCAGCGGTGCTTGCCGTACCTCCGGCGCATCCGCCTGTCATGGCTAGCATGGTGCCAGCGAGCAGCATGGCAGCGATCTTCTTCCAATTTCTCATACAAAACAAGTCCTTTCTTCTGCGTAGATTCTCTATGCAGGCGTATTATATACAGCGGTAAACCGCGGCATATCGGGAAAATGACAGGGAACTGTCATGTCAAAGCTGATGGGTCAGCCAGTCGATCGACACCGTCATGTCCGGGATCTCAGCACGGTAGATGCGGCCGGAAAAACCCTCATGTCCCAAGGGGATGAACTGTGCGGATTTCGGGCAGATCGGCGCATATAAGGGATCTGCGATGATAATGCGCATATCACGCATGAGGGGTATCAGCTCATCCTCATCACGTGCCATCGCATCCGCAGGGGAGAGCAGCGCACGGTCAAAGTCCGCTGCGGCAATGGCTCTGGCTGCACGTCCGGTTTCGCGTGTGATCGCTGCGGCAAGGCTGCATGCGGACACGCCCTCGCCGATAACGAGGATGTCAGCTTTCGTGCCTCTCCCATCTTTGTAGGGGACGGCATGCTGTCCGGATGCAGCCGCATCTGCAATGGCGGTACACAGCGTATCGGTAAATGCCCCATAGGGTCTGCCGATCACGTAGGGAATGCCAAAGCGTTTGCAAAGTACCCGGGCCGCGCCCAACCCGGCGTAGGAAACGACCAGATTCACATGGGCAGAGGATGCCCTTTGCAGCGTCTCCAGATCATCGCCCATCGCCCAGCAGGATACGGTGGAGATGCCGCGATTCTCCAGTGCTGTGCGAAGGTGCGCCGCACTCCCGTTGACGGAGAAGTCCAGCGGTGTCACGCCCAGCAGGTTCACGGACAGGTGTTCGGTTTTGGGCAGATGTGCGGTCACAAAGCGATCTGCAATGCCCTCGAATGCCATAGATGCGCCCTGCACGTAGGTGTGCATGCCGTTCGTGGCAAATCCAAGTGCCGGAATCCCGGTGCGATGCTCCACAATGGCGGCGATTGCCTGAAAATCAGTGCCGATCATCATAGGGATCGGCGTTCCGGCAATGGCGATGAACCTCGGACGGAGCTGCTGCGCCGCCGAAACGATGTCGTCTATGAGCTTGTCATCATTGCCCATGATGGCATCCATCTCCGAGATGCCTGATAGGAATACCAGACTGTCCTGGTCGTACCAGCGCGGCTCGTCATGGGTGTTGTAGGTCGAATTGCAGCCGGAGGCATCGTGCATGACGGTCATTCCGCCCAGCTCAAAGAGCGCAGAATTTACCCCCGAAACATCGGCTGCATACGTGGAAATGATCCTGGCTGTCTGTCTCATACACATCCACACCCCAATCCCTTGATCTGAATAAGTTTTCTGGTATCCTTCTCGTGCAGAAAGGCATCCTCCATGAGCGCAAGCATCTGCCGGATGCCCGTAAAGCCCCAGAAACCGCCGCCCTCGACCGTATTCACAAAGTACGGCGATGCGGTAAAGTACGCCGCCTTCTGACCGATGGCAAGCGTTTTTTCGTGGGTTTCACGCGGCAGGATGCGCATGCACACCTGCACGGTGGCAAAGAGCATCAGATCCGGATGATGCTCTGCAAGCCACGTGAAATCGGGCAGATCCTCTGCGGTAAAGCTGTCGGCATACACGGCAGTCACCCGGAATCCGTGAGCCAGAAGGAGCTTTGCCAGTCCCAGCGGCCGCATGGTAGCTGTATAATCAATGGCAATGGGAGCATCGCCGATGATCTCCTTGGCATGAGAGAGTGCCGCCTCGCACCGGGCGATCTCGTCCGACCAGTCTCGCCGCGCAATGCCGAGCGTATCGGCGTATTCGTCTAACATGCGTGTGATCTCGTCATAATCATAGCTCAGCGGCAGATACAGGAGCTTTTGTCCCAGACGCTGTTCAAGTGCCTGTCCGCCTGCCTTTGCCACAGGGTTATAGCAGAGATTAAAGCTGCTTTCTGCCATCGACTGGTAGGCATCGTAGTCCTTGCAGTCGTGGATCTCCGTCACGGTAAAGCCTGCCTGCCGGGCAAGGGTCACCAGCTCGCAGCCTTTGTCGGTAGGCAGATTGTTGCCGATCATGTTGAGCTTGTGTGGTGACAGAGGGCGTTCTTTGAGGAGCGCATACAGTCCCCGGCGCATGAGCTGATCCGGTGTCAGACCGCTTTTGCGCATGATGGGATTCATGTAGCAGTCGGTGAAGTCGATGTCCGGAAAACGTTCGCGCAGGCGTGCATAGCAGAGCCGGAGGTCACATCCGATGAAGTGGTGGATGCAGCTCGTGTAGAGAAGGACGGCGCGCGGCTTGTAGGGGAGCTTGCCGAGAATGTCGGTCACGCCCTCGATGAGCAGCGACTCCATGTCACCCTCCAGGACATTCTCCTCACAGATCTCGATGGTCGAAAAACGCTCCTGCGCCTGCATCTCCGCCGCGGTGAGAACAACGCCGCGCAGGCATCCTGCCGCACAGGCGAAGATCTCGTGCGCCTCGGGAACGAGAAATCCCGTATGCACGATGTTCCACGTACCTCGTGCGGAGCAGGAGTATTCCAGCTCGGATTTGAACGGTGCCGGGAACGATGCGTCACGGATGCGCACCGTCGCACCGGAGGGGTTGATCTCTTTTCCAAGACGCTTCAGCATACAGTGTCCTTTCCGCAGGCGGTGAGCACCTGCTTGGCAAGGATACGGTAGGCATCTGCCATAGGGGAGTCCGGGAACGCCTCCAGCACGGTTCTGCCAAGCTCCTCGGCATCCTGCACGGTCTCACTGCGGTCAAGTGTGCCAATGAGCGGAGTGCCGATGTCACAGCACAGCTCCTCGACCTTCTCGTCCTCGTTTTTGACGCAGCGGCGGTTGAGGATGATGCCGCCAAGCTGTGCATAGCCGCGATCCTTGAAATTCTGTACCGCCATCGCAATGTTGGCAGCGGCATAGATCGCCATGTTTTCGCCCGAGGTCACAATAAACACCTGATCGGCATACCCATCGCGCATTGGCATGGAGAAACCGCCGCAGACCACGTCGCCGAGCACATCGTACATGACCACATCGGGCTGGTACATGTCATACACGCCCATTTTTTCAAGCTGTTCGAGGGCGGCAATGATGCCGCGTCCTGCGCATCCCATGCCGGGTGTGGGACCGCCTGCCTCAACGCAGACCACGCCGCCAAATCCCTGACAGACCATATCCTCTGCGGCAAATCCATCTTTTTTCTGCCGCACCAGATCCAGAACCGTGGTGAGCTTAACCCCCGGATGCAATGCTGCGGTGGAATCCGCCTTGGGATCACAGCCGATCTGCATTACGCGCAGTCCCATCTCTGCCATAGCAGCCGCCATATTGGAGATCGTGGTCGATTTTCCAATGCCGCCTTTTCCATATATTGCGATTTTCAGCATAGTTTATTCTCCTTTTTCATGCATAGCGTATGTCGCCTTCACACTGCATCCGGGCAGAGCTGACAGCCGCTGTGTCAGTGCTGTGATCTCGGATTGCGGCGCATCGAGCGTGACATTGATGATGTGGATGCCTGCCTTGCGGTAGGGCATGCCCATGCGCCCGATGAGATAGCCGCTGTACTCGTGCAAAAGCTGATTGATCTGCTCCGCCTGCGCGTCACTGCGCAGGATGACGGACACGGTCGCAATGCGCGTGCGGTCTGTGCAGACCGCCTTCTCCTCGCCTGCAAGCTCAAGAGGGAGAATGCTGCGGTAGACGCGTTCGTCCGTCTCAATTTCCCCGATGACCGTGCGCACGCGGAACGCCTTGCGGATGTTCTCCGCTGTGACGATGCGGTGCGTTTCTCCGAACAGCGTCTCGCCGCCCTTGTGCAGCAGCAATGCCTTGTTCGACCGGCGCAGGGCGTGGTCGGGGTAGTGGGTGTTGAAAATGCAGGCGATGCCCTGCCGTGTCAGCTCTGTCATTGTCTCCAGAACGATGAGCTGGTTGCGAAAGTCGAGGTTTGACTCCGGTTCATCGAGTACAAGGATGCGCGGCTGCGCTGCAAGTGCCCTTGCAATGAGAACCATTTGCAGCTCGCCGCCGCTGATCCGGACGCAGCTTTTTTTGGCAAGGTGCGCGATGTGCAGACGTTCCATCAGTTCCTGTACATGCGCGGCATCGCTCTCCTTTGGCTGCGAGAACAGCCCGATATGTGCATTGCGTCCGAGCAGGATCGTTTCCTCGACCGTGGCAGCAGATGCGAAATTCCGCGCCTGCGGTACATAGGCGATGGTTTTCCACAGCTCCCTTGCCGGAAGGGAACGGATGGAGCTGCCGTCCAGCAGGCTCTCGCCCGATGTCCATTGCAGAAAACCGAGCAGGCAGCGCAGCATGGTGGTTTTTCCTGCACCATTCGGTCCGAGGACGGCAATCAGATCGCCGTCCTGTAGCGTGAGGTTCACGTGTTTCAGGATCTGTTGACCGCCCCGGTAGCCGAAGCAGCCGTCCCTGATCTCCAGCGTCATAGCTGCCACCCCCTGCTCCGGCGCATCAGGATCACAAAAAACGGTGCGCCGATAATGGCAGTGAGAACCGAGATCGGGATCTCCGCTGCCGAGATACTCCTCGCCATCGTATCCACAACCACGAGGAACGATGCGCCGAGGCTGACCGACGCCGGGATCAGCGCACGATGGTTGTTTCCGAACGCCATCCGGCAGATGTGAGGAATGAGCAGCCCCACCCAGCCGACCTGTCCGCACATGGCGACACTGGATGCCGTCACGGCAGTCGCACAGATAATCGTCACCAGGCGCAGACGATTGATGCTGCACCCAAGCGAGCGTGCTTCGTCCTCACCCAGCGGCAGGATATTGAGCTGCCAGCGCAGCACAAACAGCACGAGGATGCCGGCAAGGATACACGGTGCGCCCCATTTGAGAGAGGCAAAGCCGGCACTGGACAGACTGCCCATAAGCCAGTAGGTGATGGCAGGGAGCTGTGTTTCGGTATCGGCGGTGAATTTGATGAGTGATACGAGCGAGGAGAACAGCGAGCCGATCATGATGCCTCCCAGCACAACGGAGCTAAGACCGCGCCCCTTGCCGGCGGCAGAAAGCCACGTGAGCGTCACGGCAAGGATGCCGAACACGAAAGCGATCGCCTGTACACCGAGGAGATCCATTCCCAGCAGCAAAGCAAGTGCCGCGCCGAACGAGGTGCCTGATGCCACACCCAGCGTATCCGGTGTAGCGAGGGGATTGGCGAACAGGCTCTGGAAGGCGCATCCGGCAACCGAAAGCCCTGCACCGACCAGCATGGCGAGCAGTACGCGCGGCATCCGGATGTTCCATATGACGATGTGAAGCTGTTTGTCCGTCTCTGCCCCCGTAAGCTCTGCGGTGAGCGCCTGCCAGATGTCCGGCAGGGGATAGGAGATACGCCCGATGCACAGTGCAGCAGCTCCCAGCAGGACGGGCAGGAGGATTAGCACTGCCGCCCATGCCGGATGAAGTGCTCCGATACTGCTGCGTTTCACTGCGCGTCCGCCTTTGTGATGACATGGGAGTAGGCAGTCTTGGCGGAGATGCCCTCCAGCCGCCCGATCTTCCCGGACAGCGCACTGATCTCGGTCTGCGGTGCGTCCACAGCAACACTGATGATGCTGATGCCCTTCTCGTGATAGGGGATGCCCATGCGTCCGATGATGAATCTGCTGTATTCATGCAGGATCGCATTGAGCGCGCTGACCTGCGCAGGATTTTCTACAATGATGCCGATGATCGCAACTCTTGTTTCCATAGTATTCCTCCGTATTGACAAAAAATGCTGCACCCTGGGCAAAGGATGCAGCATTCGTGTATCGTCAGATATGCTGTATGCTTTCGCCTCAACCTATGTTTCATGCGTCAGGATACGGTAATAGTATAGCACGATTTTAAGAGATTGTCAAGCGTCCGGTGTTGATTTAGAACTAAACAGATTAAAAAGTCCCGTATTTTAGCCTCCAAATATTCAAAAATTCACATTGAACTCACACGCTCAGATTGGTAGACAATAGATTATGGTTCTGTAGTTATTTTAGACACACACCACATGGAGAATACCCTTGATTTTCCAATTCACTGGAGGTTTCTGTTGAAATGATCCAATGTGGATCATCCTCGTTTTTAATTGTACGACAGCGAGAAGAATGATATTTACCACTATCAGTGTTTATCCAATACTCCTGTGCTGGCGGTGTATAAACTATCTCCGGGTCAGTTTCAATTATGGCTGTTGTCTCGGGTTCGGTTGTTGGTTCCTCCGTGGTTTCCGTCATCGTTTCTATCTCTGTGGTCGGTTGGGTAGTCTCAATTTCAGTTTCTGCACCGCTATTATTTTTTCTAGTTTCTGTCTCTGTTGCTTCTGTCGTGCCCAGAAGCTCCTCAGGAATCACCCATGCAGCACTTACATCGTGATCAAGTCGAAGATTGATGGACGAAGATTCAAATTTTATTTTTTCGGCGTTATCCGGTTTCCAGAGGGAAACAACACCGGTCCAACTCTCACCCTTCGAGATGTTTTCAAGATGAAAACTGCTGTCCCCACCGACATGCGCACGATCAGAACCAGTGTGAAGTAAAGTGCTCCAGTCATACGGAGAGATTGGCAGTAATCTCTTGCTATTATTTATGTATGTAATATTTACCTCGATCGTATCTCCCAAAACAGAAGCTTCACTGTCAATAACAGAGTTTACAGTAACTGTAACGCCGCCGATCGTCACAGAATCACCGACCTGCAAATCATCAAGCTGATTTGTAGGAGTATCCGTTACAGCTTCAGTTTCAATTCCCGATGCGCCACTTCTCTCCTGACTATCAGAACTTTCCATTAGCCAGAGCAAGCCACAGCCATTCATAGCGATCGCTACACTTAATGCTGATAAAAATGCAATTGTTTTTTTCATGATTTTATTCTCCTGTATTAGATTTCCTCAGAAACTGGAGAAGTGCCAGATTCCACAGAATATTTTAATTTTATAAATTATAATCTTAAAAAGATTCAAAAAGTTACAACTCCTTAAATGTTTTGGATGAGTAAACAAATGTTAAAATGATTTATATGCATTTTTATGTAAATTGAGAGATTTTCCGATATCATACTCGATATTTAGACAAGCATGGATCTTGATTAATTAGTTTCCGAGGAGGTCTATTGTTATACTTCATATTATGATTACAGCAGCAATGTCTCCATTGTCAACGATTGACATCTGGCGGATGAAAATCCTCCTTACTGCCAACTCGCCAGCTCTGGCTACCGCGTTGCTGCCTTTGGAAACTGCTTTCTGAAAAATTAATTTCAGTCGAATTTACCTAAAAAAGATACAGAGAGGAATGTTTTTTCTATCTTATACTTTAAGAAAAACAAGGCAGTCCCTCTTGCATTCCGGCTTTTGTCATGATATAATGATACAAGGAGAGTTGCATTCTATTGCACCCATGCCATGCTGCTCCAACGAATCTGTGAACCTTTTGTCTTGCTATCGGGAGGACAGATATGATAACAAAAATTTATGATTGCTCTAGTGCAGTTGTCTGTTTTTTAGTCGCCCTGACACTGGCGCGATACGTGTTCCTGATCCCTGCACTGAAAAAACGCCTCTATGACATGCTGTACTGCACCGGTGCAGTGGCTGCGATGGCGGCAGCATCGTTCTTTCTGGGAAAGTTCCCCGGCATCATTATGGCTGGGGTGCTGCTGGGCGTGTACATCTTCCTGTCGGGGAATCACGACCGTGTGGATTATTTCAGAACGCTGCTCCTTTTTCCCATTCTGGGATTGACTTTGGGCATTCTCATGCCGCTGATCGACCTGCCGTGTATGATCTGGAAACTGCGTACTGAAACGCGTGAGGCGTTTTCACTGACGGTATATGGCACACTCGTGATCGGTTATCTCCTCATCCGGATCTTGTGCCGGAAGCGGATTGGTGTGTTCCTGCGCGCCAGCATCCCTCGCCTGGGGCAGTGGGAAAATATCCTGCTGTGTGTCATTGGCACGATGGTACTGGTGGTCATTCCCATTACCTCGATTTACGACGCGGTTACCGTGGGCAGCCCCTGGAAAAGTCAGGAATTTATCTTTTTGCGCGGCATCAACGCCCTGATCTGCTTTGTCGTGACCGTGACTGCCTGCGTTCTGGCACTGCGTTCGAGCCAGAATGCGTATCTGCGCGGTCAGATCATGCAGATGCAGCACAACCTGATCAATACGATGGCGGATATCATCGAAAATCGGGATGAGAACACGGGATATCATACCCGGCGGACTGCCAAGTATGTCGAGATCATCGCCATTGCGCTGAAGTTCCAGCATCTTTATTCCAATATCCTCACGGATCAGTACATTTCCGACATGATGATCGCTGCGCCGCTGCACGACATTGGCAAGATCCACATCCCCGATGCCGTCCTCAAAAAGGAAGGGCGTTACACCGAGGAGGAGTTTCAGATCATGAAAAGCCACACTACCGCCGGAAAGCGTCTGCTGCTCCAGGCGGAGAAAACGCTCGGCTATTCGAGCTATCTGAGCGTTGCCGTGCAGATGGCTGGATATCATCATGAATGGTGGAACGGCCGCGGCTATCCCGAGGGGATCAAGGGGCAGGACATTCCGCTGTGTGCGCGGATCATGGCGGTTGCCGATGTGTTTGATTCCCTGGTCTCCAAGCGCTGCTATAAGGGCGCAATGCCCATCGACCAGGCGTTTGCCTTGATCAAGCGCGAAAGCGGCACGCATTTTGATCCTGCCATTGTGGATGTGTTCCTCGATGCCAGGGACGAGATCACCCAGATCGCACAGGAATTCAAGGAGCAGCCGGCAGCGGCAGTACAGGAGGAAAGTCCTCTGGCAGGCAGCAAGACCCCCATTCGACCGGAGCTTGACGAGGACAGCGCAGAGCCTGTGACTCCGGAGCAGCGGACACATCCGGGACTTGCTGTGGTCAGCTCGGACGAATGATGATACTCATTCATATCAGAAACGCCATCCTGCATCTACAGGATGGCGTTTCACTTATGGGATCATTCGGTCGGGAGCTTCTGGAGCAGCTTCACAACGTACTTGAGAATATTGAGCGAATCGGTAGAATCGACCTCGCTGTCTAGATTCACATCCCCATTGACCTTCTGTGTTTCCGTCAAAGCTGCCGAGCCAAGGAGATACTTGTTGACCAGGATCACATCCAGAATATCCACCTCACCGTCCTCGTTGACATCGCCATAGCGGACACTGCCGTCCGGCTCTGTGGGGGCATCAGTGGGATCTGTAGCATCTGTGTCTGAAGTCGGTGCTTGTGTCTCCTCCTCAGAAGTTGGCTCAGTTGTCTCCTCAGTGACAGGCTCCTCATCAGCCTGTGTGAGGAATACCAGATAGTTTACGCAGTAGGCTGACTGCTCGTTTGCGCCGAGTACCACATCCGTCCCGGCGGCAAAGGTCTGCGCATATACCTCAAACGTAACATCATTGGAGCTGGTAAGGGTCATGGACGTTTTGGTATAGCCGTTCATCCATGAGGGGAGCTGCTCCACGCGCGAATCGAGTGCCACATATACCGTTACATCCGTGTCCTTGGTAACGGTAAACGAAGCAATATCAGTCGGCTCGGTGATGTTCTTGGAATCGCATGCCGTCAGGATGCTCTCCGCGTTTTCAAGTGTTTTTGGAATTTCCACGAAGGTGAAATCCCTGTCGCCGAACACTGCACCGCCTGCGGCAGGTGCTGCACTGACAAGCCAATCAGCGCTGTTCTCGGTGTCGTACACAGTAAGATTTGTGAAATACTTACCGTTTAGTGGAATGCTGTCTGTGCTGAACATCAGCCAGTTCAGATTGACCAGATACCCCTCACCGCCGGTAAAGCGCACGTAGAGATCGTGCCGTCCGACTGTTTGGGGAAGATTGCAGGAGGCTGTTGTCCATTCGTTCCAGTCACCTGTTCCGGTGTACCGGAGAGTCGCAAGCGGCGTATCGCCGATCTTGTCGAGGTACAGCTCAATGCCTGCTGCATTGCCTGCCAGACGAGCCAGAAAGCTTTTTGCACCGTTACCGAAGTCTACATGTTTGAACAGCAGATAATCGCCGTTTTCGATGTAGGCAGCCTGTTCACCGCCTCCCTCATCGGTACACTCTTGAAGCTTGATGCCCTGCTGTTCGCTGAAATCCTCTGCTTCGATCCGCGAGAATGCGTCGATCGTCTTGACAACGCCGTTGAACTCGACAGGATCGCCTGCCAGCTCGTTGAGGTACATCTCGAGGTTAGTGTAATCATCCGCCGAAAGGCTCACGATCGCACCGTCTGCGGCATTGTCCGGGTTCAGACCATGTGCTGTCTCCCAGGCATCGGGCATACCGTCACGGTCGGTATCTGCCGCAGCCGTACCGCTTTTGAAGGTCTTGCTGTTCGGATAGCCGCCGACATCATTCTGCGAGTCGATGATGCCTTTCAGTCCGTCCTTGGAGCCGGTATAGGTGTAGCTGCCGCTGGTGACCTCCTTGTGATACCTTGCATCAATATAGTCCAGCGCAGGCTTGTTGGCACCTGCACCGGAGGTGTTGTTGATGACCGACTGGTACGCATCCTCTGCCGACTGGAGGGTGATGTAATTGTCAAACCACGGGGAATTGCTCCGGATGGTCGCGGCACTGACGTTGTTGCCCTTGTTGCCGCAGACTGCCTTGCCGCTTGCCCACTCATCGGTGCTCGCGTCAATGAGGGTAGAACCGTTCTGTGCGACCTTCATATTGCCGGATGCATAGAGCATCTGCATGTCAGAGGTGTTCAGCTCATTGCCGTCCACGGAGACGAGGTGCAGGCTGGTGTTGGATACCGCGCCCGCCTTGTAGTAGTTGTTCACGAACTGTACGCGTCTTGCACCGCCGTCTGTGGTGCGATCTCTCCAGTTGTAGACAACGTTGTTGGAAATGTCGAGCTGTCCGCCGTAGGTCTGTCCGTCCTGCTCCATTGCACCTGCCAGAGACCAGTTGCGTCCGGTGTTGTTGATGAGCAGATTGTGGTGGAACGAGCCGGTAAAACCGCCGATGGATGCCGCGAACGCATGACGCTCGACATTGTTTCTGTCGTTGGCATCATAGTGTACGGAATTGTTCAGCGACTCACCGATGATGTTCCACTGGAACGTGAGATTTGCCGCACTTCTGGAGGAAAATCCCTCATCCGTTGCCCACGAGATCGAGCAGTGATCAATAATGCTGTGGTTGCACGAGGACATGCCCATGCCGCCGTGGGAGGTGCCGTTCATGTCACCGACACGCACACGGATATCGCGGATGACCACATCGCTCGCACCCATTGCGCCGAAGTCATAGTTGATAAGCGTGATGCCGTCACCCGGTGCTGTTTGTCCGGCAACGTACACATCGCCGCCGTCCTCGGGAATGCACAGGGTATCGGTCAGCGCAATGACACCGCCCACATCAAAGACGATGGTGCGTGCGCCCTTGAGGGTACACAGACCATAGCGCAGAGAGCCTTCCTTGCCGTCATCATTCAGGTTCGTGACATGATATACAGTGCCGCCGCGTCCTCCCCGTGCAAAGCGGCCGTATCCCTCTGCGGTGGGGAATGCCACACGTGCTGTTCGGAAACTGTAGACTGCACCCGGTACGATGCTGCCGTCCTTGTTCACCTCGTCCACGCGCCAGTAGTAGGTCGGAATGGAGGAATAGTCCGCACCAAGCGGAAATGCCGGATCTTTCACATTTCCTTTAAACTCCGGCGAACTGGTCGTCGCAGCACGGACAGCCGCAAAGTCTGTACCGATGTAGACATTGTGGCTTGCCGCGTCTGCACCGGCAGTCCAGGAAAGTCCCTGACTTACGTCAGCATGTGCCTCCTGGTCAGCCGGTACGATACGGCTGATAGAATGAAAGGGATCGGCGCCGTCAATTTCAAATGCATTGAGCCACGGCACATTGAGCGTGCCATTGCCCTCTGCGGTGATCTCGATGGTGGCAGAAGTACCGGTAAACGTGCCGAAGGCTGTTCCGGCATCGTCACTGTTCTGGGGATTTGTCGGGCACTTGACCCCGGATGCGGCGGTCGTGCCGTTGATCTTGACCGTCAGAGGTGGTTTCCGTCGCAATCCGCTGCCGGAAGGCCTCATCATGCTCTACAAACAGCAT
>CAZKHW010000042.1:0-15212 GCA_964552525.1 uncultured Ruminococcus sp. | reverse complement strand
CAGCTTTGTCAATTTTTGGGGGATTATGCGGTTACACAGTTTATTTTTCAGACCCCGCCTGTTTGTGAGTATGGGTTTGAACTGATTATTTCAACAATGATAGGCTTCATACTCATAATCATTTTTGAATTGATTAGACCTCCTCAGAAACTAATTAATCAAGATCCATGCTTGTCGAAATACCGAGTGTAATATTGATAAACTCGTCGATTCGCACAAAAAGTAAATATAAATCGTTCCGGCGTTTGTTTAATTATCCAAAACAGTTAAGAGACTGTATCTTTTTGGATTGTTTTAAGATTATAAAATAGAAATCTCCTGTAGAATCTGGCACTTCTGCAAGTTTCCGAGGAGGTTTATTATGAATGCGGTAACTCATGCATTTTCTTCTATCTTGTTTTTATCGGTGTTCGCTTGTTTACAGGCAGATATCACGCTGATACGTACTTTAAATGCAAGCTCACTTTGGTAATATGTAGCTTGTTTGTATTATTTTCTTCAAATCAGTACGAAGCTTTGGATGAATCAAGGTTACATGTTTTGTTTTTGGCAATATACCTCGTTTGTGTTTTTCTATTTTCACCGGTTGAACATGCAAATGCACCGTTGACCGAACAAGAGAGGGAAAGAAATCGAGGTGTTTCAATTATTATGGCGATTGTATTAACAGCCGTAAATGAGTTAGGCTATATGTTTTTTCCTGCCATGTCTGCTGCACTAACAATGAGCTTGTTTGCGATCGCTATGTTAATGATTGTTGCAAAATTGAAAGAAAGGAGGATTACTTATGAAGAAGATCACAAGAGAGTTTCTTAAGTTTACTGCTAAAGTAAGCGAAAAGTTAGCAATCAAGTCCTGCGGTGCTACTTCGTTGATTGATTCTTATCAGCCTAAAGTGCCGAAGGCGGTACGCAAGCTGAAGGATCAAAACAATGACTGATAGTGCAGTAACTACCGAGGTTGGGGCAACCCAAGCAGCCAAAAGGTGATCCACACAAAGAATCATAGTTTCAAAAAATGTCCTGCTGAATTGTTTTAAGCGTATTTCACATGCTGAACAATACAGCATGACACACAGTAACAGGAGGGTTAATATGAACAAAAAAGGGTTTCGAAAATTTCTGTGTGCTGGGCTAAGTATGTTGACAATTTTGACTTCGACAACTACGTTTCTTGCTTCAGCATCGGCATACGTTTCAACGCTCGATATCGACGCTAATTCTTTTTGTGAGGGAGCAGAAAGAGATTATGATAGTTCGCATTATTATATTACCATCAGACCTTCAAGGTTTTATGATGGTATGGATGCGACTGTAAATGTTGCTGTTGCAAGCAAAAAATATATAGGCAACATCTTTTGGGACTATAACAGTTATTGTAACACGGACATTTCCATGTCTATTGTAAATACGAACTACAGCAAAAAGGTAGGAATAGCTGGATCAGGTACAAGATGTTATCTGTTTGATACAGGCGCTACTGATGGATTTTCATCAAATTATGTTGCAATGAGTAGTAAGAGCAGCTAATCAAATCATGTAGTAATTTGAAAATAGCTACACGTTTATCAAGTGTGGTCGTTTTGTCTAGAGCGTGTTCACGTAGATTTATGTGAACACGCTCTAGTAGTAGGATTGTTCAACAGTGATGTAAGTTTCAAACTGTGAATGATTTCATCATCAGAAAAATGCACATAAACAGAATTGAGGTACAGGATGATAAAATTTGAAAATCTTTCCAAGACGTTTCAAAATGGAACTGTGGGACTCCGAAATGTCAGCGGCAGTTTTGCAGATACTGGGATACACTTGATCATGGGTCATTCTGGTTCTGGCAAAACGACCTTACTACAGATCTTAGCATTGTTACAGACATTTGACGGTGGAGATCTGTGTATTGATGACCTGAATATTGCAAACCTGCGAGAGAAGCAAAAACTTGAATTTCGGAGAGACCACTTTGGATTTGTATTTCAATCATTTTTTCTGCAAGAGCAATTAACGGCGCTTGAAAATGTCATGCTTCCTATGCTGGCACAAAATTGTATGTCGCTGGATGCTATGATGGAAAGAGGAGAAATCTTACTGAAACAAGTTCAATTAGAAAACAGAACGAGGCATTATCCCCGTGAACTCTCTGGCGGTGAACAGCAACGAGTTGCAATCGCAAGAGCGTTAGCAAACGATCCAAAATATATTTTTGCTGATGAACCTACTGGAAATCTGGACGAAGAAAGTGAAAATCATATTTTAGAGATCTTTCAAATGTTATCTGCAACCCACTCTATTATCATTGTAAGTCATAACCCCATAACAGAGAAATACGCAAACGCATTCTTTGATATGAAAGATGGTGTTCTGTCGAGGAGGATGTCATGAAACAGAAATATTCACTAAAAATCATATGGGCGACAATTTGTTCCAGTAAAGTTGCTTCTGTTTGCTATGTGATCCTGAATAGTATCCTTACCATTGCACTGATGTTGTCCGGTATCTTTTATAGTTCGCTTTCAGGATTTATGGCGGATCTGCATCAAAATCGAATTCCATGCAGAACTATCCTTGTAAATGGATATGGACACAACCAGTCAGAGGAAGAGAATGCAGAAAAAATCCGATCCGTTCATTCTCACATTATTGCTGTTGCACATCAGGATCGCGCAATTTGTGCAGGAAACGTTGTCTCCATGAAAACGGATGGGAGAACCGGCGATGTTGTTTTGAATGGATGCGATGAAAGCATTATGCCGAAACTGACAAATCAGATTCCATTTTCCCAGTCAGATCATTATTGTATCATTCCCGAACGCTTTTATCCAGATGAACTTCAAAATGTACGAAATACAGATCATTATATTGATGGAGAAGAGCTCATCGGAACGGAACTGGTTGTAACCATCAACGTAGATCATTACAATGGTTCTGACTACTATACAATTGATCATGTGGACTATCCGCTATTGGTTGTAGGAACATACGATGCGGAGGCAATATTTAATGATGAAAATGTTTGCTACACTTCTTTTTCACTCATTGGAGAAATGACTGCGTCTGCCAATGATGGTACGATCCAGGATGATCCGGACGATCATGCGATGTTTGTTTTTGCAGACAATGTAAATAACGTAAATGATATCCTCTCATCTTTGGAAGCCGAAGGATATCGGGCGACGGTTCAGCAGCAACTGAATGAAAATGCGCCTGAGATGATCAAGCGTATGATGAATTTGATTTGCATTGCTCTATATTCTGTTTCCATACTGCTTTCTGCAGTTTTACTCACTGGAATGATCCGAAAATCCAGAATAAGAGTGGCATTACTCAAAGCATTAGGATTTAGCCGCCATTTCATACTTCACCTATTTCTGCATGGTTATGGAATCATGCTTGGGATCGGATATGTATCTGGACTAATAATAACATATGCATTACAATGGTTGATCCGGACATCGTTCATTGAACGGGATCATTATTTTTCAAAAATGCAAATCATCTGCGAACCATCTACCGTATTTATAACTTTGATACCACTCATTTGCGTACCCATTTTTTTATTGGGATTGATTTCTCTTAAAATTGATAACATATCTCCCGTTCAACTGTGGAAACAGGAAGGTCGAAAAAAATGAGGAGAAGAATTATCAGCCGTTTCTCGGTCTTCTATCAAGTAAATCGAAAATCCATAATAATCAATTTAATTCTTCCTTACCTACTATTTCTTCTGGTTCTATCCATCTTGGATGCTGTTCATTTGGCGTTATTTATCAAGATGGATGAATATGTCAGCAACCGGACTCTGCTTGTTTGTTCAGAAAGCAGAACATGCAGTTCATGGCAAACGGATCCCAAGATAGAGTTTGTTGAACTCCTTGGTGTAGAAAGTGAAATGAAAGTTTACAAGGTAATATTATATCATGTTCGTGATGTGCAAGATTTTACGGAAACTTACGATGACAGCATTGAAATGATTCCATTTGAAAGCGGTGTCATAGAACAAATCGCAGATTTCAGGGATCTAAAAATGTTTGAACATGTATTATCGGGATTTCGTCTTCTTTTTCTATTGTTAGGTTGCATATTTACCGGAATTATGACATTACGTGAAATCGACATGGAAAGCTGGAACAATGCATTCTTTCGACTCCTCGGTTTTTCATTTAGACAGCGATTGTTTTTCCATTTTATGATATTGCTGCGGATCATACTCTATGGAATGGCTTATACAACACTTGTATCCATTCTTCTTTCTGTGATGGGCATAAGCGCAGTTCCGATATGGTATTCTTTTGCTTTGTTATCTTGTCCGGTTATCGTACTCTATCCAATTGGATCTTTTTGTACAAGGGGGTGAAATTACAGTGTTTTTTCAAAAACGTGCGACGCGGTTCGGCATAATCACGGTTTCTGCAATGCTGCTCAAGGACGGCGCAGGATATCGCCCCACAGGAGCCGCCAGTCATTTCCCAGGATGAAACTGCATCAGAATCCAGGCATGAAACTGCAGAGGATATTACGATCACATTGGCATTAACCTGTACTCCGAAAATGCAAGATGTCATTGACACTTTTAATGAAGCCGATAATGGGTATACAGTTGAGATAAAGCCTTATGTCAAGAGCAGCGGAAGTGCCCCTACGAAGGTAGAATACCATTATACGGATCTGGAGGTAGACATTCTTGATGTCATTGCTGTGAATAAGTATATTCTTGGTGCCTCTACTCTGAACGAATCGGAGGCTGCCGCCGCCGATGTAGACGCTGACGGTAAGGTCACAGTTGAAGATGCACTGATGATTCTGAAATATGTTATCAAACTGATTGATGCGTTTGCGTAAAGCCTTATTCTCCAATTTAAGGCAGCACCGTGCGGAGCATAAATCATATCAGTATGACGTCAATAACACCAAGAAGTGTCAGTAAATTATTACTGTGGTCAGAAGGTTTCAGTAAGAGCTCCTTTAATTTCCATCTTGCAGTTCTTTCCGACTTCACCGAAGGATAATAAGGCCATAGACAAATATGGAGGTGAAAAATATGGCTAACAAAAATGCAAGCATTTATAGCCGACTAAAAACTGGATACGAAGAAGATTTAAGAACTGTCCAGCTGTCTGCCATGGAGAATGAAAGTATTCCACAATATCTTGGTCAGCTAATGGGTGAAAGAGAATGGAATGAGTCCGATATAGAAGCAAACAAAAAATTTATTCATGTTGATGCCTATGAGAGATTTAAGGAAACTGACTGTTTGGTTTTAGTTGGAAGAACAGGAACAGGAAAATCCTCACTTTTAAAGAAAATGGAATATGATGTGAAAAGAGGAACTGTTCCAGCATATAAAGATGTGGTGTTCATAGATTTACAGGAATATATCCAGCAGCTTTCCACTTATGGCAACATTGATGGAACACAACGCACTTATTCGGATCTGGAGAGTAATCTTTCAAATTTTATTTCTCTCTCAATCATGAGGCATATTGTTTTTCATTCAAAAGAGCTGTATCCCGCTGCTAAAATAAAAGAAATCCAAACGTATTTAGAGGGTTGTCATATTCAAAAAGAAACCAATCTTGGTACAATTCTAAGTAGCTATGCAGAAAAAATTTCAAATGAACATATCAGCACAGCGTTATATGCAATTAATATGCTCACGGAAATATCAAGACATATATTTGGTGTCAAGTTTGAAGCTGCAAAGAGTACAATGAAAAGCTTATTTGAGACACAAAAAATGCTTGTTCTCATAGATACGATGGAGAACTACGACTTCAACGATACTGCAAGTATTGTTATTGTTAAATCACTGATGAATTGTACATTTAAATATTTTTCGAGGAACGAAACAATATGCATAAAAATTTCATTACCATCAGAGTTGTATTCCATTCTTAACGAGCAGATTCCTGCGAAGCAAATTGGCAACACTGTTTTTATTGAGTGGAGATACAGAGATTTAATAAAATTTATAGCAATGCGGTGCTTCTATTTGTTTACAGAAAGCAAATGGAGTAGCAAGTTTAAAAAACTACAATTGAATAAAGTCGATTATCATCAGATTATGGCACTGCAAAAGAACTCCTGCTAAGTTTTCTGCCGGATACTTGCAGTGCGTCCATTAATCTTTCGTTTGATACTTTATCCTACATCATACGTCACACTCAAAAAAAGCCCAGACAATTAATGATAATTTTCGAGTCTATTATTCATAAGCTCATCCAAAAGAAAGATGCTGTTTACTTTATAAACAATCAAGATGAATTAAAAAAACAAATTCATTATGTTCAAGTTAGCTTGATTAGTGATTGCTTAAATATGTATGCGACCACCTATAAATCCATTGTTGTAATTTGCTCAAGAATTTTAGGAAATCGTAAGTATTTTATGAGCGATGAAGAATTAAATGAATATATTGAACGGATCAAATCCAATCTTTTGTCAATACAACTAAGTAAAAGTGATATTAAGCAAGTTTTGATTCAAAGTGGAATTCTTGGCACTTATATCAATGAGGATGTTCATTATATAGATAAAGGAAACAACTACTTTAAGAATCCAAATATTATAAAAATAATTCCTGTTAAATATGAGTATCAAATTAAGGGTCGGTTACCGTATAACGAAGAATCTATTTATGTCATTCACCCTATGTGTTACGAATACTATAGGACTAAAGTTGACTATAATTGCCTGATTTATCCAGAGTGTGATGATGATTCAGACGAAACTTTTGATTATTTTATTTCATCAAAAGATATTGCTACCAGTTAATATGAAAAAATGTGCTGATTTCGGTCAGTTCATCTCCGACCAGAGAATGTTACGCAGTGTAACATGTCAACAGCTTGCCAAAAGAATTGGTATTTCAACAGGCTATCTGAGTCAATTGGAGCGTGGAATCCGGCTAAACCCGGATCCACGGCTTCTGTTGAAAATCGCTCAAGCCCTTGACTTATCCTTTGAAGAATCTATCACCTTATTCGATCTGTATGCAGAGGCATCCGGGCAGCTACCGCCGGACATAACTGAATACTTGACTGGAAATTCCGTTGTGCAACAAGTTATTCGGCAAGCCCACGCTACCAATGCGACAGAGAAAGATTGGGAACATTTTATAGAGCAGCTAAAGAAATGAGCAAGCTATGTGACGGATAATAGAGAAATCCAGGTGCGATGTCCATATTGTAATGGACGATTATTTGATATTGCACTATTTGAACCATCTGATTTTATACAAAAGCCGATATATAGCATCGTAATCAAATGCTGGAAATGTCGGCAAAAACTGAATATTGAGAATAGAAACTTAGTACAAGCATCACGCATACACGAGTATGGAGTAGGAGTTTGACAAGCTGCTTTTGAGGCAATTGTCATACCCTGCTCTTTTTTCGGGTAATTGATCTCCATTCGCTTTGAAAGCGTATGGAGATTTTTTATGCGATTTATACGTTTCTGGCAATGCAGTGTTGCCAAATATCCATAACGCCTTCGTTTTGATTCGACGAAATAAATCAAAACGGAGGTAGTTATGATGATGTACAATCATGCAAAAGCGGAGGCAAAATTCCGCAAAGAGTGGAATAAGGATCAGCGTGCGTTTGAGGATGCTGGGATGTCGGAGGAACAAATCGCAGAGATTTACCGCTTTGACCGGGCTGTATTCAATTCTGACCGCCGCTATTATGAACACATGGATGATATCAGCTTTAGCGACAATAACCCTAAGTTCGGCATCGAGCCGGATATACTGCCATTTAGCATGGAGGATTGGTTCGAGGTATTCGAGATGGGGCTGTGCGATAAGCTGAGTGCGCTGCCAGAAATCCAGCTTAGGGCATTCTATCTCTGCCGTGTTTGTGGGCATACACAGGATGAGGTGTCGGTAATTTTGCTAAAACCGCAGCGTACAATTTCTGCGTGGGTTGTTAAAATCGCCGAAATTATTGAAAATTGGTTTTCCGATTGCTGAAACCCCTGATTTTTTCGGCTACATAACGAAGGGGTAAAGAAGATCCCTTTGCAGAGTATCTTGACAATTGAATAGCAACAGCAGAAATACATGAATCCTGCGGGTGTCTGAATGATTACCAGCCAAGCCGTGCGCCATGACCTTATAGGAGGGAGCGAGCGACAGCCCACGGAAAATACTTGTTGACAGAGGACAAGCTCCTCTGTCATGAACCGGAGTTGCACTCTGGGGAGCGATAAAACGCAGGAGGACAATGCTACTTCCGTCCAGTCACAGTCCCTGTGCAAGCAGATCAGGCAATGAGGGCGGATTCGGGCGATCCCCGGAGGGGTGAAACTCCCATGAGGTCAACATGCTATTGACCGTTTCTGTTGTTCCGTTCCGCAGCGAGTACTTGGAGAAATACTGCGGAATGTCTGAATCAAACCAATGAATCAGACGAAGGCAAACTAAAATGATACGGCGGTTTGCTTTGCATAAATGCAGACCGCCGTTTATTTGATAAGGAGATAAAATGAACGAACAAGGAAAGTGTCTGCCCCTTCGCAAGGGGACAAAAAATAAGGATCCGGCTGTGCGGCATTTTCCGCTGCCGAAAGGTCACAAGTGCTACGGATGCGTGTGGTATCCGAGAGATGTCGATATTCTGTACTGCCCGTTTCAGAGCTGTGTACGGTATCAGAAAGGATTTGTAAGCAGAAAAAAGCCAGACGAATAGAGGTGAATATCATGCAGGAACATGGAAAAGCTGACTATATGTGGCACATCATTGAAAGGTTTCTCGCAGACAAAAGCAAGCTGTCCATGATGACCGATGCACAGCGAGAGCTGCTCCGGGAATGGTGCCGGGACAAGGTGTTCCGTAGCTACTCGTCTGTGCAGGAGCTGGAGGTGACAGGGTGATTGTTTTTATTCTCGGCAGCATGTTCGGCGGTACGATTGGGATGCTTGCAACGTGCTTATGTGTTGCCGCCGGACGAGCAGATCGTGAGATGGACTGCACAAATTCTGAGGATGATCTTTAGTGGTTCTGGTGGGTTCCATTTTACCCGAATCTATGGTATACTGCTAGTAGGAAAGGAGGCGTTTTCATGCCAAAGATAACGATTATACAGCCGACCTTGCCGGATGATTCCGGCAAAATCAGAGTGGCAGCGTACTGCCGGGTGTCTACCAATACCGTCGATCAGCACAATTCCTATACGGTGCAGACGGAATACTACACCCACCGTTTTGCCGTATCTGATACGGAGATATTGGTCGGTATCTACGCAGACGAGGGAATCAGCGGCACCGGGAGCGCAAAGCGAGAGGACTTCCAGCGGATGCTCCGGGATTGCAGAAAAGGGAAAATCGACCGCATCTATACCAAGTCGATCAGCCGTTTTGCCCGGAACACCAAAGAATGTCTGCAATATATCCGGGAGCTGAAATCGCTCGGCGTGACGGTGCTGTTTAAAAAAGAAAGCATCGACACCGGACGGATGTCAGACGAAATGATGCTCACCATTTTAGGCGCGCTGGCGCAGGAGGAATCCACCTCGATGGCACAGAATATGCGCTGGGGTGTCCGCAAGCGAATGCAGAACGGTACCTACAAGATCGGAAATCCTCCCTACGGCTACCGGAGAATTGACGGCGAGCTTGTCATTGAGGAATCAGCGGCAGCGGTTGTTCGGCAAATTTATGCTTGGTTTTTGGAAGGAAACGGCGTGTTCCGCATCACTCAAATGCTCAATGCCGCCGGTTATCCCACAAGTAACGGTCTGGAAAAATGGGGGAAATCGCATGTCCGCTACATTCTGAGCAATGTGCGATACACCGGAGATACACTGCTACAAAAGACATATATGTCTGATACCGTGCCGTTCAAACTAAAGATCAATCATGGAGATCTGCCCCGATACTATGTGTCCGGTACAAATGTGCCGATCATTTCAAAAGAGGATTTTGACAAGGTACAAGCATTAACCGCTGCCCGAAAGCCAACGCCCACACCGGAACAGCACCGCTATCCGCTGTATCGAAAATTGGTATGCGGATGCTGTGGAAAGCGATTTCAGCGAACACCCAGTAAGGGTACACTGTTCTGGGAATGCGGCACCCATAAGAACAGGGCAGCGGACTGCCCTAACAAGCGCATTCGGGAAAGTGAGATCTATACGGCATTTGTACTGCTGTTCAATAAGCTGTCCTGTCATTACCAGACCATTCTCCTGCCCTTGCAGCAGGAGCTGCAGTCAATCCGATGCCGAGAGCTTTCCGGAAGTCAGTGGGTGTCTGACATTCGCAGTGAGATCGCCGCACTGCGGGAGCAAAACCATGTGCTGGCAAGTCTGCACACAAAGGGCTTTCTGAGTGACGGAAAATATCAGGAGCAGACTGCGGAGATCCACTCCAAGATCGGCAGACTGCAAAAGGAACTCTCCCACCTGCTGTCTGCCGATGACGAGGAGGAATCGCTGGAGCAGATCGGACAGCTCGTTCATTATTTTGAACATGCGCATAGGCTGACAGAATTTGACGAGAGTGCCTTTGCCGATCTTGTCAATGAGATCGTGGTAACAAACCAGAATGAGCTGGAATTTCATTTACCCGGCGGCGTTTATCTCACAGAATACATTTAGTGGCATTGCACCAAAAAAGATGACGTATTTTGGTGCATCTGATGAATAGTATTCCGAGCCGTTTTATGGTATGATGATTGGGAAAGGAGGTATCATAGATGGACAATAAACGAATCATTCCATTCGGGTATCAAATCGTAAATGGCGAGATGCAGATCCAGCCGGACGAGCAGGAGGCTGTGCTGTATATTTTCAACGCCTATCTGCTCGGAGCGACTATGCAACAAATTGCAGATGTGATGGATGTCCCCTATCGGGAGGGCATGGCATGGAATATGAGTGTCATTCAGCGTATTCTTGCCTGCAAGTCGTATCTCGGCATAAAGGGCTATCCCCGTCTCATCAGCGATGAGGTGTTCGAGAAGGTCGCACAACGGCGTGCAGCAAAATGGGAAAAAGCACCGAAGGACATTCGTGATGTACGAAGTATCACGGTCTGTAAGGAGTGCGGTGCCAAGCTGTTCCGGGCGGCATATAAGCCAGCCTATTCCCTATGGAATTGCCGGAACCCGGAATGCAGCAAATTCCCATTCAGTCTGCGGGATGAAAAGCTGTTTGAGGTGCTTTGCCATATTCTGAATGCAGTGATCGCAGACCCGGCGCTTTTAAATATAGATACGTCGGAACCAACCTATGAACCGGATTCTGAGATTATCCGTCAGGAGAACGAAGTCCGCCGCATGGCAGAAAATCCAGCTGTGGACTGCGACCGCATCAGGACAGAGCTGCTCCGGCTTGCGGCGATGAAATACCGCTGCTGTACCTACAATGACGCTCCCCTTCAGACAGAGCGTCTGAAAGCGCTGTTGGCAGATCGGACACAACAAAATACACTCGATGTCGGCTTACTGATGACCTGCGTCCGCAGGATCTCGGTGAGTCATTTTTATACCATTGAGGTGGAATTTATGAACGGTGTGACAATCAACGAAAGGGGTGAACGGGTATGAATACGGCAGCGAATGTCAGAGTGATTCCTGCACAGCCGCAGACAGCAGACGGGAAACATCAATACCATCAGCTTCGGGTGGCGGCGTACTGTCGTGTCAGCACCGATCAGGAGCAGCAGCAGAATTCCTATCAGGTGCAGATCGAGTATTACACGGAATACATCAACAGCACACCGGAATGGACACTTGCCGGGATTTTCGCTGACGAGGGAATCTCCGGCACCCAGACCAAAAAGCGCAAGGAATTTAACCGCATGATCCGGATGTGCAAAAAGAAACAGATCGACCTGATCTTATGTAAATCCGCAAGCCGGTTTGCCCGGAACACGGTCGATTGCCTGGAACATATCCGGCTTTTGAAGGATCTCGGTATCGGTGTGATCTTTGAAAAGGAAAATCTGAATACGCTAACGGATTACAGTGAATTTATGCTGGCGCTCCATAGCAGTTTTGCGCAAGCAGAGAGTGAGAGCATCAGCAAGAACGTTTCACTTGGTGTGCAGATGGCTTTCCGGGAGGGCAAGGTGCGGTATAGCTACCGCCATTGGCTTGGGTATCGGAAAGGTGCTGACGGCACCCCGGAAATCCTACCAGATGAGGCACAGATTGTGAAGCTCATCTTCAAGCTATATCTGGACGGAATGTCCACACAGAGCATCGCTAATTACCTTACAGAGAACGGTATCCCGAATAAGCAGGGTAAACCGGAGTGGCGGCATGACCGCATTCGCAGAATACTGACCAATGAAAAATATGTCGGAGATGCGCTGTTGCAAAAGACGTTTACTGTGGATTGCATCTCGCACAAGGTTGTGAAAAATAACGGCGAACGCACGATGTACTATGTGCAGGACTGCCATCCGGCGATCATCGACCGGGTCACCTTCAATCTGGTGCAGCAGGAGATGGCACGGCGCTCCTCCAAGCGCAAGGTCAGCGATAAATGTGTGACCGAACAAGGGCGGTATTCCAGCAAATATGCCCTGACCGAGCTGATGGTCTGCGGCGAATGCGGCACACCCTACCGCCGGGTAACTTGGAATGTTCACGGCAAAAAGCAGATCGTGTGGCGGTGCATCAGCCGCCTCGACCACGGCTCCCGGTATTGCAAAAATTCTCCGTCCATTCACGAGAAACCGCTGCACCAGGTAATTGTCGGGGCGATCAATGCGTATCACGGCTGTGCCGTTGAGATCGCCGGTATCCTGAAAGCCGGGACTGAGGCGGTGCTGACCGGACAGACAGACGGCGAGATCACAGCAATCGAAAAACGCCTTGCCGAAATTGACAGCGCCCGGAGTGATATGATCGGGCTGATCGTCAGCGGCACGGTCGGGAACGATGTGATGGATGCGGAATTTCAGAAACTGCATGACGAGGAAGAAAAGCTGTCCGAAACGCTAAAGCAGCTAAAGGAACAGATTGCCGCAGATGGTGCTGTGCAGCAGCAGATTGATGACGCGCTCTCCGAGATCACAGCGGAGAAATTCACGATGACGGATTTTAATGATGTGACCGTCCGGCGGCTGTTAGAATGTGTCCGCGTTATTGATAAAACGCATATACAGGTGATTTTCAAGGGCGGCTATGAGGTTGCTGTAGAGATCGAAAAATAACAAAATATATCCCCAAAACAGCTTGCTCCGGCAGGCTGTTTTTGGTTGTGGAGGTGGTTCAATTGGACGAAAAATATGCCGGAATCTTCATGCAGCAATTCGGTGTGGAGATCGAGATGACCGGCATCACCAGAAAACAAGCTGCCGAGGTCATCCGGGATGCGCTGGGCGGCAAGCTGTACCGCAGGTCGAGCAGCAAGGGGCGTGATCACTATCAAGTAGTGGATGGGCAGAATCGCAAATGGCGAATCATGTTTGATAAGAGCATGACTCGCTGCGACGAAAATTACGAGATCACAGAGGACGAGGACTACGGTGTGGAACTGTGTACACCCATTTTGCGATACGAGGATATTCCGGTTTTGCAGGCGATTGCCGATGCTTTGGACAAGGCTGGGGCTGTGACGGGTGCCGAGTTCCGGGCTGGATTTCATATCCATGTGGACGGCTCGGAGATCACGCCGCAGAAGCTCATGAATCTCGTGAATTTTTATTCCAGCAAGGAAAATTACCTCTGGCAGGTACTCGATGTGCCGGAGAACAGAGAGTCGTACTGTCAGCGGATCAACCGGGCTTTTGTTGCGGAATTAAATCAGCAAAAGCCGCAGACAATGGACGAAATTGCTGACTTGTGGTACAAGCACAGCGACAGCAAGTACAAGTCTGACCGCTATAAATCGCGGTATCGGTTTCTCAATCTGCACTCGCTGTTCCAAAGCGGACACTATGAGATCCGGGGCTGCAACGGCACACTCGACCGGGATGAGATTCATGCCTATCTTTCCATGTTTCTCGGTGTGCATAACGCTGCTATGACCAAGCAACGCTGCTCTCCCATCGAGTCCACCACCACGAACATGAAATATGCGGTGCGTGTGGTGCTGATCAATCTGGGGCTGAACGGCAAGGAATTTGCAGCTGCCAGAAAGGTTCTGCTGTCCGGTTTGGACGGTAATTCTGCATGGCTCCACCCGGAGGACGGCGTAAAGCAGCGTGAACGCTTGAAAGCCCTCCGCATCGCCCTTCGTGAGCAGATACAAGCCCCACAGACGAGCCGTGAGGAAGATTTCGAGAAAGTATACAAGGATAAGGAAAAAGCCGAACAGAGCGATTCTGACGGCGATTATGAATATCTGAAAAAGGACGAGGATGACGAGGAATTTGACGTGGACGAGGCAGAGGTTCTCGGCATGGCGATGTAATCGGGGTGTATATGATGAAGAAGAAAATCTATGCGGTGTATGGCTCAAATACTTACACACCGCAGATGGGGCGACGCTGCCCGGAGGCGAGGCTTGTCGGCACTGGGTTTCTGAAAGACTATGAGCTGGAGTTCCGAGGAGCTGCAACGGTCGTTCCGAAACCCGGCGCACAGGTGCCGGTGGTGCTTTGGGAGATCACGGATCTGAATGAGATCCGGCTCGATGTCTGCGAGGGTGTGCCGCACGACGTTTACCGTAAGAAAACGGTGACGGTCGAGATGGACGGTAAGCTGATTTCCGGGAAGATCTACATAAAAAACGGCGGCAGCATTTTCCCGCCGAAAGAGGGCTATGCCAAGCGGATGCTGCTCGGCTACAAGCAGAACGGTCTGGATGTGCAGTACATTCATGATGCGCTGGATCGGGCGTATCTGGCGCAAGAGGATCAGGACGAGGATTTATCCGAGATGCCGGATCTTCGCCAGGAATGAGGTGCAGCGATGTTTCAGTACAGAAATGTATTTGTAAAGATCTCTCCGGAGCAGATCATCCGGCACGATGAAAAGCAGCATGCCAATATATGTGACGGATTCCTCATTGAGATCTTCGGGGATGAGAGCTGCCCGGTGCCGATGGAAATTATCAGTGCGGCGGTGGGCTATGAATTGTCTGAGAACAGCGAGGATGAGACGGCAGAATTTGCAAAGGATTATGTCGATGATATGATCGAAATATATCGGAAAATGCGGGAGGAAACATAGCACAGCCTCTTGTGTTTTCACGCTAAATGTGCTATACTAGAGCGTGTCTACACGAGTTAAGCGAGTACACGAAGCCAAAGCACAATGC
>CAZKHW010000041.1:12787-15583 GCA_964552525.1 uncultured Ruminococcus sp. | reverse complement strand
GAGATTGCAAGGCTCATGGCAAGTATTTGGGCAGAAGGCCTATCCCGATTGATTGAGAGAAGTTTGGCAAGCTCTATGAAGAATTGTGAATTGACACGCAGAATGCAAAAAGGCTGGAAAAGTCCTGAAAAGGCTTGAAATGTCTTTAAAGAGGGTTAAAACGGCTTAAAATCGGCGTTTATAAAATAGAAATTGCTGTAAAAGTATTTTGTTAATAAATTTGACTTGTCAAACGAAAACCGCCCCGGAATGTGGAAAATCCACAGATCGGGGCGGTTTTAATTTTTATGGTGGAAAACTGTAAAAATGGCGTTTAAGCAGTTTTAAATGAGCGTGGAAAAAATATAAAAATGTCTAAAATTCGCGATTTAATGTATTTAAATTTAAGATTTGAAATTTAAACAGGCTATGGGACAACCTCTCATTATTTTCTATTAAAATGGGATACCAACCTACCAACTAAAATTGAGGGGGATACCAACTGGTTGGTATCCCCACTTTTATACAAATAGTAATTACACAGCACTAAGTTTTGTCTCAGAAATATCCGATTTTTTAAAAGTTTCTTTTGCCATAAACAGAGTCAGGCGCACCGCTTCCCTGCCTTGATCGCTCAACTGGCGATAGCCTTCAAGCAGATGCTGCTCATCGTCGGACAGTTCTGCAGAGGGGACGCTATTCTCTTTCCCCCGAATTAGGTAGTCCAAGGAAACCCCCAGATCATCGGCGATAGCAGCAATAGTTTCTGTATTAATATTCCCTTTCTTCCATGCTCCAATTGCGCTTCGGCTTGTAGCATATGAATCTAATAGAGCAGAGACTGTTGTATTTTTAGCATCGCAAGTTACAATAATTCGGTTGAATACAGGAGCATATTCACTTGAAGTTTTCAATTTTTTAGCCATAAATGTACACCTTTCACAAATACTAGAATTGGAATTATGCATATAGAACAAAGTTCCATAATTGATATAAAAACTATTGACAAATTCCAATTTTGGATTTATAATATAACTGTACCGCATATTTCAGGGCAGACGAATCCCTATGATAATCATATCACAAAGCAGCTCCGATTTCAAGGGGTAATCCTGAAAATCCGGTATGAACATTGAAAATCGAATAGAAAGGGGTGAAAGTGCATGAGAATCAAATGTCGAAAGAAAAGAACTGCTCCGTTAGAGCCGGAGCAGATAAAAACAGATCGTGTTATTGCGGTTCAGGTCGATGCAAAGACGTTCTTGGAAGAAATGCTTGATGATTCTGATACATCCAGCGTTAAAGAAACACTATTAACAATTAAGAGTATCAAAGATCATCTTCGTTATCATCCTCGGTGATGCCATAATATTGACAGAGACCTTTACGTAGATCATCAGATTTCATATCCATTTCGCCTATATCTATCCCACTTTCAAGAAGTTTTTCGCGAAGCTGATCGTGGTATTCTTGAATACCAGCAAGTATTGCATACCTCATAAACAACTTTGAATATCTCGTTGTAAACAGGCGTTCACTATCAAACATTGTTTTCGTATCAACATAACTTTCTGCAGAAAAGATACCTTGCTTTTCTCTTTTCTCCCGCTCTTCATTGCACTTGTCTGCACAGAGCTGGGCGACAGCAAAGCTTATCACAGCATCTATATCATTGAAGCTGATTTGCATTATTATCACCTCCCTTCCGAAACGGAATCATTATTAAGAAAGGACTGATCATATGACTCCAATCATCATCGGAAAGAAAATCAAATCCCGGCGAGACGAGCTGCACATGACGCAGGAAGATCTCTGCCGAGCAGCTGGAATCTCGCAGCCGTACCTCTCGCGAGTAGAAAGAAATAAAATGACTCCATCAATCAAGTCACTCGCTAAAATCGCACAGGCACTGGGTACGAGCGTGGACGACCTGATCGAAAGGAGGGCGAGCTGATGGGACGCATCACACAGAAAGCAAACGGACGCTGGTGGATTCAAGGCGTAGACTTCGCAGCTCTGCCATCAGCGGCTTACGGAGCACTCTGCAAGCTGCTGGATTACGAGGACACAGGGCTTGCTCCTGATGAGGTCGAGCGCATGAGGGACAGTGCCGAGGAGATCCACATCGGATCGGCGATCCAAGGCTACGAGGTTTACGGCATCTATAAGGAAGTTTGCATCGCATACAACCGGAATTTGCACGGCTACGCTGTCTGGCACATAGATGCTGACAAGCGTGGGGTTTACGGTGGGAGTTACTACGACAACGAGCAAGATGCTGAACAACGGTTTGTAGAGTTAGCATTCTCTGGTAACTGGAAGACGTGCCGATGGATCGACTGCTCGGAGCAGCTCCCACCAGAGCCGGAAAATAAGCCGGAATACACAGAAGAATATCCAAAGTATCTGGTGATCGTGAAAGAATTCAATACAAGCATTGCCCTGCACTATCTTGGAGCTGGTGAGTGGCAAGCAGAAGACGGCATACGAGATAATGTAGAATCATGGATGCCGATGCCGGACTAAGGAGGAGCAAATATGAACACGCACCATCACAAGTACTGGCTGATCGACTATGTTGATGACTACGGCACAGTCGGCTACTATGAGACGCTGGAAGAAGCACGTGAAGCAATCGAGGACTGGATGATCGATACAGACGGCGAATGCCGTCTGTATCTGAAAGAGTGGGACGAACGACTTGGCGCATACATTTCCGTGCCGATTGATTAGACGAAACGGTGGGCAGCTCCCACCGTCTGCCGGAGATGGTCTCCCGGCACTGATGATGGCAGACCGCAAGGAAGAAATTGTTAT
>CAZKHW010000041.1:0-12777 GCA_964552525.1 uncultured Ruminococcus sp. | reverse complement strand
AGTATATATTTTAATAATCGCCACACATATTGGCTGTGCTTCTGACTTTGATGTCTGGGATGTTTACAGCACTGCGGAAGCAGCAATAAAGGCTGCCGAAGAGAAAGCCAAGTTTCGTGTGAATTGTGGATTCCACGCAGTCCCTACTAATCCAAACCCTCTGTATATCAAGAGTATCAGATTAAGAAAAGGCACAAGCGACGTCTACAAAGACATCATGGTACAGGAAAAGACAGTACGTTAGCCGAAACAGCGGAACAGCTCCGGTGTCTGCCGGGGACGGTCTCCCGGTACTGATGATGGCAGACATGGAAAGCAAGGTGAAAACATGGACGAAACAACCAAACTTTTGGCTATGGGTCTTTTGGTCTCGGCTGTTCTTATTGTCAAGGACGTTCTAATGCTCCGACTTATAAAGAAACGCGAAGTGCAATCTCCCCAAACGCCAGGCTCTGAAATGCCAGGCGATAATTTGAAAGCGATTCGTGAACATGCGGAAAACTTATCGTTTTGGGCTTGGGAAATCCAAGAGGAAGCCAAGAAACTCGAAAATGCTGCTATACAGTATGAACTTCTACACGGATCTACTCAGCAGAACGGTGTGTCGCCAACACCTGAAAACCTGAAAAATAGGAGGAGCTAAAAAAACCGCAAACAGTTCGACAATGGTCTGATGTCGATTGAGGAAGCGATCGGGCTTATTGAATCGCTACATTAAAACGGTTCTGAGGGGTATCCGTGTAAAAGCCCCATCCCACAGGCGTCTACTTTTCCCCCTTTCAGCTCCTGGGCATGAGCCTAAACCGCCCACCATGCCGGAGGGCAATAAACTCATAATCTTGAAAACAGAAAAGAGGTGAGAGACATGAATTTTGTTTATGCTGCAAAAGAGTATCTGTACGAAATCGCGGCATCAGTCATCCGATTAAGCTGGATGGTCACATTCAGCACAAGCGATGAAGTTGAGAGAGTGCCAACGGTAATCATCACCATGTTGGAACTCGAACAATCCACCGCAGATTTCATTGCTGAGGTCGGGCTGGACAGCGTTCTGTGTGCAGACATGAGATCATGCCGAGAGCTTTTCCTGCATGCCAACGAGGAAGTGATTGCACATATAGAAAAGCTCCAGTTCCAAGGCAACAACTTTGACGAGTTAACAACAGCCCTGAAACTGGAGAACGAGACATTGAGAAAAGAAATTGACTTTTCTTAATGTTCAATTCTAGTGTATCACAAAAACCATGATTTGTCAAGAAAAAGTTTTGCCGGAGCATAACAGCTCCGGCAGAAAGGAGGAAATTGTGGAGTATTTGACTGTAAAAGAAGTTGCTGAATTAAAGGGCTGCTCTGAGAGATATGTAAAACGCTTAGCGAAGGAAGGTAAGTGGCAGACAGAAGAACAGCAACACCCTCAAAATAAACAGTTGTGTTACATGTTCCCAATCACTGCCCTGCCCGAGCAGCTCCAACAAAAATACTACAAACAAAAACGTACAGAGACAGGTATCGTACCGGAGCAGGCAGAATCTGAACTGGACAAACCTGCTAAAACAGATCGCAAGTATGGTTCAAAGGGTATTAAAAGACCGTTTGAAAGTTTCTCGGAGATGGAGCGCGAACAGATCCGTTTCTGGATCGACCTGTTGGAGCGGTGGCAGGCAGAACGTGCCAAGCGAAAAGACAAAACAGAATTTGATAAGATATTCGTAGCTCATCAGAAATATCTGCACGCTGACCTAAGCATCAGCTCTGCGATTCTGTACCGCAAGTATGCAGCCTACAAGAACGAATGCTATGAGGAGCTTCTGGATAATCGTGGAGGCTGGAACAAGGGAAAAAGCAAGCTTGCAGACGATAGCCTGATCTGGCAGAGTTTTCTCAATCTGTATCTCGACCAGAGCGATCCTAAAATCAGCAAGTGCTATCGCATGGTAAGTGCATACATCGCCGAGGAGCACCCAGAACTCATAGTGGAAATCCCGTCAGAAGCATGTTTCAGACGTAAGGTAAAAACATTGCCGTTTGCAGTAATGGAGTATTCCCATGAAGGAAACAAGGCTCTTCATGACCACTGTGCGCCTCATGCAAACCGGCGTAAGGACAATATCTATGCAAATGATGTGTGGGTCATGGATAACTACACCTTTGACGTTATTGTTAAAGAGGATGACAATTCCGAAAAGAAAAAGAGGATGTATTTGACGACCGTACTTGACGTGAAATCCGGTGTATTGGTTGGCTGGAACATTACTGACAGCCCTGATTCACGGTCAACGCTTGATGCTCTGCGATTTGCAATGCTCCGGTTCGGAATACCGAAACGGTTGTATTTTGACAATGGACGTGAGTTTACAGCACTTGACATTGCAGGAGATAAACGAAGACGGAAAGTCGCAAAAGACAAAAAGGGCAACCTTCCGATTACAATTGTAGAAAAGCTCGGAATAAAGCTCATTTTCGCAAAAGTTACTAATGCTCAGGCAAAAGTCGTGGAACGGATTCACAGAATCATCAAAGAACAATTCTGTGCCAGCCAGAACGGATACTGTGGCGGAAATATCGTGGAGCGTCCCGAAATCGTGAAAACACGAAGAAAAAATGGAGATATTGAAACTGAAATGGAGCTTCGTGAAGCATTCGCTGACTATGCAGACAACGTCCTCAATGTTGTTGCATACGGTGGCGGCGAAGCCAAATATAAGGGGATGACTGCAATTGATGTGTGGAATGCCTCGATTGCCGAAACATCTCTCCGGAAAGCAAATGCGGAAGTTCTTGACTTGCTCATGCTCCGGAATAACGATTTCCAGAAAATTAAACGTGACGGCGTTTTTATCACATTTCACGGCAAAAAAATATGGTACTACGATGAACATGCTACCTGGCAGCACATTGGAGAAAGAGTCTGCGTGAGATACGACAGAAACGACCCATCAACCGTCAGGCTTTACGATACGGAGGACAGATACTTATTCAGCTGGCAGTGTGCCGACTGGCTTATTACACAGTATTTCGATGAAAGTCGTGAAATTCTCTCTGAACTCGGTCGTCAGAAGGCAAGCGTCACAAGGCAAATTAAAGAGCGTGCAGATGAATTGCAAGGTGGTAAGATCAGACTTACGCATAAAGATGGTTTGAGATATCTTTCAAGACAAAATGCGAACAAATTTGAAATCCGTCTACCCAAGAACATCATCCCTATCATGGTACATGAAGAGTGCGTTGAAGAAAAGCAGGCAGTCGGCGCAGAAAACATTGAAGTACCAGTTGATGTCAAGAGAATCACCCGCAATGCTGCCAAACGGAAAGGAGAATGACTATGGCATCCACCTATACATCCGAACAAATGGAGCTGCTCTCCAAGGTCGAGCAGCTCCAGCAGGAGAAGAATATCAGTCAGAACGAAGCCGGAAAGCTCATCGGCATCAGCGGCACGGCACTTTCTCAGCTCAAAAGCGGAAAGTATCCTGCCAATCCACAGAAACTCTTTGATGCGATGGCAAGATACTTCGGCGTGAAAGAACGTGCAAGACTTACCTATTCTGAGATACCCTATGTGCCGACTAGCATTTCCTCCCAGATCTACGACATTATTGGTGCGTGTCAGGTAAAAGGCGGGCTTGCAATCGCAGCCGGGGATGCCGGGATTGGTAAGACCAAAGCGGCGCAGAAGTTTGTGCAGGACAACCCTTCAAACAGCGTTTTGATTACCATTAATCCATGTTTAACCAGCATGAAAAGCATCCTGAAACTGGTAGCCGAAAAGGTGGGGGCAGCTCCAGAGCGCTCCTGTGATGAACTCTGGTTCTCTATTACTAAGAAACTGTCAGACGGCATGGTACTGATCTTCGATGAATCGCAGCATCTGACCATCAAGGGAATCGAAACACTGCGGAGCTTCTCGGACTATTTCAGTGATAAGGGGCAGACGCTTGGTATCTGCTTTATTGGAAACCCGGAAACAGTCATCCACATGAGCCGCAGGGCGGAGTTCGCGCAGATCTCTAACCGCACTAAGCAGCGTAAGATCTACACCAGAGACCTGATTCAGCGTGATGACATCAAGAGGCTGTTCCCAATCCTGGCAGAGGAACACCGCGAGAAAGAGATTGATCTGCTTTACGCCATCGCACAGACACCGCAGGCAATCAGAGGGGCGATCAACGTGTTCTCCAACGCTTATGACAACGAGGACTATTCATACAGCGGTCTGATCGCTATGGCAAAATTCATGGATATTGCAGTATAAGGAGGCACAATGAAAAACGGAAAGAAGCCCACCAAGGCACAGAAGATCTACCTGAAAGAGCACCGGCTCAATCCTGACAACTGGCTGATCGCAAAGAACACACCCGAGGAAATGCTGCTGGTACACCGCTACACCGACAGTATCCGCAGAATCCCGAAACAAAGAAAGGAGGACACAATATGAAACAGCTTACATCTGCTGTTGCTATTGCCGGAGCGATCATGGTCGTGATCGGAGCGGCGTTTCAGATCACATCCGTTGTCATGACGGGCGGGGTGCTGACTATGATCTTTTCGGTGGTACATCTGGAGTGCTGTAGGCGAGAGCATAAGCACCAGGAAGAACGCAGACAGCGTCAGGAACGAAAGAAGCAAGCGAACTATCTGGATACCTATCAGTTCAGCGTAGAACTGACTCGCGAGCAGCTCCTGCGAGATCGCGAAAAGATCAATCTTTAAATCACAGGGCGGCTGTCTGCCTCCCGTCCCTTAATGCAGCCAAGGACAGTGACAAGCCTGTGTTAATGCAGAGTCAAGGGAATTTTGATAATCGAATAGGAGGAATGTCTATGAAAACATCCAAAAGGCTGACCGGAAAATCCGGCATCACCATTCCGAAGGATATGCGCCTGCACCTGAAATGGAAGCCGGGCATTTCCCTGGACATGGAGACGACCGAGGATGGTGCACTGCTCATCAGACCGCACGCAAAATGCTGCCGGTTCTGCAATGGCATTGATCGTGTACATCCGTTTCACGACATCTGCGTATGCGAAAGCTGCGCCCTGAAAATGAAGGAGGCAATCTTATGAAAACGACTGATCTGAACAGTGTCATCGACCGCATGGAAGCCATCAAGCGTACACAGGCATCGCTGAAAGCCGAGTATGAGGAGCTGCAAGCATGGCTGCTGAAAGACGCTGAGACAAAGCTGACCGATACCAAGCTGAGATCTGTGAGCCATACCAGTACCGAAGGGAACACAGCGGCTGTTGTTATCACCGATACCGTTTCCGTAGTCGCAGCCGGAATGCTGCAGGCGATTTTCGGAAAGGTGTACCCGGATATGGTGAAGGAAGAAACCAAGTACACGCTCAAAGCACCTGCAAAGCGCATACTGTCTGCTATCTGGCACCAGGAATACTGTAAAGGCAGCGTGGCAGAGATTATCAGCGGTCTTGCCTGCGATGATAAGGCGAAAAGCGTGCTCATGAAGAAGCTCAAAGGTGTGGACTTTGACAAGGACAAGGAAAATCTCATGAAAATTGCAGGACTTCCTGAAACCGAGGCATCGGACACGGCGTATCTGATTAATGAGGCAGCGGCGTGGGAGAATATCTGCGCATTTGTCAGGGTGAATCACGATGGACAGATGGATGAGAAGATCATGAGCGATGTGATTACCAAAATCAATGCAGCAGTGAACGTTTCCAGAAGCATGAAAACGGAGATCACGGTGGCAGAAAGCGAAGTGAGAAACATATGACCAAAGAAGATTGGGGCGTTTTCGAGAAAAAACTGAGCGATCCCTACGGCGGCGTGGTCAGGCTACTGGTAGACGGATATGAGATCACTGTCATTGTAGTGCAGGAGAAACCGCTGCATTTTAGCTTAGTGCTATATGTAGACGGTAAATTCAAGACTGAATGGATTGCGAACGACTGCGACATTCGCCGCCGATTCTTCCGTAAGTGCAGCAAAAAGGTCTACAGTTCCGCAGAAATCCGGGAATTCCGATGAGTTTCTGCGGTCAGAGGACAAGACTGCCGAGGAGGCGCATATAGATTGGGCGGATATTCCGGCGGTCACGGAGGGCGCAGAATGAATACAACATTCGATTGGATCAAGGAACATGCAATTGGGTTGATCGTAACACTTGCCATGATTGCAGCGATCGTTGGTATTGCTTTTGCAGCATATGCACATCGTGTCGTGGAATTCAAGGACTATCCCGCATCGGCTGTTGTTACAGGGACACACCACGAGCCGGGACACTATGAAACAGTGTCCCGCGTAAACAGCAGAGGCGACACCTACTTGGAAAATGTGTGGCGCAATCCGGTTTATGGACTTAAATACGAGGTAACTTATGAGGATACGACCTACCCGTTTTATCAGACTGTGAGCGAGGATACTTTCTATGCCTGCCGTACAGGCGATACTGTCCCTGCCACATTCCGCAAAGAATGGCGGGCGGATGGCAGCGAGACCTACAGGATCTATGTGAAAGGAAATCACAAAGCAGCTGTATGCCATTGCTGCAAGCATGGGGTTGGTGGAGGGTGGTGAGGATGCCTTCCATCAGATCGTCTACCGGATCACCGGCAAGGAACATGTCAGTGAGCTGACCGAGTCGGAGGGAAAGGCGGTGGAGAGGGAGCTGATCCGGATGAAACACCGCGATCTGCCTAAACCACAACCGCGTGAGGAAATCCCTGGCATGATGACAGACGCACAGCAGCGGTACGCCTGGCGGCTGATTTATCGGCTCATAGAGCTGGACAAGAAAGATGTTCCTGCTGGTGAACGGATGGCAGGTGCTGTCAGAAAGATACTACAAATTACAGCATCACCAAAAGAACCACTCAGATGGGTAAACCGGGAGGACGGAAGTAAGCTAATTGAAACACTGAAACGATATGTCAGGAGTGCGGAGAGAAAAGCGAGGGATGGATGATGGATATTGATAAGCTGACCAGTATCGATCAGTTGCGGGGCGATGAAGGTCAACTGGAACTTGCAGAGGTGATTGGCTTAGATGCATACAAAAAGCTGGTGGCACATTACGGCGGCGGACGTGTGTATGTACAAAAAGCAAGTTCTGTTCTGAAAGAGGTTCGCGACCTTGAAATACGGGAGAAATTCAACGGCTGGAATTACCGGAGTCTGGCAATAGAATACCGCCTTTCAGAATCAACCATCCGGGATATTGTTGCACCGAAACACAAGGAAGATACAATGGACGAACAATTAAGCTTTGATGATGCATGATCCGTAAAATTCGCCCTGATTCCGGGGTTTTCATAATGTAATGTATATGGTATAATCAAGTTAGAACCTTGGTTATACCATTTTATTTTGGGGTGATGTTATGCAGCAGGACTTGATCTTCTATATCATTACAAGTGCGATCGGCATCGCGCTGAGCGTGATTGGTTATTTTCTGAAACGAACAATGGACAGGTTGGACAAAAACGAAATCGCCGTGTCCGAGATAAAAGAGGCACAGTATACTTTGTCAGACAAGTACGCCACCAAAGCAGAGGTTGCCGAGATCAAGATCGCGATGCAGAAATTATCGGATAACATTGACTACATCAAGGAACATACCACCAAGAATGAGGATTTTATCCGTGTCATGACACGGCTGGAAAATAAAATTGATAGCTACTACAATAATCAGGGGTGATGGAGTTGGAAAATAAGGAAGCACTCGAACGCATCCGGCAGAAGAAGTTTTTCCGAAATAACGGTATGGTACTCAAGAGCATCAATATGCTGCGTACCAAATATATTCTGCTGAGTGACCTGCGGTATGCGCTGGAGCCGAACCTGACGGAGGCGGAGCTGCTCGACAGCGTGAATTATCTCTCCGAGGGCGGCTACATCAATACCCGGAATAGCCGGACAAAGCAGCCGATCACGCTGGCAGACTGTCCGTTTGAGGAGCTGGAGGCAAAGGTTTCCCATGAGGGCATCCAGATCATTGCATGCGTCCGAGCGGATGACTGCATCGATGTGTAAGGCGGTGCGGTATGGGACACAGAAAGCATTCTAAAATCGACCAGCTCGCCCCGGAAGTCCGGGAGACGGTCGATGAAATGATCAAAACCGGGGCGCGGTATCGTGAGATCGTGGCATACATTCAGGAAAACGGCATGAGCATTTCCATTGCCGCTGTCGGCAACTACGCTAAGAACCTGATGACGACACTTGATGCGCTGCGGATGTCGCAGGAGAACTTCCGGGCGATCATGGAGGAGACTGAACGCTATCCCAATCTTGACATGACGGACGGTATTCTCCGGCTCATCAGCAATCAGCTCCTGACGGCGATCAATAAGATTCCAGAGGAACAGCTTGAAAGTCTTGACTTTGAGACCATCGCTAAAAACGCAGTGGCACTGACCCGTGCCGCTGCCTATAAGAAGCGGATCGATATCCAGAACAAGGGTGTCATGGATGCCGGTGCAGATCAGTTCCAGACGATGCTGTTTGATGCAATGGCTGAGAAAGATCCGGAGCTGTACAAGCAGGTGAGGAAATTCATTAAAGAGGAGGTGCAGACATGAAAACCTATGTACTACAGTCTCGATCGGGCTGTGAGCAGGAAGCATGCAGACGGCTGCGGCGGATGGGATTTGATGCATTCGTGCCTATGAAAACCATGCAGCTGAGAAGCGGCGGAACTTGGTTTGAGAAAACGCTTCCCATCTTTTCGCAGTACATCTTTCTCAGGTTCGAGCCAAGCTCCGAAAATTATCATCTGATACGATCAGTAGACGGTGTTGTCCGGTTTCTGGGAGACGGCAGACCGCAGGCGATCACAGCAGCAGAAGAAGCGTACATCCGATGGCTGTGGAATGACGGAGAGCCGCTGTGCGTTTCAAAGGTATATGTATCGCCGCAGGGTGCTAAGATGATACTTTCCGGACCGCTCCGGAAGTATCAGGGCAGCGGCATAGAGTATCGTCTGCGGCAGCGCAGGGCAATCGTGTATATCACATTTTGCGGCAAAAAGAAAAAACTGGTTCTCCCGTGCATCGCTGTTTAACAAATCAGCATACTGTCAGCACAAGGGTTGATGCGTCCCCTTGCAGGCGGGTATGTGTGTATCATGTTATCTCAGATTTTCATCTGAAAATATGAATGGCGGAGCATCCCCATTTAAACGCTGTTTAACGGCATTCAAATGCGTTTAAAAGAATTTGGACGGAAAACAATACCCTGCAATTAAAAACGGCGTACAAAGGCTTACAGAGCCTTATTTTTATACCCATAAGGAGGCGGACGCATGAAAGGATTGAAGAAGAAAAGCATTGCTGCACTGGCAGACGGCATGAAGAAATTTGATGAAAGCCGGAATGCTATTAAGCGATCGGACTTTACAAGCTTGCAGACCTTTATGTCTGCCTATCTGAATACGCCGGACAGGAAGCAGCGAAAAAAGCTCTCAGAGGAATTCCGGAAGCGGCACATGGAACTGTATACCTTTATAAAAGATAATGCGGAGCTGATCGCTGCGGAGACGGAGCTGTCTCGCATCTTCCACGCTGCCATGAACGGTGAGACAGTCGAGACCGAAAAGGAGCAGCTCACGAACCTTTTGCAAATGATGGAGGAATCCCTACATGATGTACAGTAAATTTTCTCCCAAGCAGCTCAATTCCATGCTCTGGTGGGCAGAGCGTGGGAAGATCTACGATGCGCTGATCTGTGACGGCTCTGTCCGTTCCGGCAAGACCATGTCTATGACCATCGGCTTTGTGCTGTGGAGCTGCCGGACATTTAACGGCGAGAGCTTTGCCCTCTGCGGCAAGACCATTGCATCTCTGCGGCGCAATGTCATCACGCCGATGGTGAAATGGCTGGAGGGCATCGCTGTGATCACGCAGAATCTGAGCCGGAACTACGTTGATGTGACGATGGAAGGACACACCAACCGCTATTATCTTTTCGGCGGCAAGGACGAAAGCTCTGCGGCACTCATTCAGGGCATGACTCTTGCAGGTGTGCTCTTTGACGAGGTGGCACTGATGCCGCGCAGCTTTGTGGAGCAGGCACTTGCAAGATGCTCGGTCAGCGGCGCACGGTTCTGGTTTAACTGCAACCCGGAGGGACCGTGGCACTGGTTCTATCTGGAATGGATCAGAAAGCATGAGGAAAAGCGGGCATTGTATCTGCATTTTACGATGGATGATAACTACTCGCTCTCCGCCGAGGTGCGGAAACGGTACGACCGCATGTATTCCGGTGTGTTCTATGAGCGGTTCATCCTCGGAAAATGGGTTGTTTCTGAGGGAATTGTCTATACAATGTTCGATAAAGCCAAGCATGTCGGCAAGCCGAAAGCATTGGAAGGCGACCTGTATATCTCTATCGACTACGGCACACTCAATCCGACCTCGATGGGGCTGTGGCTGCTGACCCCGGAGGGTCATGCGTGGCGGCTGCGGGAAAGCTACTACGATGCCCGGAAAGAAGGATGCTCCCGCACGGACGAGGAGCATTATGCCGAGCTGCGCCGCCTTGCCGGAGGGCTGATGCGCGACATCGAATACGTGATCGTTGACCCCTCGGCAGCAAGCTTTATTGAAACGATCTGGCGAGCAGGTGAATTTTCCGTGCAAAAAGCCAACAACGATGTACTGGACGGCATCCGCAATACTGCAACACTGCTGGAACAGGGACGGTTGCACTTTGCACCGGAATGTGAGGACATTCTGCGAGAGTTCGGCATGTACCGCTGGGATGACAAGGCGCAGACGGATAAGCCGATCAAGGAATTTGACCATGCAATGGACGATATGCGCTATTTTGTGCAGACGGTCATGATGCGTGAGGTCGGGGATGCCATATTTGCTGGAGGTGAGGAGCAGGCGTGATCTCTATCTTTGATTTTTTTGCAAAGCTGTTCGGAAAGCAGAAGACCTCGGAGCAGTCCGTCTCCTCGGAGATGCAGGATGCACTGTCGATCTGGCTGGATCTGTACCAATACGGGCGCGGCACCAAGAGCGACAGCCGGTCACTGAATCTCCCGGCGGCGATCTGCTCGGAGTTCACCCGGCTCATCATGGCAGAATCGGTCATCAACTGCGGCGGCGATGATGCACGCAGCCGTTATCTGAACGAGCAGCTCCAGCGGATGCTGCGCTTCTTCCGGATCTACCGTGCGGACACAGCACTTGCCCTCGGAAGTATGGCGTTCAAGCCGTATGTCTCCGGCGGGCGAATTCTGGTCGATCAGGTGCGGGCTGACCGCTATGTACCGACAGCATTTGACGATGCCGGAGATCCGACTGCTGCCATCTTCATGGCAAGGAAGATCATCGGACACCGGTATTACACAAGACTGGAGACGCACACCTTTCATGCAGAATCGCAAAGCTATACGGTCGAGAACCGGGCATACTGCTCACTGAACCAGGATGCGCTCGGATTCCCCTGCGCACTGAAATCCGTGGACGGCTGGGAGGGCTTGCAGGAGATACAGACCGTTGCCAATGTCTCGCAACCGCTGTTCTCGGTGTTCCGTGTACCAGCCTGCAACACAGTCGATCTGGATTCCGCGTTGGGCGTTTCCGCTTTCGCGAGTGCTGCTCATCTGATTGAGGACGCCAATGCACAGTGGGCACGAATCCTGTGGGAGTTCAAGGGGACGGAGCTTGCGGTGGACGTTGCCGAGGATTTGTTCCGCAGGGATAAGACCACCAGAGAGCGCATGGAACTGCCGGTCGGGAATAAGCGGCTGTTCCGGCGGTTCTCAGTAAATCCGAACGGTCAGGGGCTGTCTGCGATGATGCAGACCTTTTCCCCTGCCATCCGGGATGAATCCCTGCTGCGAGGCTTAAACGGGATGCTGCGGCACATTGAATTCAACGTGGGGCTTGCCTACGGGACGCTCTCCGACCCACAGGATGTGGATAAGACCGCCGAGGAGGTGCGCTCCTCCAAGCAGCGCAGCTTCGTACAGGTCAGCGAGATGCAGTCTGCGCTGCAAAATGCGCTGGAGGGGCTGCTGTATGCGATGGATGTGTATACATCGCTGTATGAGCTTGCACCCTCCGGAACAGCAAAGCTTTCCTGTACATGGGGTGACAGCGTGCTGGAGGACACGGACAAGGAGTTCCAGCGGCGGATGCAGATGGTCGCGGCAGGACTGCTCCGCCCGGAGAAACTGCTGATGTGGTATTTCGGGTGCAGTGAGGCAGATGCGAAACTGAAATTTATGTCGGACGCACAGCCTGACCTGTTCGGCAGCGGCACGCCTTCACTGAGGTGATACGATGCTGACACCAAACGAATACGATCGGCTGTGTGACCAGCTCATGGTACTATACGGCGAACTGGAAGAAAGTATCATCCAGGACATTGTCCGGCGGATGATAAAAAACGGATACGTCACGGATATGGCAAAATGGCAGGCAGAGAAACTACAGGAGCAGGGTCTTTTGTATGAGGATATTCTTTCTGAGATCGCATCGAGGACGAATGCAACTGAGCAGCAGGTCAGAGCACTGTTCGAGGACGTGGGCGTACAGAGCATAAGGAACGACAACTGGTTTTATCGGGCGGCAGGACTGGAGGGCATCGTGAAAATGTCCGATGCCGCTTTGCAGACGCTGAATGCTGGGTACCGTAAGTGTAATGGAGATCTGCGGAATTTGACACTGACTACTGCTGTCGCCTCGCAGCATAGTTACATCCGGGCGTGTGATCAGGCATACATGCAGGTGACAAGCGGTGCGGCGGACTACCAGACCGCCATCCGGAATGCGATCCGGAATGCAGCGAATGAAGGGGCGT
>CAZKHW010000040.1:0-16460 GCA_964552525.1 uncultured Ruminococcus sp. | reverse complement strand
AAACCTTAAAATATGTACAAAGCAGCACCTGACTTCCACAAGCCGGGTGCTGCTTTGTGTGATACAAATTTTCATTTTATCTTGCGCCTTTTAATTATGCTCCTACATAGATCATTTTGTATCTTGTAATAATATACAGCTTATAAAAAGCCGGGTTGCCTCGGCTTTTCGTCTTTACTTCTCAGATGTGATCGTAACATTCAGGGAATAAAGTTCGCCGCATACATAGTCCGGTAATGTTCTTGCAAATCGAGCAATCGACTGAATGATCTCATCTACACGATCTTCGTTCAGTTCGCCCTGATCTACCATCTCATAGCACTGCTTACGTTCTCCATTGATAGTCACGAAAAACTCAAGGGCATAGCTCTTTTCATCGATACAGCCACGCATTTCCAGCATTTCATAACTTGCAAGGAGTCCTGCCATCTGTTCTGAAATGTATTGTTTTAATGCATCCACTTGTTTGTCCCTCCCATTAATCCGGATAAATGGTAACAGGCAGCCGCCGATTATTTCCGTACTCATCCTGATAAGTGATTGTAACTACTGTTTTGGTCAGATTTCCATTTTCATCATAGATTTCCTTTATGGACGATACCTCGCCGCCGGTATTGCTTGCTGCTGCATCTACAGTCTGCTTACCATTATCAGGAACATCTTGACGCAGCCTACCGTCCATAGTATTGTCAAACCGATAAACAGTCTTTTCTCCATCAATCGTAACAGTCGCTATCAGCTTGGATGGTCGCTCAGAATCGCCGTCATACTCAAGCTTAATGTCTACAGACACCTCCTTGCCCTCATTCAGAGCGTTGCGGATGTCCGTTTCCATGCGCTTATAATCGCTCTGATTGATGCGAGAGTCCATTGCGACCAGATTCCCCAACCCTCCGTCACCATTCATTTCGCGAGAGATGATATGTCCTCCTTGATCGGTTGACCGACGATCATCGCCTCCTACGGCTGCTTGTGCTTGATTATCACGTTCGTTCTCCGGATTCAAGGTTGGATTGCCTTCGACTTTGATTATATTTCCATATTCATCGGTTGTATATGTATAACCGTTCAGCGTATATTCTGCATTTGGTAAAAGCCTGCCATCGATCATGTACACATTGCCGTTGTCATCGGTTTCATGCAATTCTCCGTCTACATCATACATGGAATTCGGCGTATGCTGTGCTTCCGCTTCAAACTCATCTGTAGTGACATCTACGGCATTTGCTTTCTTCTCATAAACCGCCGCGCTTCCCATGACATCAAACACCGATCTGCCTTTGATATCCATTGGTGATTTCATATCTCCAAAATGCAGCATCATTGTACCCTCCCACCTATGCGTTCTGGAGTTTCCTGACTCTGACTGTGTTCCGTTTCATCCACTAAGAGCTGTAGATACACTATGGCTTTTTCGGCGATCCGCTCATTCTTCAGTCGGTGCATATTGTAAAGTACCTTCTGGATATGCTTTTGATTCTGGTGCTCCTGCATCATCGGTGCGATCTGCACAGCATCAAAAATGATGCCGGTCAGCTTCATTTTTTCTGTTCGATTCAGCTTACGCCCTCTGACCAGCATATCCTTGACAAAACCATATCCGAACGTATCCACTCCACAGTTGTACAACCATCTGTAAACTGTATCAATATCCTCCTGATCCAGCTCCACGTTGTCATCGATCTCATACAGCCGGTACAGAAATTTCCGGATGGCATTCAAACGCGGCGTATCATCATACGGTGAGCAAGGCTTTTGGAAATTCCTCGAAAATGCTTCAAACTGGCATAGAACAGGCTGGATCCAGTCATTCTGGAAGACTGCAGCCACACCGACAGGAAGCCGTGTCAGTTCCGTGATCTGACTATCCGTCAGCGTCATCGCTTTTCCAACGAGTACCCGATCTTCCTCATCAGGCAATCGCAGAACGATCTTGGTATTCGTATTCCGGATGATGGATTCATCCAAAAGCCCCGGTGCCTGATCTGCGATAATAAAACCTTCACCATAGGTTCGCATCTCAGCAATCGCATTCGCAATCATTTCGACTGATTTTCCTTGCAGATTAGAACTTTCCTGCGACTGTTCCGTGGATGTACGACGAAGCAGATTATGCGCTTCCTCCAACACTGTAATATGGGAAAGTGCAGCGTTCATTTTGCCACCATGCATTCTGTACTCCTGCAGCTTCATCACAAGAATGCCCATCAGCAGCGATTTGGTTTCTGAGGAGCCAACTCTGCTCAGATCAACAACCGCACTGTGATCAAACAACCTGGCACTTTCCTGCTCCGGCATCACGCCGGAGCATAATACCTGACCGTTAATGCCGTTTGTAAGAGAATGGATACGTGTTACCAGCGCACCGGAGTAATCGCTCTTGGTATCTGAGGAATATGCAGAACGTTCCATGACCTTAGGCAATTCTTCGAGCAGATCGCGGAAGGTCGGAAACGTGATCGGCGTGCAAACAGAGCAATTCAGATCCCATCCTTTTTTACGATAGCTCTGTTCGATGGCATCCTTCAACACTGCTGGCATTGCCGCATACATCGGCCAGCAAGCATTGAAGATCTCAACAAGCCTATCGATATGCTCCAGCACATGGATCGAGTCATGGAATGAGAACGGATTCAGTTCCAAAATCTCGCTTTGCAGCGGATTTGTCCCGTAAACGCTGACATCGGAATAGCCGCCGAAAATGTGCTTATATTCCCCTTTGGCAGGTTCGATGACAAGGAACGGTATATTCTCTTGTCTGCGCAGCAAATACAGAAGATCGTAAATCGTATTGCTCTTACCTGCACCGGTAGAGCCTGTTACGAAGGTATGCATCGTCAGAGAATCCCGTTCCAGCATGACCGGTGTCTGGCTTTTTTCGCCCATGCTATATACATCACCGATTGTCAAAGTCGCGCTGTCGGAATGTTGATGATACTTTACGACCTCTCTGCCGAATTCAGCGTGTTCAATGACCGGGAATCCGCACACCGAATGCCTTGGCAGCCCCATCTGGATCGCCAGCTCATTTCCGCTGACCAACGATGCCGCCGTTACATGGATCTCTTCTGATAACTGAAATACAGGATGTAAGAAATTGTAAATATAATTTTGTAACAAAGGGATCTGCTGTTCCGCCCATTTTCCATATCCCCAAAAATTTGTTGCAGATGACTCAACTCCTGTTTTTTCTCCGCGGATAAGTGCTTTATATGTTCCGGCTGCCATTTCAGCTGTTTCGGAGGTATCGGACAGGAAATACGCCGCACATTCCCACATTCCCATACTTTCACAATCATTGAGCCGCTGGAGCTGCTTTTCGATACGCTCCAGTGTATCCGTTAGCGTACGATTCTGCAATGTAAGCTGTGTAGACTTTGTTTCTCCCTGATTCACACCTTTTTGCTTGGCATACCCTTCCTGCGCATCCTGATGACCGCCTTCTGCGCCGCCCTTTCCATACTGATCATTTTCTCCATAGCTTTCACCTTCATTACAGCCGTCATTCGTGATTTTAATCGGAATTGATTCCATGACAGTATTTGCAGCTGCTAATCCTGCTGCAACCGCAAGACTTACACCACCAGTCAGTGGAGCCGTTGCAATTGCTGCCACGCCCATCGCTGCTTTGGCAGTTGCCTTTGCAATAGAACCATGCACATCCGGTTTCGTAACGGAATGACTTGTTCCTCTGTTGATTACCCGATTACTTCCGTGACTTTCCGACCAGTTCTTTGACCAGTTTTTCCCAGTCGTTGTTCCGCGGGAAAATGTTTCTGAAATACTAACAGCTGTATTCGTTCCATATGAAAGCTGCATTTCCGCAAAGGGAGACAGCTGCGTATAAATCATTTCATAGGAATGACGCAGTGCCTCCAGTTGCTCCTGTGGAGTACTTTTAGCAAGAATGATTGCGGTATATCGCTGCCCCTGCATAGCAAGTGCAAGCTTTTCCAATCCTTGAATATAGGAATCATTATCTTTGAAATCTGCATCCTTATTCTGCGCAACACAGGAAACAGCAGCAATTTTAGTATGATTCCATGATGCGATAAGCTGCTGCGTCTGTTCATCCTGTAATTCCATAGTCTTGGTACCTGGAAATTGTCCCTTTAGTGCATTACACAAAGTATGCCCCAGCGACGAACAAGTACGATTCTCATCCAGTGAACGAACCCCGATATAGAATTCTGTTCTTTTGCTGTCACTGTCCATAATAATAAATGCACCGCAATTTAGGTGCTGTACAGAATTAAACACCGATGCTAACTTATAGGTCGAATACTCATGATCCTGATATACCATCTCCGTAATTTTATAGATACGGATATCCTCAATTTTCTGATAGTGTTCCTCCAAGGGAACGCTCTCCATCTCGTGCAAATGGTGAAGATATTTTTTCAGGATGACATCGTCTACCAGGAGACTGGCATTATCAAGTTCCTCCTTCAGTTCAGAAAAGCTCTTCATTTCCATCCGTTTGACGTTAGCTTCCTGGCTTACAAGATTGGTAGAAGATGCTTCAGACTGTACCACCGGATAGGAAGACAACCTGCCCGATTCCACCGGAAGTCCAAAGCTCATGGATCTTCCCTGCATTGATGATCTGTCATCCATATCACTTTTTTCCTTTCATGACCGCGACGGCTGTTCCGGCGACCGCCCCTACAAGAACACCCGCTGCAATTCCTGCTACAACAGAAGCTTGAACGGCTACAGCCGCAGCTCCGCCTGCGACCGCACCAACAGCACCGCCTATGCCCGCATATTGTGGAATATAATTACCATTTTCCTGATCTATACGCTTCTGTGATGCATAATCAGAATGGGATGCAGTGCTATTCCCATTCCTACCAGCATCAGGATACAGATGCCTGATGATCTTCTTCAGATGCGCGATCCGTTCATGCGAAAAATTGAACAGAAGCTTTGTCAACATCAGATCCATATAATCCTTATTCCATTCCGACGGAGACTGCTTTAGCTCCTTGCCGTCATAAGCATCATAAAGCTCCTTCAATCCGGCAGCACACGTCTCCTTTTCTGCAAACTCCTGAAATGTCGGATCTCTCAAAAGACTGTCCTTCATCATGATACGAACACTCTGAACGTCCTTCCTTTCTACTGCATCTTTGAAATAATTTGTTACAGCCATACATATACCTCCTATCAGATATCCAAAATCGTATCCAGTTCTTTGAGCATCTGCTCCAGCCATTGCAGCAGTTCCTTCGATTTTCTTACCTTTTCCTCAGCGTTGGATCGATCCGCAGTATAGCGATCCAAATCACTCAGCTTCTTCTTCATAAGTTCCCCGATCCTCGCCATTTCTGCCTTAAACCTCTCGGCAAGCGCATTTGCCTGTGCAATTGCCTGCTCCTGTACGCGATTGCAGTTATCCCACAAACTATTCTGAATGGGACTTACAATCTCGTCACAAAGACTTGCACCGTCGATATAAGTTTCGTCCCTATATTTCTCGCGCCAATATCCCGATTCCTGGAACCATGTCCAGGGCTTGTACCATCTTTTATCTGCATTCTTGATCCATTCCCGTCCATCGCTTACCCTCTCTGTCTTTGTATAATTTTCAACAAGTGCCTCCGGAGACGGGACATCAAAGGCAAGTGTTTCGATCATACGCACGTTAAACCCGGAGAACATTCCGGAGCCAGTATTGATCCCCTTCAGCTTTGTGCGATACTGGTTAATCAGCATCCGGCTCGTTGACTCCAACGCATCTTGAACGACCTGAGACAACTCAGCACGAAAGGCTGGCTCCAATGTATCAGCGGTATCCTTCAAATCACGCAAAATATCATCAATGTCATCAATTGGCACCTTTCCTGTGCACCTTTCAATCACCTGGCTCAGCTTACGCTGATAAGATCTCAAAATTTCCTCGGATTTTTGGCGGCTTTGCTCTTTTATCGCCTCGATTGCTGCATTGATCTCACGCTGGAACGCCTTCGCATCCTGAAGCTTTTCCAACTGTCTCTGAGTTTCAGCGATCTGTTTTCTGATCTCATTTGCATTTTGTGTATTCGTGCTGATGGCGTGCTTGAGCTCCTCGGAGTACTTCGTCTGTTCCAGCTTCTTTTTGATCGCATCTGCAAATGTATGAATTTTTGCAGTTTTGGCATACTTTTCCACATATTGACGAATTGCCGCTTCCAATGAGGGAACACCGGTATGTATCAGTGCAGCATTGCCGTAATTGAGGGTAAGCTCGTATTTATTCTTGTACATATCAGCAAGCATAGGAGTATTACAAGCGGCTTGTGCCTTCCTGTTGATCTCTGTGGGATCAACAAAGACTGGTGCAGCCTGTTCGCTCTGAGATTTGATCATTTCCTGCAAGCTGGTGGGCAGGGATGCATATTCCTCGAAGTAATACATCTTATCAGACATCAGCTTTTCCACGGCACAGCCAGCTTCTCTGACATTTTCACTGTCGTCAGCGCCCTTTAAGACAGAGCGTATCCTCAAGGCTGGGAGCGCAGCGATCGGATACAAATTCGGGTTTTCTATCCCATACTTTTGCAGCACCGCTCGCACTTTATCAAGCGTCACCTCTACCGGTCCATCCTCGCTTTTATGGTCATCCATCTTATTCACGACAAACAAGAAACGATCCTTTGACTGCTTACCGCCCACCTTCATAATATCGGAAATCAGTTTTAGAAGATTAGCAACGTCAGTCGCTTCAAATGTTGGTGGAAGAACAAACAGAATGAGTTCCTTTGCTGTTTTATTCAGATATTCCTCCTGTACGCGCTTATGGGAATCGTCATGTGCCATACCTGCTCCAGGTGTATCGACCAGGATCAGTGACATGTCTTTTGATGAGACAAACGGTATATTGCCTTCAATTTCAACACGGGACACGACATGATTGTCATTCAGCTCGATCATATCCTCCAATGTGATACGATCATAGGACTTGATCCTTCTCTGATTTTCGTCTGTCCCGAAAATTTCTGCACGCCACGGTGCATTTTCATCATCTGTAACATCCTTGACCTTTGTAATGATCGCTGTTGTCGCATCACCTCTCGACGGCATCAGCTTCGTTCGAAGCATGGCATTGATCAGTGTGGACTTACCGGCGCTCATCGTTGCAATGACACAAATGGAGAAATCCCTGCTTTGCTGCTCTGCAAATGCATCTGCAATCTCATGGGATCTCAGTGCCTCGATCGGTCCTCTCTGTATCTTATTATAAAGACTGCGGATCAGTTGATCCTTGTTTTCAGTCCCCTGCTTCGGCGGAATATGCCTCACCGCGCACCTGATGATGCCTCTTTTTGCAGCATTCCCGAATACCTCCCCCACATCGTCATAGTCCTGCAAGATGCCGTGGAAGGTGATGTCGAATTCGCGGTCTGCAAATTCCTCGCAAAGCAAATGCGGCAGTTCTTCAATCCAGTCCTGCAGCCGTGTTCCGTCCTTGCACTTCTCTCTAATTTTGCTGTTCTGCTTCAACTCTTCATTGTTGATTGTGATTATCGTCTCCAGCTTATAAGGATTATAGCTGATATAAACATTTTTCATTTAGAACCTCCAAACAGTATTTTTTCAAACTCTGAAAATCCGCATTTAGCAATCAATGACGTATTCTCAGGTGACAAGTATGCTGCATCATAAAAACGTGACAAATCATATCGTGGATCGCTAAATTTCCACAGCATATCAGCGTATTCTCGTTTATCCTCAGCTGATACCTCTTTCTCATAATGATTGATTTTGTAAAGCAGCGCACATTTTGCCGAGATCGGACAAACCACGGGTTCGCTGAATCCCACTTTCCTCAGGATTGTCCTTAACGTTTCAACATTCCGGTCGATATCGTCCTCAGCATGATAGTTGTCAATCTTATTAAATGCAAATACCAGTTTTTGTTGCGGGACATGTTCCCGAAGCCACTGCATGTGCTTCAGTTCATCCACTGTCTGAAAGTTGTTTTCACTGATGACACATACGCATTTGTCATAACTCTGCTGCAAGAGTGCTTTCTGAGCGATCGCGCCATGCTCAGAATTCGTAGCCGCATTGACCCCTGGCGTATCAATCAAACATACTTGAATGGTATCCGTCAAACTGTTTCTGAAATAGGATGCAATGGTTCTTGATTCTGAGGACGACATTTGATTGAGCATCTGCATGTCCGCATCAAGGATAAAATCATCTCCCACTATATGGATCAAGCCATCTTCAAACGGCTTGTTGTAGAAAAAGTTCACATTTCCAGTACATACACCTTGTGCAGTTCTTGCCAGTCTTTTCCCGATCAGTGCATTGATAAGCGTGGATTTTCCGGTGCTGATCGTAGCAGTTATTATAATGCGGATGGTCTGTATTTTTTGAAAGTGAAAATTCGGAAGTACCTGATCCTCCATGTTTCCTGTTGGTTTCTGTACGCTGTCAGCAACGGCACGAGACCATAAATGCTGATAGAAAGCGCTTGCTCTGCTATATTTTCTTTTCATATCAGTACGCCGTTACCATCTTGTAGCTGACATAGCCACTCTTGCCGTTGTAATTGATGGAATACCAGTAGCCGTCAAAGCTGTTGATCGTAAAGGTTGTCCCCTTATAGATCGTATCAATGACATTGCTGTTATCCGCCTTAGAGGGCGAGCTGCGGACATTGCAGGATGCCACGTCAACATAGCCTTCCGTCGCGGTATAGCTCTTATCCTCTGCCGCCGGAGGTGTGCCGATTGTGATTTTACTTGTCTGCACATAGCCCATGAGTTCGTAGCCGCTGCCGCTGTCTGTGCCGATGTAGTAGAAACCGTTGTAGGAACCATATACCGTGACCGCATCACCCTTATAGAGCATATCTGCCTCACGCTTTGCTCCGCTGGTAGAAGCCGTCTTGTAAATATAACAAGATTCTACAGAACAATAGGCGTTTCTGCCGCTATCGTAGGACTCATATGCAGAATAGGATTTAGGAAGAGCGATCCCGTCTCCATCATATTGCAGTGTGATATTCACATTGATCGCCTGCGTTTCCGCAGGAGCGGCTGCGGTAGTCTCGGGCACGTCTGCAACAGTTTCCTGTACTGCCTGCACCTCGGTCGGCTGGGAGAACGTTACCTGCTCAGCCTTGATATATCCTGAGATCTCACCAAGCTTGATTTGATACCACTGTCCCTGCAATGAAAAGATTTCAACTGCATCACCGGTATAAGCTCTCGCCACAGCGGATGAAGTTGCATCCGGCATCTGGTATACAGCAGCGTATTCCTCTGCACCGGAATCCACAAATCCGCTGGAAATGGATGCTGCCGGTATCGTATCTGCTGTAGCTTCTGTTACTGCATTCTGTGCAGGCACAATTGTCCCATCCTGTTTTACTCCACAACCCGTCATGGAAAACGTGAGAAGAAATAAAGTGATTAGAATTGCTTTTTTCATTGTGGTTCCTCCTAATCCTGTATTAATTAAAATCAATGTAATTCTCATCGACCCATCCGTAATAATCACCATCATCAGTGTCATACAGCTCATACCAGTTCACACCGCGCGAATAGCAGTAGTTCACTGCGGTGACATGCCATGCATTGCCAAGACTATCGCGGACATGAGCAGATGCGCCGTTATTAACGACATATGAGGTTGTAAAGCCGGCAACAACACCGCCGTGCGTATTGATCTGACCGTATTTCGTACATGTCGCTACAGAGGCACCTTGCGGAGTCGGATCATCATACACGAGATCGCCGCGGCATGTTACCGTTTCGCCGACTGTACCGTCAGCATGATAGGGTGTCACTTTCGCAGTCACATAAGAAATGACCGAACCTGCAGTCAGATATACTTTCGATTCGCTGGAGGTATTTTTCCCGAGGTATTCGCTCTCTGTGCCATCGTACAAATACGCCCATACCTCATATACATAGTAGGCATACGAACCGCTGACCTTCAGGTAGAAAGTCGCACCGTCACCGCCGCCGGAGGTATCGACCTCGATCGTAGCGTTCGCCGTCGGTTTCACAGGCACTGCCGTCTGTGTTGCCGCTTCCGTTGTGTCAGCCTTTGCAGATTCGGTCATCTGCTCTGTGGTTTCCACAGCTTGTTCAGGCTTGGAGAATGATACATAATCCGCTTCTAAGTAACCCATGACGTCTTCGAGTCCAACCTGAAACCATCCGCTGTCAATCTGATAAATGTCAAGTTCGTCACCTGTATGTACCCTTGCTACAATGCCAGAGCCGGTATCTGCCGATTGATAGATCGTCACATAATCCTTGCCGTGCGTATCCACAAAACCGTTGGAAATGATCTCTGATGCCTGTGTCACAGCTTTTGTCATTGCAGTATCTTCTGTCTGAATAGGTGTATTATCTGTCAAGGACTCACCTTTCTTCTCTTTTTTCGACCAAGGGATGACAAAAATCAGCACCGCAATGAAGATCACAAGCGTGATCACACTCCCCACAATCAGGATCAACCTAGAACGTTTCTTCTCCTCTTCGTCCGGAAACAGATTAAGGTCAAGGTCGCTGTCATCCTCATCAAACGCTTTATCAGCCGAGAAGAATACATCATCAGAATCCTCCGATCTGACGGTTTCCCTTGATGTGTAGGTGTATCGAACAGGTTTGGGCGGAGCAGTAGGATCGGCAGCCGGAGGCTTCGCCGCAGGCGGCTGTTCAGACGGAACAGTGCTTTGGCTGCCGGAATATTGTAACACTGCATTCGGGTTTTGCGATTTCTGACTGGATGGATTTGTATACGACATACTCACTGTGTTTTGCGTCGATGCGGACTGATCCTTTTTTGTCAAAGACTGGTTCGGCACTTGAGCTGTATCAAGCTGATCGAATTCAAAATTGCAAAGCTGACAGTTTTGTTCTGATGCATCATTCTCCATACCGCAGCATGGACAGATTTTGATTGCCATGATGTTCCTCCTTCACACCTTGATTTCTATTTTCTATATTCCATGCTAATCCCAAAATCGAGACCACAACAATTCAAGCCTTACTTCATGTATAATCATCCAGCAGATCCTCCTCGATCGGATCTTCCTTTGCCGTCAGGCACAGCACTGCTGCTGCCGCCATGACAATCAGACACAGCACAAAACCAAACTTTGTTTCAATCATAAGAACTGACCATTGACTCTCATCCAACGGATAATACGTTTTTATCGTAAGGCGGAAGATAAGCAGGAATGCGGCACTGACTGTACTCAGAATTCCACCGACACGATGAGGTATAGATGCAGGTCTGCGTATCACATTACGCAGCTTTCCGGGAAGATGGTGGATGATTTTCCGCAGGATCAGGAACAGAAACGCCAATACGCCTGCCAGGAACGCCAGGAGCAGGAATATATTCCCCGGTATCTTGATGTCAGAACCTTGGGATGCAAGCAGATGGTTCACGCTCGATGCAGTAATGATTTGAAAGCCGGAATAGTTTTGCTCTTCGTAATTGATCATATTGCATGATACGGTGAGGAATGGGAATGCAAAGCAGACCAGCCCTATCAAAATCAGTATCTTTGCGACACGAATCTTTGTAAAAGTGAGCGTTCCGACTGTCATTGTCTCAGATCCGTTCTGCATCTTCTCCTTAGCGGTGTCCAGAAGCGGTTTTGCCGTGGCAGAAACGGTTTCCTTGATAGCGATCGCCGATGTAGATACCGCTTCTGTCATCGCAGTCGATGATGCCTTTGCCGTATTTAGCTTTGACGGCTTATAAGACAGATCCACATTCTCAGGACACGCATCGACCAGGCAGCGGATATCCTCACTGTTTCCCACAAATGATACAGTATATCCCGTATGCCCTAGATAATCTTCGATTTCCGAAAACAAGCCCTTCCATTCACGCATAGGAATGGCTTCGATCGTGCGCTCCAGCGGAACGCCTTCAACAGAAGAGGTATCCATCAATCTTCCGTTGACCGTGACTCTGATGCTGCACACGGCTCGGTTATAAACGATCACGACCTTGTTTGCATTTGTCAGGATCTCGATTTTATGTTCGGATAATACATTCTTAATTGACCGCAGATCATCATCAGAGCCGTCAAATATGACCTTGTAATCATCCTCGCCACAAAGCTGTCTGAGCTCCTCGTACAGTCCGTACCAGCGGTGCTTATTCTTTACAAAGGGATTTCCCCATTCTGAAATAGACATCTGCTCCAATCTGCTCATATCCAATTGCTTTTCTTGATATTGTATCCGGAATACATTCTCCTCGGGATGATACACAATGGTGATAAACGGTTTCATAGTAATCCTCCTATAGTATGCTATTTTGCTGGGTGATAAGCAATCATACCCAGGCAGTATCTGTTATGTTGTGATCGGTAGGCTTTTAACCAGCCTTTATTTCAAAGAATTACAAACCGTAATCCAGTGATATTCTATCCTAAACTTGAATAATATGTATTCTATATACTATAATACAATTGATAGAAGCAATTTTGTCGTGAATTTCGGACATTCACGCCGTCCTCACAACATTTCCCAAATCATCGCCATTTATCTGCATTCACTGACCAGAACCGTGACGGCACAAACGCTTTTCATGCTGCCATTTTGACCAGTTCCATGCATTCCCGTTTCCGCTCCATCGACGAATGCACATACCGCGACAGTGTTGTCTCCACTGAGGAATGTCCCAAAATCTCCGAAAGTGTCTTAATATCGAAGCCTGCACGAATGCTGTTCGTCGCAAACAGATGCCGCAGACTGTGGTAGTTCAGTGACGGTAATTCTGCTTTTTGGAGGATCGCCTTGAAGCGATGCTGCAAAGTCCGCGGTTCCATGGGCATTTCCTGACCGGAAAGTATATACCGATCATCCTCATCACGGAGGGATTGCAGGAGCGTTAGCAGAAATGCCGGAATGGGGATAGACCGTCTGGAGGCACGGCTTTTGGGGGAATCAATGAGCAGCTTCGTACCGTGTCCGGTAGAAATCCGCTGCACCGTCCGCCTGACAGTCAGAACACTTTTCTCAAAATCAATATCTGCCCACTGCAAGCCGCACACCTCGCCCACACGAAGCCCCATGTGCAGGCTTAACAGGATACAGAGTGCTGTTTTGTTTAAATGTGCTTTCAGATAGTAGCATAGCTGTTTTTGCTGTGCGGCTGTGAAGATGCGCAGCTCCCGGCGTTCTGTTTTGGGGAGTATCACATTGACAAGCGGATCAGCAAATCCATGAGTACGCGAAAGGTACTTTGCAGCCGATTTCATCACGATCACAATATCCGCGACATATTTCGTGGATAAACCGTCATCAAGCTTTTGGCGGATAAAACCATGCACCAGCTCTGCGGTCAGATGCTCGTAACGCAGCCCACCAAATGCCGGCAGGATGTGTTTATCCGCTTTTCTGCGATAATTCGCATAGGTCGATGCTTTGACCCGAAGTCCGACAGCCGTCATCCACTCCTCAAACAGCTCCCCGAAGGTCAGTTTTCCGGATGTGACAATCTGATTGGGCTTGGCTTTCAGTGGGATTAGCTTCGTCCTGACCTCTTGGTAGCTGTGACCGTAAATTGACCGATATTTCGGCTTTCCATCCGGTCGAAACCCACACGGATAACGTCCCTCCCAACGTCCGTCCTTGCGTTTATAGATATTTTCCCCTTTTCTTGACATTGGCGTACCTCCTATGACCAGAATGCTGACGGCGTAAGCTCATGAAACGGCTTGACAAATCACACAAATCGAGCAATTTCACATTGTATGAAATGTAGAAATTTAAGGCATCTTGTAAGATATGAACAAATTTGATTGCAAAAATCATCGAAATGTGGTATACTATACTCGGTTGATGAGATTTTTTCTGTATCGTGAATGTCCGAACTTCACGGTACATTTTTTACGCCATCCCACTTGACAATTTCAGTCAACTGTGCTATTCTGTTATTAACATTTTAACACGAAACCCATGCGGTTTTTATCCCCAAATCGCCCGACTTTATCCCCAATTGCAGGAGGTGCAGAATGCTGACTGTCAACACGATCTTCCGTCTGATCGTCCTCGCAAAACGCCAAGGCAAGGGCAAACGCGGCAATGGTGTGATCCTCACGGAGCTGATCGGTACGCTGTGCGATTTTGCCGATGATGCGCAGGAGATCCAGCAAAGACTTGTGATCACCCCCGACAACGTGATGCTCAATCGCTATGCCGACAAGCTGATGCAGGATCGTGTCCGTTTCCCGTTCGCAGGCGAGCCATATGGTCTGCCAATGTCGAAGTTTCAGTCGCTCGTCAATTCCAAATTTCCCGATGGACAGGCATATCTGCGCTACCTGAAACGAATGCACCGCTTTTGCAAGGATACGCTCGACCCTGAGAAGCTCCCGTCACTGGTCAGCGCACTGCTTATGGTGATGCGCGCCGATGCACGCATTCACACGGTTTTCTACGACAACCGGCATATTTACAAAAACGAGCTGCTCGGAAGCTGTGCGCATCCCAAGCGCATCTGTCTGGAGGCACTTTTGGTCGGACTATGGTTTCATGCGCTACAGTTTCCGGAAACAATGGATGCAAGACACATCTCCCTGCCGGAACATCCCGATTGTCGGACGTTTTCTGTGTTCCTGCTCGATGAGGCCTGCGCTAAACCGTTTGGGCAGCCGTATGAAACGATGCACCCTCTCCTCGACCTGACACAAACTGTCACAGTCGCACAGCGTCTGCGTGAGGTCACTCCGGAGCTGCGAGATACAAGTGACTTGTATCCCATGGAAATCGCCTATCATGAGGAAATTTTGTTCTCTGAGAAGCTGCTGACACTTTCCCGAAATCACCTCTTCCTGACCGCTGACGGTGCCATGGGAAAGACCACACTTCTGCGGCGGCAGCAGGAGCTATACCTGCCGCTCGAGCATTACAAAAAAGAAATTCGGGAGCAATTGCTCCCGAACGTATCCTGCTATTTATTGTCACAGCTCCTGCTGAAGTATTACTATGGAAACGCCTATTTTACGATAGATTCATGCATAAATCACGAGAAAACAGACGCGGAACGTGCATTCTCAGACCTGCTCACACTGCTATCCGATCCGGCGCAGAAATTCACACTGCTGCTTGATGGCGTGAACGAGATCATGTCCGCAGAGCAGTCTGCATTCGCAGAGGAAGTGGCGTGGTTCGTGCAAAACCTCAAGGGTGTCCGGCTGATCATCAGCAGCCGTGTTGTTCCTGATTATCCTGTTTTTGACACATTTGATTCTGTAACAGTCCTTGGTATTCCTTGCGCCGAACGAGATGCTGTTCTAGCAGAAAAGTGTAGTATTCCGACCGATGCAACGCTTCTGGAACTGCTGCGATCGCCGCTGTTTTTAAGGCTGTATCTGGACGAAAATGCCGATCATATCCGCACACGGGGCGAGATTCTGGATGCGTATGTGCAGGGCTTTCACTCGCCTGTCCGGGATGATGCAAAGCTGCTGCCGTTTGCTGTTCGGTATGCGCTGCCGTTTGCGGCGAACATCCTGCTGCACCACCATCACGAATTGACACGTGCCAATCTTCTCGATGCGATGCAGGCTGCAAGGGACGTTTTTATTAACAACGAGCGTATCTACCAGAACTGTATCGCGCCGCTGCATTTTGAAAAGGATAAGCTCCTGAAAGCGTTAGAAAACGTTGATATTACTTCACTTCTCATCTGTCACACGGGACTTCTGGAAGTGACGGAAAACGAGGAAATCCGCTTTGCCCATCAACATTATCGGGACTATTTTGCAGCAAAATACATCCTGAATTCCATCGAAGCCCTTGAACGCAGCTACGGCGATATGCATTTGAAAGAAAAGCACGCGCTGTTCCAAAAATTTGGGCTTGGTATGATCTGGTTTCCTGACGATGATCAGGAGGAGATCTACCGCCTGATCGGGGAGATCTGCGGCGATGACAAGAACATTCCCGATGAAACCGGTCTTTACTATCAGGAGACGCTGCTTGATGCCTTGCTGGACATGGGGCGGCAATTCCCGACCTTCCGTATGACGGAAAACGTGATGAACGTCATGCACATCGCACGGAATGGGATGGTATGCGGTGTGGACTTCAGTGAGCTGAGCCTGCCGTTTACTATGCTGGAAAGCACCTATTTCAGCCAGAACGGAATGCATCCATGTGACTTCCGGAACACGAGGGTGTTGGGCGTGTTTACATCCTCGATCTCTGATGATACGGATGCGCCGAACCGTGAGGTTACAGTATTCCCGAATGAGGAATGCGAGAAGTATTACCTGAACTGCGACTTCACGGGTGCGGTGTTCTTTCCGATTGACGAAAACAAGGAGATTTTGCGGCGGTATGGTGCATTGGTAGATTAGCATAATTCCACTGACGAAGTTACACTGGATTTTTGGTGGAGGCACAGCAGTTCATTTTTGACAATCTGTAGGGTCTGAAAAATAAACTGTGTAACCGCATAAAGCACCCAAAAATGACAAAACT
>CAZKHW010000039.1:0-16676 GCA_964552525.1 uncultured Ruminococcus sp. | reverse complement strand
AAGCAAAAAATCCATTGTACGAGAGCTGACCGCCCTGACAACAGTATTATTATAGCATAAAATCACTCGGTTGTCAACCCCCTGAAAGAATTTTTTTGAGAAAACGAGTTGGGGGAGGTTTCCCTCCCCCACTGGTGTTATGGCTCCACGTTTTCCTGGAGCTTTCCGCATTTGTAACAGAACATCGCATCCGAATTGACCAGCTCTTTACCGCAGAAACGGCAATACTTCCGCACAGTCGGGACAGGAGCACTTGCCTGCGCAGACGGCTCGGGGCTCGGTTTCGATGCCGGAACAGTTTCTTTGACCAGCTCTGGTACAGGGGCAGTCTCAGGCAGGGGGGATTCCTCCGAAATCCTGGCAGGCGCAGATGTCTTGCCAGCAATCGCGTTCCAGAGGACACCGAAACCGAACAGTACGATGCATCCGAGTACGGCGATGCCGCCGACAGTCAGCGGAGACTTGCCCAACAGGGATACTGCCTTGCGGAACGCATCCTGTCCGCACAGTCCCATGATCCACGCGCCCAGCAGTCCTGCCAGCACAAATACAAGGCTCGGGACAAATGCTGTCACCGCCATCGTCTTGAATGCTGTTCCCACATGCCGCCTGCCGCGCACATGGATCGCAATCAGCCAGACAGTCACCAGCGCAAGAAGCACACACAGCACGACACTAGGCCAGCTGGTCATGCTGGCGCAGAACAGCTTGCCGCCCAGCGTTTCATCGGATAGATACCGCCGCGCTGTATCGTTCCATTTGAGCGCCTCCGCAGATGCAGCCGCGATCGTCTCGGGATGCTCTGCCGAGAATGTGTGCAGTCCTGTGTGCAGCCGGATGGTGTCATCATTGTCTGCCACGAGCCGGGTAATGTCCTCTGCTGTGATCTCCGGGAATGGCGTATTGTCGTGTGCCATCAGATAGTCCGCATACGCACCTGCCGTCTCGCCGACCCATGTGCGAAAGCTCCCGTCACGCAGGATGCCGCGTACCTTGTCATCCGAGATGCCAAGTCCGTCAAGAAAACTGTTGTTGACCTCTGATGCCAGGGATCTTCCGTCCGAAAGCGTGACCTTGTCAAGCGCGATGGATGCTGCTGCATCCTGTACCTGACCAGAGCGAACGATCTGCCCGAGTGTCACACATCCCAGAAGTGCTGTGGTCAGCACCAGGATCAACAGTACACACACAAACGACAAACCAACGACTTTTCCTGTACCATAGGGCTTTTTTTGTTTCTTCTCTTTCATAATACCTGCCTCCAGTCAATTATCTCTGCGGTTTTGCTTTTTTTCTGAACGCATGGTCAATCCGATGCGGCTGCGCTTGACATCGACCTCCAGCACGCGCACCTTGACCACATCGCCGACCTTGACAGCCTCCAGCGGATGCTTGATGTAGTGGTCGGAGATCTGCGAAATATGGACGAGTCCGTCCTCATGCACACCAATGTCCACAAAGCATCCAAAATCCACGATATTCCGGACAGTTCCCATCAGCTCCATGCCGGGCTGGAGATCCTTGATCTCCATGACGCTGCCCGAACGCAACAGCGGCGGCGGCAGCAGATCACGCGGATCGCGGCCGGGCTTTTGCAGCTCACCGACCATATCGTCAAGGGTAAAGCCGCCGATACCCAGCTCCTGGGCAAGCGTGGTTCTCCCTGCCTTTCTGACCTGCGCGGACAGATCGCCGAGCTTTCCGGCAGCAGCATCCTCCAGACCGTAGCCAAAGTGCGCGAGAAGCGTCTTGGCAGCCGCATAGCTCTCCGGATGCACGGCGGTGTTGTCCAGTGGGCTGTCACCTCCGGGGATGCGCAGAAAGCCTGCGCACTGCTCAAATGCCTTCGGACCGAGCTTGGGAACCTTGAGCAGCTCTCGGCGATTTCGGAATGCGCCGTTCTCCTCGCGGTATTTCACGATATTCTTCGCCACCGCGCCCGAGATGCCTGCAATGTACGACAAGAGGGGGGCTGAGGCGGTATTCACATCCACACCGACCGCATTGACACATTCCTCCACCACACCGTCAAGTGCGGTTTGCAGCTCCTTGGGCGGCATGTCGTGCTGATACTGCCCCACACCGATGGCCTTCGGGTCGATCTTCACCAGCTCTGCCAGCGGATCCTGCAAACGTCTGGCGATGGAGACGGCACTGCGCAGCGCGACATCGTACTCGGGGAATTCCTCCGCAGCCAGCTCCGATGCCGAGTACACCGATGCACCTGCCTCCGAGACGACCATATAGCTGACCGGATGCGGCAGCTTGGGGAGCAGCTCCGCCACAAAGCTCTCGCTCTCGCGCGATGCTGTACCGTTGCCGATGGAAATAGCGGTAATGCCGTATCGTTCCACGAGGGCGGTCACCTTGCGTGCCGCCTCATCAATGCGCTTGTGCGGCGGTGTCGGATAGATCACGCCGGTGTCGAGCACCTTTCCCGTGCCATCCACAACGGCGAGCTTGCAGCCTGTCCGGTAGGCTGGATCAAGTCCGAGCGTGACCGTCTTTTTCAGCGGCGGCTGCATCAGGAGCTGCCCCAAATTCGATGCAAAAACACGAATTGCCTTGGCGCAAGCATCCTCGAACAGCGCCGCGCGTACCTCGCGGATGATGGAAGGGATCAGCAGACGCTTGGCACTGTCGCACGCCGCCTGCCGTACCAGCTCACCGGATGCACTCTGGTTCTTCACATAGGGCTTGCAGCAGGTCTGCTCGGCAAGACCCTCTGCCACGGTAATGGTCACCTTCAGGGCATCCTCCTTCTCACCGCGGTGGATGGCAAGGATCTGATGCCCTTGCAGGCGCGGCACAAGGCTCTCAAACTCGCAGTAGTTCTTGTAAACGCCCTCGGCAACTGTGTCATCAGCTCCGGTGCAGGTAAGTGTCCCGAAACGCTGGTAAAGCTCACGCAGTGCTGTACGCACCTTCGCATCATCGGAGATGTCCTCCGCGATGATGTCCATCGCTCCCTGCAAAGCCGCGGCGGCATCGGGAATCTCGCGCTCCTCAGAAACATAGGCGGCAGCCTCGTGTTCCGGTTCGATCCCGGGACGCTGTTCAAGCAGGAGAGCAGCAAGGGGCATTAGTCCGCGTTCCCGGGCAACCGAACCGCGTGTGCGGCGTTTTTCCTTGTAGGGGCGGTAGATGTCCTCGACCTCGACCATAGTCGCGGCGGCATCGAGTGCCTGGATGATCTCCGGAGTCAGCGCGCCCTTGTTGTCAATGGCGGTGCGCACCTCGTCCTTGCGCTGTTCGAGGTTTCGCAGTGCCTGCAAGCGCAGTGCCATCCGGCGGATAGTCTGGTCATCCAGTGCGCCGTGCATTTCCTTGCGGTAACGTGCGATAAACGGAACGGTCTTGCCGTCATCGAGCAGGGCAACAACATTCTGCGCCTGTTCAGGGCGCACCTGAAATTCTTCTGTCAGGATCTGTAGGATATCCATGAAATTCTCCTTTATATATGTAATATGGGGGAAGAGACGCTACTGTCCCTTGCAATGCTCTCGGATCACGGTCATGAACCGCGCACCGTATTTCTCCAGCTTGACACGTCCAACACCGGAGACTGCCAGAAACGCCATCTCGTTTGTCGGTGCTTTCCGCGCCATATCCTGTAGGGCGGCATCCGTGAAAATAATATACGCCGGTACACCCTCGCGTTTGGAGATCGCTGTGCGCGTTTCTTTGAGCTTGGCATACAGCCCGGCATCCAGATCATCGGGCAGGGCGCGGTCACGCTGCCGGGTCACCTGCTCCTTCACCACATTCATTGTGATGACCGGGCGCTCCTTCAGGAGCTGTGCCGACCGGCGGTTGAGCGTCAGCGTCCCGAATTCTCCGCCCTTACTGATCCAGCCCTCGGCAAGAAGAAATTCGATGATCGCGCGGCACTCCCGTTCACTCACGTCCGTCATGATGCCAAAGGTCGAAAGCGTCCCTGCGAACCGGAACTTTTCATAGCGTTCCGCCTTGCTGCCGCGCAGGATGTCGGCGATACTGCCTGTACCGAAATGCAGTCCGCGCTGGTGCAGACGATAGATGCACGAGACGATCTTAAGTGCCTCGGTCGAGATATCGCGTTTTTCATATCCTGCCCGGCAGGTGCTGCAATTGCCGCAGTCCTGTACGCCTGTCTCGCCAAAGTACCGGAGCATATAGCTGCGCAAGCACGTGTGGCATGTGCAGTAGAATGTCATCCGGTCAAGGCGTTCCTGCTCCTGCCTGCGGATACGGTTGCGTTCCTCCTCATCAAGCTGATCGTTCTCACCGGCATGCTCGATCATGAAGCGGTTCTTGTGAACATCGCCAGGCGCATAGAGCAGGATGCAGTCCGCCTGACTGCCGTCACGCCCGGCACGTCCTGCCTCCTGATAGTAACTCTCGAGGTTCTTGGGCATGTTGTAATGCACCACAAAGCTTACGTTCGACTTGTCGATGCCCATGCCAAAGGCATTGGTCGCAACGATGATCTGTGTACGGTCGTAGAGAAAGTCCTCCTGATTCCGGAAGCGCTCCTCATCCGAAAGTCCGGCATGGTAACGCCGGGCATCAATGCCGATCCCACACAGCCGTTCGGTGACCTCCTCCACGAGCTTGCGCGTCAGGCAGTAGACGATGCCTGATTCCCCTGCATGCTCGCGCAGGATGCCGGTAAGTGCCGCAAACTTATCCGGCGGTTGCATCACCCCGAAGTAGAGGTTCTCGCGGTCAAATCCCGTCGTCAGACGATAGGGATCTGCCAGCCCCAGGATGCGCACGATATCCTCCGCAACCGTTCTGGTTGCTGTTGCGGTAAACGCGCTGATGATGGGACGATGCGGCAGATACTCGAGGAACTGCGTGATCTTCAGATAGCTCGGGCGAAAATCCTGCCCCCACTGCGAGACACAGTGCGCCTCGTCCACGGTCACCATCGAAATGGGGATCTCCCGGGCGATCTGCAGGAGACTGTCAGTCTCCAGACGCTCCGGCGCGGCATAGAGGATGCGCACCTGACCGCGGTAGATCTCCCCGAGCGTCCGGCGGTAGGTCTCCTCATCGAGCGTGGAGTTGAGATAGGCGGCAGGAATGCCGTTTTCACGCAGTGCGCCGACCTGATCCTGCATCAGGGAGATCAGGGGCGAGATCACGATGGTCAGCCCCGGCAGGAGCATGGCAGGCACCTGGTAGCATATGGATTTTCCGGCACCCGTGGGCATGATGCCCAGGACATCGCGGTTTGACAGGATCTGTCCGATCAGCTCCGCCTGTCCGCGCCGGAATGCATCGTAGCCAAAGTATTGTTTCAGGATCTGCTCCGGTGTCAAGCGTTCTCCTCCTCCCACAATCCGTTCCAGAGGCACTTTTCGAGATCCACGCGCCCGTCCGGCAGAAATGCCACGCCCTCGCTGTCGAGCAGAGAACGCTGTGCGCCCTCCCCGCCAAAAGCAAATGCCGGAGCGAGTGCGCCGAAACGATTGACGACCCGATGGCACGGGATCACACCCGGCTCGGGATTGTTGTGCAGCGCATAGCCAACAACACGTGACCATCGCGGATTTCCGGCAAGCTGTGCGACTATGCCATAGGTCGCGACCTTGCCGGAAGGAATCCGCCGCACAATGTCGTAGATACGCTCAAATGCGGTTTTCATGCATGTCCCTCCAGAAAAATTCATACGTATTCATTATACTATAATCCAGCCCAAAATGCAAGGGGCAGCAGCGTATTTTTTGCAGATGCAAAGATTTTCCCAAGAAATGGGGGATTGCGGCTGCCGTGCCTTTGCACAGCAAGAAAGCCCCCGGCGCAATGCCGGGGACTGTCTCCTATCATTCCACACCGCGGATCTGATCCGTCAGGCTCTCACGTTCCAGACGTTTTAGCGGCACAAGCGATGCTGCCAGTGCTGTCACAAACGCCGCTGCCGCTGCCAGAAGAATCTTCGGGATCGGGGCGGCGTAGCTGATCAAGCCGTCCAGTTCCCCTCCCAGCATCATTTCACGCAAAAAGCACCACGTCCCAAACTGTAACCCCTCCGTCAGAATCATCGCCGCGATTCCCGAGATCAGGACGTATTGCAGGCACTCGACTACGATCAGCCGGTAAAGCTGTCCCTTGGTCATACCGATGCAGGAGAGCGCGGCGAACTCCGACTTGCGGTTGAGGATTCCCGTTGAGAGGATGTTCACCATGTTCACAACTGCGATCAGCGCAATGAGCAAGATCAGGATGCCTGCGGCGATGCGGACTGCCGCGATCAGCATTTCGATCGTTTGTCTCTCCACGAACCTGTCCGTCTCGATCGAGAACAGACCGGTATGCAGGTTCAAAAATTGCAGTGCCGCCCCATAATCTTCCGACTTCCGGAGCGAAACGGCGATGTACTCTGTACGGTACTCTTCCATGACAGGAAACAAGTTCCCCAGCATGTCACATCTGCCGTTCTCGTACATGTCAAGCGTTCCGACCAGATAGAAAAAGTCTGCCGGTGCTTCATACTTCTCCCCATACTCCGGAATGCGCTCCTCGCCAAAGCCGGCGATGGGGACACTCGTTTCCAGATTGTCATGTGTCCACCAGGAGACATGCTCCTGCTCGCCCGTCTCGCCATTGTAGTTCTGATATTCCTTAACATCCTTCTGCTCCTCCGGCGACATGGCATCGTACTCGGCATCTGTGATGTACCGCACGGATTTGTACTGCACCGTTAATGTCTCGATGCCGCGAAGCTGCCTTGGCACGCTATCCTCCGGCGATCCGAGCGGGGCTGTCAGGATGAACGCATCCTGTTCGGTCAGCGCATCATAGGAATACGGCGGCTCGCCCTCAAACATCGCGTCAAACGTCTCACGCGGAAGATATGTCACAAGACCTGCACAGGTCTGACCGTCCTCGCGCTGATAGGTGACAAGTCTGGTTCTCTCGAACGACACAATATCAAAATAGCCGCTTTCCCGGATCATCTCCAGTCCCTGCCGGTAGCTCAGCGGATCGTCTGACCGGCATCGGATGCCCAGCACCAGATCAAACTCCTCCTCGTTCGCCTTCAGCGCCCGTTCATAGCCGCGCTGCACCTCGTCGATCACGACCGAGAACGATGCAAACAGCGCGATGGACAGCGTGAGTGACACCACCGTGATGGCAAATCGCTTGGGCTGTCGGCGGTTGTTGCGTGCAGCCAGCCTGCCCTCCCAGCCAAACAGCGTTCCGAACAATGAAGATCTGCGCACCCGTTTCACCTTTGTTCCTCTGCCTGTGATGGCATCCATCGGGGACATCCTGATGATGCGCATGCCTGTTCCATATGCCGAGAGCATTACCCAGACCAGCCCTGTCACGGCTCCGATGGCAAGCAGCAGAGGATTAATATGGATATGCAGGAGCTGCTGCGCACGCTCTGGTGAACTGATCTGCAAATGCAGGAACTGCTCTGCCTTCTCCGGCGAGCAGAACACATCCTCAACACCCACCGACAGAATGGTACGGAACACCGCCTCACTCAGCCCAAGTCCCAGCAGCACGCCTACCGGAATGCCGATGACGGACAGGAACAATCCCTCGACCGTCAGAATGCGCACGATCTGCCCCGGGGTCGCGCCGATGGACTGGAGTACACCGAACTGCCGCTCACGTTCCTTGGAGCTGACCTCAAACGCTGTGTCGATGATCAGGCGCAGTGCCATGACCACGAAGATCACCAGCACATAGAACAGTGCCAGTTCCGTTACCGCCTTGTAGCGTCCGTTCAGATCAATGCAGTCCATAACGATCAGCTCATAGTTCAGCTCCGCGAGATTGCTGTTCCACTCGCTTTCCTGCACGCTGTACAGCCCCTTGTCCGGCAGCACCTTGCTCAGAAACTCCCCGATATTGTCATGATACGTGCGGATCATCAGCTCGGCGGAGATAGTGTAATTTTCCTCGACCACGCGGCGGCATTCCTTGAATTCCGGACAGGCTGCCAGCGTTTCGTACTCCTCCTGTGTCACGCGCAGCACCTTGACATGGTAGGGCTGTGCATCATAGGAAACATCGCGCCGGATGCCCATGATCGTGGCATAGGTCGTGAACAGCAGCGTCATGAGTGCCAGGGCGATGGCAATGCTGCATATCGTCAGAATGCTGTGGCGTTTCTGCACACGGATATATCGCAGAGCCAGCAGGCGTTCAAGCATGCAGGTCACCCCCCTGTCCGGTCAGCGCATCGCCGATGATATGCCCATCCGAAATGGTGATGATGCGGTCGCATTGCAGAGCGATATCCTCATTGTGCGTGATGATGAGCATGGTCTGCTTCAACTCACGGTTAGAGGTGCGCAAAAGCGCAAGGATCTCGGCGGAATTCTTGCTGTCGAGATTGCCGGTCGGCTCATCTGCAAAGATCACGCCGGGTGAGGTAAACAGGGCGCGTCCGATGGAGACACGCTGCTGCTGACCGCCCGAAAGCTGTGACGGCAGATGGCGGCGGCGTTCCTTGAGTCCCAGCAGATCGAGCATCTCCTCGACCCGGGCAGGGTCGGGCTTGCGCCCATCCATAATGTAGGGCAGTGTGATGTTCTCCTCCGCCGACAGTACCGGGATGAGGTTGTAGAACTGGTAGATCAGTCCTACCTGTCTGCGGCGGAACACCGCAAGATCGCGGTTATTCTGTGCGTAGACATCCTGCCCGTCAAGGTAGACCTTGCCGCTGGTCGGTCTGTCCACCCCTCCGAGAATGTGCAGGAGTGTGGATTTACCCGAGCCGGACGGACCGATCACGGCTGCCATCTGACCTCTTGGGACGGAAAAGGAAATGTCATCCAGTGCCTTGACGGCATTCTCCCCCTTGCCGTAGGTTTTGCAGAGATGTTCGATTTTTAAAAGCTCCATAGTCAGCTCCCCTTTCGCATTTGTTGCTTCTATTATAGCATAGGAACATGACGATTTCGTTTCGGCTCTCTTACAATATTGTCATTTTTGAGAGATTTCTTGCATCCAGAGCTTTTCTGTGTTATAATAAAATAGAATTCTATGCCGAAAGGAGCATATTGTATGCAAACGATCCTGCTGATCGAGGACGATGCCGCACTGGCTCGTTCCCTCGTGAAATACCTTGACGAATCCGGCTTTTCTGTGTCACACTCCTCCGGTCAGACCGAGGGGCTGCGGCTATTCCGGGAAAGGGACTTTGACTGCGTACTGCTTGATGTGTCCCTACAGGACGGCAACGGCTTTGCGGTCTGCAAGCTCCTGCATGCACAGTCGGATGTGCCTGTCATTTTCCTGACCGCCTCCGCGGACGAGGCATGCACTGTGGCAGGATTTGAGGTAGGTGCAGCCGATTACATTGGCAAGCCGTTTCGTCCGCTGGAGCTGGTGGCACGGATTCGCAACGCTATGCGCATCCGCCACGCTCCCCAAAAGCTCCTCACCTGCCGGAATATCGTCCTTGACCCGGCGCGCGGCTGTGTCTTTAAAAACGGACAGGAGATCTTTTTGTCTGCTCTTGAGTACAGGCTGCTGCTGCTGTTTCTGACGAACAAGGAGCAGCTCCTCTCCCGTGAACGGCTTGCGGACGAGCTTTGGACGTACTCCGGGGAATTTGTGGGGGACAACACGCTCAACGTTTACATCAAGCGTCTGCGTGCGAAGATCGAGGACGATCCTCAGTCGCCCAAGATCCTCCGGACGGTGCGTGGTCTTGGTTACAAGGCGGTGGACACATGAGACCGCAAACGCGCACGCTGCTCTGGCAGTGCGCCATCCTGCTGTGCGGTGTTATCGGCTGCCTGTTCGTGAGCCTGCCGGCGGCTGGGATCCTGCTGCTGACCGGGACCGCACTCCTTGTGACTGCGCAGTTGTCCCATCGCAAGTGCCTGCGCGAGATCACGGCACTGTGTGACGAGATCGACAAGCTCCTGCATGGTGACGATTCGATCCGGCTCGACGGCTTTCATGAGGGAGAGCTGGGCATTCTCACCGATGCCGTGCGCAAGATGACCATTCGTCTGCGTGAGCAGAATGCGGTACTTGCCCACGACCGCCGCTTCATGAAGGAGGCTCTTGAGGACATGTCCCATCAGCTCCGTACGCCGCTGACAACCGCGATGCTCCTGCTGGGCATGCTGCGCAAGTCCGACCTTTCCCGGGAGGAACGTACCGCACAGGTACAGGAGCTGTTCACAATGCTCTCCCGGATGCAGTGGATGCTTGAAACACTGCTGAAATTGTCCCGGCTTGAGGCAGGGGCAGTGCATTTCCAGATCACGGAGCTGCCGGTGCGCTCGCTCATCCGCGAGGCACTCGGACCGCTGGAGATCTCGCTCGATCTGGCGGAAATTACGGTAGAAACGCAAATTGACGGCGATCCGCATTTCCTTGCCGACCGCCAGTACTGCACCGAGGCACTCACCAATCTGCTCAAAAACTGCATGGAGCACACGCCACGCGGCGGTCATATCACGATCAGGGCGGCGGACAACACGATCTACACGGGGCTTGTCATCACCGATTCCGGTCCGGGCTTTTCCCCGGAGGATCTGTCGCACGTCTTTGAACGTTTCTACCGCGGCAAGACGTTTTCCGGGAACGGCTACGGCATCGGGCTGAGCTTTGCACAGCGCATTATCGCCGCACAGCACGGCAGTCTGAGTGTCCGCAATGCCAAGCCGCACGGGGCGCAGTTCGATTGGCGTATGTATAAGACGATCGTGTAGATCCCATGGAAATTTATTTTCCAAGGGCGGCGATGTGCAACAGGTAATCCCTCAAAATCCAATGTCTATTGGATTTTGAGGGATTCATATTACGTCATCGGCAAATGATCTGTCAATTTTACCACGAATTTCAGGATATTGAGAGAATCCGTCGCATCGAGCTTCTTATTGCCATCCGCGTCGGCGTTCTGAGGTGCTGCCAGACTGCCCACGCCCAGGAGATACTTGTTCATGGCAATGACATCCAGAATATCCACCTCGCCGTCATCATTTACATCTCCGCACATGGATGCCGAAGCACTGGTATCCTGGACGCTGCTGTCCGATTCCGTTTCTGACGGTGCAGTCTCTGTGGGAGAGGTTTCCTGAGAATACACGCGCTCATACATCGTCTCCGCCCAGATACGGCGCATTTCCTCATATCCCTCAGATCCCGGATGCACACCGTCACCACTCAGATACTCCGGATGCTCTGCAAGGATCGTAGAAAAGTCCGGTCCCGGAACGACCTGCGGGTACTCCTCATAGATGCGGTCGATCATCGCATTATAGTCATCCAGATAGTCCGCAACGCCCGGCTCTTCCGCATGGGGGATCTTCGGGAGGACAGGGGTCTTGCCAAGGGCAAGGATCGCTTCGATCATGTAGACTGTATTCTCGTAATATTTCTGCGCACCGGACTGGTTTCCCCATGCATCATTCGTGCCATAGGCAATGGATACATACTGTCCCGGGAAAGTCGAGAGCCAGCGGTCAATGTTCTCCCTGCCGTCCGTAGAGGTGATGCCGCCGATGCCGCCGTTTTCCTGAATGGGGAAATACTGCGCATCCATGCTGTTCACATGCGTTGCAAAACCCGTGCCGTAGCAGTTATTCATCCCGCCTGCGGTGATGCTGTCGCCGAGGAACAGCCAGCTATCCGTCACACCGTCCGAAACATCGTGAATGTCGAAGTTGATCATCGCCGATGATCCTTCCTTGTCATCCGCCTTGGAAATACTGATGCGGATCCAGTTGTAGCCCTCAAAGGCTACCACATGCTGCCGGGATGCCAGCGTGTTGCCGGTCACCTTCTCCACGACTTCCCATCCGTCCTCGGGGTACTCACCGCCGGGTGCTGCATTGATCTCGATGGTATAATCGGACGGCTCCATGTTGCGGTTGACATACATGCCGATGACATCATAAGCACTGGTGCAGTACCAAACAGCATCGATCACCCTGCCGTTCTCCTCCGGTACACCGGAAAGGTCGTAGGCAAGGTAATCCGGACACTGGGCATTCCAGAACGAAAAGTAGTGTTCGTCATTTCCTGCCACCGCCGTAGCAGGGTTGCTTCCGGAAAACGCCGGAACATTCCGGCTGATGACCGGATTGGGACTCGGGGCAGCAAATGCCGTCAGAGGGGTGAGCAGCAGCGATGCACAGAGCACGCTGGTCATTGTGGTTGTTACAAGTTTTTTCATCATCTTCCGCCTTTCTTGTTAATGCAGATCTATACAACTCATTGTATCACAAAGGTCAGAAAATTGCAAGCGGTTTTCCTTATTTTACACGGGGATCAAGTTTGTTTCATTTCTTTGTGAGTTTCATGCAAGAGCCGCCCAAGGCTGTCACCTTTGGAAACCACTTTTTGAAAGAGGTTCTTCGCTCCCACATTTGACAAAATCCGCAAAATATGCTATACTATACAAGAATTTGACGAACTTTTGCGATTTTGGAGGGACTACGATGAAAAAATACGGTTTTCCCTGTATTCTGCTGGCAGCATCGCTGCTCTGGCATTCGCTTCCGGCTGCCGCACAGGATGATGTACTGACCCTGCTGCCGCCTGAGCAGATGCCTCCAGCGGTAGGGACGATCAGCATTGCCACTGACCGCAGCCTGAATGGTGCGAAACTCTCCCTGTACCGTGTACAGCCGGAGGGTGCATTCCTGTATTATTCCTACGATGTGACACTGTGTGAGGCTCTGACTGTGGAATGCCCCGTCTGGGAGGGAAACTACCGCCTGGAGGTGAGCCTGCCAAGCGATGCGACCTTTGAGATGGTGGAATACCGCTATGATCTGACCATTGCTGACCCGGAGATGGATCCGGAACAGAGCTTTGATACCACATACCTGACGGTGGTGCTGGATACGGATGCGGATGCTGCGGAGGATACCGCCGTACTGAGCGATCCTGTCACGCGCGAACGCATCATCTATGCACAGCATACCTACACCTTTTCCCGTGCGGAATTTGTCCTCGGGGATCTCAACGGTGACGGCGATGTCAACGCCGCAGATGCTGCCGATCTTCTGATCTCTGCTGCCGCCGCCGGAGGCGGAACAGACCCTGGTCTGACCTCCCTGCAAATGGCATGTGCCGACTTAAACGGTGATGGTACATACAATTCCTCGGATGCCGCAGATATCCTGACCTATGCCGCCGCAGCCGCTGCCGGTGATTTTGAGGGGGACGCGCTGACTTATGTGAGGACCGTGAATCTCCCGTCAGGCACTGCATCAGAAAATAATGGTTGACAGTACCTGTAAACTATGCTATAATATCCATAACAACACAGAAAGACCGCGCAAGGAGGGATATCTACTCCCCTGTGACTGCGCGGTTTTAGGAATCATAAAGAAATAACTTGCATGTTTCTGCTTGTCTGATTTGTCCTGTACTGCGTTGCACGCCCTTGCAATACGACAGTATTCCTGCGGTCGTGCGCCTTGCACAGAACAAATCATCCTGCGCATAAACACGCAACTTATTCCCTTATGATTCCTTATTGTTAAGGAGGAATCTTGATGTATCCCTTTCAGAATCCGGAATGCAGTGTGTCCGAGCGCGTACAGGATCTGCTCTCGCGCCTGACGCTCGAGGAAAAGATCGGCATGCTCTCTACGCACAATCTGCCCGTTGATCGGCTCGGCATCGGCGAATGGTATGTCGGACATGAGATTGCGCGCGGTCTGGTGAACCGTGAAAAGGAGAATCCGTCCACGGTATTTCCGCAGCCCATCGGCATGGCGGCAAGCTTTGACAAGGAGATGATGCACGAGATCGGCAAGGTGGCAGGACGCGAGGCACGTGCTTATTATAATGAGCGAAAGAACGGCGGTCTGATGGTCTGGGGACCGACTGTGGATCTGTTGCGCGATCCCCGGTGGGGACGCAATGAGGAGTGCTACGGCGAAGATCCGTGTCTTACGGGCGAGATGGGCGCACAGTATACCCTTGGTCTGCGCGGTGAGGAGACGGTCTGGGCGACCATCCCGACCCTCAAGCACTTCTGCGCAAACAACCACGAGCAGGAACGTGCGGTCGATAACGCCAATCTCGATCCGCGCCTGAAGCACGAGTACTATTATGCCGCATTCCGCACGCCCGTCAAGTGCGGGGGCGCACATTCCGTGATGACTGCCTACAACGAGATCTGTCACGCTCCGGCTGTCATGAACCACGATCTCAAAAACGTCCTGAAAAAGGACTGGGGACTGGGCTTTGTAGTGACGGACGGTGCAGATTTTTCACAGAACGTCTGTGCCCACAAGGTGTTTGATTCGCATGCCAAGGCACTGGCAGCGTGCCTGCGCGCCGGTGCGGATATCATGACCGATGAGGACGACTGTGTTCACAGCGCAGCACGAAAAGCACTCGATCAGGGACTGATCTCGGAAGCGGATCTCGACCTTGCGATCGGCAATCTGCTTGAAAGCCGCGTACTTCTGGGGCATTTCGACCCATCGACCCCCTATGACCAGCTCACGCGTGCGGATGTCAACACGGATGCGGACAAGGCACTCAATCTGCGTGCTGCACGGGAGGGCATGGTGCTTCTGGACAATGCGCAGAAGCTTCTCCCTCTGAATCCCGCGGCATACAAGCGCATTGGATTGTTCGGACAGAATGCGGATGTCAACCTACTCGACTGGTACACGGGAACCTCGGACTATCTGGTAAGCATCCGCAAGGGACTGGAGGAACGCGGCTGCGAGGTGGTTTACGACATTGGCTGGGATATCGTCAAGCTCCAGGCATCCAACGGCAAGTTCCTGTGCATCGGTGAGGATGACTGCCTGTACGCAGATGCGGACGAGGAGCATGCGGCACAGTTCTATCTGTGCGAGCATGCCGACAATGGAGAATGGCAGAATCTGCGCCATGTGGAAAGCGGTCGCTTTTTGAATCTGGACGGCAGTGCGCCGCATCTGGGAAAGGACGAGGTCTACGGCTGGTTTACGGGAGAGACCATGCATTGTCAGTGGCATGAGCGTCTGGAGGGATACATCTTCTCGGATTATCTTCACGGCAGGCAGCTCGCCCTTACGGGGAACGGCCGCATCATCTGCCGTCCCAAGGCACATCCGGATGCAGCGGCATGTCTGCATGTGATCGCGGTATCCTACGGCGAGGATCGGATAGCAGAGCTTGCCAAGAGCTGTGATGCTGTGATCTACTGCGGAGGCAACGACCCTGAACAGGTGGCACGGGAGTGCTACGACCGCACAAGCATTTCCCTGCCGCTGGCGCAGCGTGTCCATCTCCGGGCACTTGGCGGCACACTGGCTGCTGACATCCCGTTCATTCTCGCGCTGGTGTCGAGCTATCCGTATGCACTCGGCGAAGTGCAGAATTACCCCGATGCCATCCTCTGGACGAGCCACGCAGGTCCTGAACTGGGGCATGCCTTTGCCGACACCATCTTTGGCGAATACAATCCGGCAGGTCGCCTGCCGCAGACCTGGTACGCACTCGATGAGGATCTACCGTCCATCAAGGATTACAACATCAGTGGGAATCGGATGACCTACCGCTGGTTTGACGGTGTGCCTCTCTATCCGTTCGGGTATGGTCTGAGCTATTCCAGCTTTGCCTATTCGGACATGCGCACAGAGGTAACGGACGAAGGCATCCGCGTGACGGCGAGCATCACCAACACCTCTGCTATAGATGGGGATGAGGTCGTGCAGGTCTATGCCCGGGCAAAGTCGGAACGCATCCTGCGTCCGCAGATCCAGCTTATCGCGTTCGAGCGTCTGCACATTCCGGCAGGCATCACAGTGACTTTTGAGACGACCGCACCCCTGCGCGAGCTGGAGATCTGGGATGTGAGCCGCGAACGTCTGCTGCTCGAAACGGGAGAATATGAGATCAGCATCGGCGCATCCAGTGCGGATCTGCGCTGTACCCAGACACTGCACATCGAGGGAGAGACGATCCCTCCGCGCGATGTCCGCACCCCCGTTCGTGCTGAGCTGTGGGACAGGCAGTACAACACGGAGATCTACACCGATCCCATGACCGGTCAGACCCATGTGCGCGGCAAGCATTGGGAGAACGCGCTGATCTTCCAGAACTGCGATCTCACCGGCGCAGAATCGCTGACCATCCGTGCAGCAGCACCCATCGGGGCACTCACGGCAAGGGTGTACCTGGATACAAGCGGTACACCGGCAGCGGAGATCACGATCCCGGCACGCGACGGCTTTACGGATTTTACAGAGCTGACAGTTCCGTTTACGGCGGACGGCTGTCACGATATCCGCATCGCATTCGGCGAGAGTGCGTGCATTGAGAGCTTCTGGATCGGCTGAGAAAATTTCTTTGGAGAGGAGCAGTCACACATTTCCGGCAAAGTCATATTCTGTACTATGGACGGCGCAAGAGAGCCGATCCAAATACGATATACAAAGGAGTTTTGACTTATGAACGGATGCTTTGACGGTGGTTGCTGCTGGATCATTATCCTCATCCTCATCCTCTGCTGCTGCTGCGGCAATAACAACAACAATAACTGCGGCTGCAACAACAACTGCGGCTGTGGCTGCTAAGTAAAAAAATGCCGCGATGGGCTGTTCGGTGCAAACCGGGCAGCCCGTTTGCCGTACCGGAGCGCGGCGCGGTGACCGCTCTTGCGAGGCGCGGTGACCGCGCTTGCGAGTTAGCGATACTGATAGACTAGACAGTGTCTACAGAAGATTGACATAATCCTGAAAATGTGCTATAAT
>CAZKHW010000038.1:0-16715 GCA_964552525.1 uncultured Ruminococcus sp. | reverse complement strand
GAATGTATGCCTCGATCTGGATATCGACCGTGCAGCTTGTTGCCTGTGGGAGCTTCTCGCCCTTGACCTCCGCAATTGCCTCATTGAGCATCTGCATGTACATGTCGTAGCCGACCGTTTCCATATGACCGTGCTGCCTGCCGCCCAGAATGCTGCCTGCACCGCGGATCTCCAGATCACGCATCGCAATGCGGAATCCCGAGCCGAACTGCGTAAACTCGCGCATCGCCTCCAGCCGCTTGGATGCGACCTCCGTCAGCACCTTGTCGCGCTTGAACATGAAGTAGGCGTAGGCTCTGCGGTTCGATCTGCCGACACGACCGCGGAGCTGGTAGAGCTGGGACAGTCCCAGACGGTCGGATTCCTCGATGATGAGGGTGTTGGCATTTGCCACGTCAACGCCCGTTTCGATGATGGTCGTACAAATGAGGATGTCCGCCTCTCCCTCAACGACCTGCTGCCAGATGTCGCTCATTTCCTCCTCGGAAAGTCTGCCGTGCGCCACGGCGATGCGTGCCTCCGGGAACAGATTCTGGATGCGTGCGGCACAGTTCATGATGGTGTCGATGCGGTTGTGGATGTAGTAGACCTGACCGCCGCGTTTCAGCTCGCGTGAGATCGCTTGCATGACGATGCCCTCCTGATACTCGGTGACATAGGTCTGCACAGGATGGCGATCCTGGGGCGGCTCTGCCAGCACAGACATATCACGGATGCCGGAAAGCGCCATGTTCAGCGTTCTGGGGATGGGGGTTGCGGAGAGGGTCAGCACATCGATCCCGGCGAACATCTCCTTGAAACGTTCCTTGTGCGCCACGCCGAAACGCTGCTCCTCGTCGATGATGGCAAGCCCGAGTGCATGGAATTTCACGTCTTTCTGGACGATGCGGTGTGTGCCGATGATAATGTCGATCTTGCCTTTTTCGAGATCCTCCAGGATCTTCCTCTGCTCCTTTGCGGTGCGGAAACGCGAGAGCATCTCGATGCGCACAGGCATCCGGTCAAAGCGCTGCAATGCCGTGCGGTAGTGCTGGAGTGCCAGCACGGTGGTCGGGGTGAGGATCGCACACTGCCGGTCGGAGAGGACGCACTTCATGGCGGCACGGAACGCTACTTCGGTCTTTCCGAAGCCCACGTCACCGCACAGCAGACGATCCATCGGACGGATGCGCTGCATATCGGACTTGATCTCTGCAATGCTCTGGAGCTGATCGTCCGTTTCGGCATAGGGGAAACGTTCCTCGAAATCGCGCTGGATCTCGTCATCGGGATAGAAGGCGTAGCCCTCGGATTTTTCGCGCTTGGCGTAGAGCTTCATCAGCTCCTCCGCCATATCCTTGACCGCCCTGCGGACGTTGCTGCAGGTCTTTTGCCACTGCGGCGAGGAGAGCTTGTTGAGCTTGACCGTCCCCTCATCGGATGCGCCGATGTAGCGCGATACGAGGTCGAGCTGTGTGACCGGAACATAGAGCTTTTCTGTTCCGGCGTACTGGATGGTGATGTAGTCCTTTGCCACGCCCTCCATCTCGAGCTTGTGAATGCCCAGAAACCGTCCGACACCGTGCATCGTATGCACCACCAGATCGCCTGGATGCAGGTCGGCAAGGCTCTGGATCTCCATGCCCACCTTGTGCTTGGTCTTGCGCTTTCGTGATGCATGCATGCGCGTCTGAACGATCAGCGCGGTCTTGTTGTCCGGATAGGAAAAGCCGGCACTGATGCTCCGTGCCGTCACCAGGACTGCGCCGGGCGGACAGAGATCATCCTCCTGCGCGATGGAGCAGCGGATGCCGCTTTCCTGGAGATCGTTCACCAGAATGGGGAGCGTCTTGGCACTTCCCACTGCAAGGACGATGCGGTAGTGGTCGCGGACATATTCCTGCAAATCTTCAAGGAGCTGGCGGATCTCGCCGCCCCACGTAGCATTCTGGAGTGCGGTAAGGGAGATGATCTTCCGGAAAGGGATGCGTTCGCTCCCCTGTAAAAACTGGCTGATATAGACACAGGTTCGCTCCTCGAGAACTGCCTGCAAGCCATGCTCATCGAGCATCGCGCCGTCCAGTCCCTTGCAGAGCGTGCCGTCCTCGTACAGCAGGGCAAGATCCTCGCGGAGCTGTGAGGTCACGCCCTGCGCCTGCCGATGAATGTCAGCAGTCTCCGAGAGGAGTGTGACGCCTTGCAGATAATCGGTCAGGAGCGTGTGCGGATAGAGGAGTGCGTAGTATTTGTCAATGTTCATCAGCGGCAGCCCTGCCTCGAGTCGGTCAATGTCCCGGAGGAGACGCTCCCGGGCGGCATCTGCACGTTTGCCGCGCAGCTTGGCGGAGAATGCACGGATCTTGCCGATCAGCTCGTCCGGGTCGTAGAGCAGCTCGGCTGCCGGGGAGATCTCGACAGCCTCCACAGGCTCGGTGCGCCGCTGGCTCTCGGGATCGAAACAGGTGAGTGTGTCGATCTCATCGCCCCAAAGCTCCATGCGCACGGGTGTTTGCATCTGTACCGGGAACACATCCACGATTGAGCCGCGGATGGCGAACTGTCCCTTGCCCTCGACAGTTTCACATCGGATGTAGCCGGCGGAGAGGAGCTTTGCGGCAAACTCTTTGAGGTCTACGGTGCTGCCTGTGTCGATGGAGAGATGCGAGCTGCGCAGGATCTCGGGCGGAATGGTCGGCTGCATCACCGCCTCGACCGAGGCGGCAACGATGCGCACCTCGCCGCGGATGACAGCGGAGAGGACGTGGAGACGCTCGTGCTCGTACTCGGCAGACTTGCTCTCCGCACTGGTGAACAGCATCTCCTTGGCAGGGTAGTGCATGGCGGTGTCCTCGCCGGACATGCCGTTGATGTCGGAGACCATGCGGATGGCTTCCGCCTCTGTTCCGGTCAGGAGCAGGATGGCAGGCATATTTCTCGTTGAGAGGGTCAGTGCGAGCTGCGCCTTGTGGACAGGCGAAAGCCCCGTGACACAGACGGGGGTCTCGCCGGAATCAATGGATTCACAGAGCCGCGCGTAATCGGGCAGCTCCTGAAAGGTTTGCGTAAAGAAATCCATAGTTCACCTCGGTCGATGCTCAGGCATTGTACTGGTTCATGGCTTCGGTGGTCTTGTCGTTCACCATGAGCTTGACGCATTCATAGGCGTTGGCGGCGGATGTTTCCATCAGCTCCAGCTCCTTGGGGCGGAATTTGCTCAGCACCCAGTCGGCAAGATCCATGTTCCTGTTCGGCTTGGCACCTACGCCGAGCTTGATGCGTGAGAAATCCTCCGAGCCGGTCAGCTCGATAATGCTCTTGATGCCGTTGTGACCGCCTGCAGAGCCTTTACGGCGAATGCGGAGCTTTCCCGGTGCAAGGGAAATATCGTCAAAAATGACAATGATATGCTCAATATCGAGCTTGTAGAACTGCATGGCAGCGACGACAGACTCGCCGCTGTTGTTCATGTAGGTCTGGGGTTTGAGCAGCAGACATCGCTTGCCGCCGATAACAGTATCGCCGACATACCCCTTGAATTTCAAGCGGTTTACCTCGGTCTGCGTCTCCTTGGCAATGCGGTCGATCGCCATAAAGCCGGCATTGTGCCGCGTGGCCTCATACTGCATCCCCGGGTTGCCGAGGCCGACGATCAGCCATTCCGGCTTGCCGCCTGCGTGTGTACTCTGTTCGAGCTGTGCAAATATATCCATGATTCCCATAAATTCGATCTCCTTGTTCCGGGCATAACACGTTCGGACGGTGCATGACTTGTGATGCACCGCCTGCGTTCTTTCATAGTATATTATAGCATGGGCGGCTGGAAATTGCAAGGGGAAATCTGCCGTGACAGGAAAATTTGTGAAAAACACTTGCAAAAACCTCCGGATTCTGTTATAATATAAATATACGTGCAAAACGCGATTTTTCCAAAATCAGACATCCATTGGAGGTGAGATCTATGAGTACAGACCCCTGCGGGCGAAAACGAACAGTAAATCAGAAAGGGGGTAATTCTACCCATGATCCACTTCTATCAGACGCAGGACGGCGTTGTCCGTGAGATCGAGAAACCGGTTTCCGGATGCTGGATCTCTGTGATCGACCCGACTGCACAGGAGGTGCAGACGCTGATCGAGAAATACGGGCTGGACAGCGGCTTTGTGCGCTCCTCACTCGATGAGGAGGAAAGCTCCCGTATCGAGCGCGAGGACGATCAGACGCTTATCATCGTCGATACTGCCGTTTCCGAGATCCAGACCGAGGATACGATCCTGTTTTTCACGGTACCTCTGGGCATCATCATCACCGATCAGTATGTATTCACCATTTCACTGCGCGACAACCGTCTGCTGCGTGACATGTCAGAGGGCATTGTCAAGGGCGTGCAGACGCGGATGAAAACACGCTTTGTCATGCAGCTCCTGCTGCGCATCACTGCCATTTATCTACAGGACTTAAAGCAGATCGACAAGACCAGTCAGGTGATGGAGCAAAAGCTCAGCGGCGCTATGAAGAACCAGGAGCTTGTGCAGATGCTTGAGCTGGAGAAGTCCCTCGTGTACTTCTCGACCTCCCTCAAAGCCAACGAGGTCACCATTGAAAAGCTCCTGCGCGGCAGAACCATCAAGCTCTATGATGAGGATCAGGATCTGCTCGAGGATGTCCTGATCGAGGTGCGTCAGGCGATCGAGATGAGCCATATCTATTCCGGTATCATCTCCAGTATGGTGGAGGCGTTCGGCTCGGTCATCTCCAACAACCTGAACTTTGTCATGTGGCGGCTGACGGTCATTACCATCATCATGTCCATCCCAACCATGGTGTTCAGCTTTTATGGAATGAATACGCCGGATCTGCCGTATCCATTCACGTGGTTTGCGCTGCTGGTGTCCATCGTGCCGACTGTGATCGTGGCGGTCGTGATGCTCAAAAACAGCAAGTATAAGTAAGAATTCTCGTAATGGGAATGTTTACACCTGAAATTTTGCCGCCATTCTATTGACAGGATGGCGGTTTTGTGTTACAATTCAGGTAAGCGGCAGTCATCCGGACTGCCAATCGAGATCAGGAGGTTTATCATATGAATGTACATTTCAGACGCGCTGCCGCGGCAATGCTGGCAGGCATGACGCTTCTTGCGGCACAGCCGGTGGCAGTCAATGCACAGGCAGAGGACATAAAGAAAATCGTTTTGCTGGGTGACGGCATCACGTCCGGAGCGACGCTGGTGTCCGACAGCTATGCGGCACTGGTGCAGGAGCATGTCGGCGGTCAGATCGTTGATCTTTCCAAGGACGCATGCACGACGGGGGATCTGCTGGCAGAGCTGGATGATCCGGCTGTCCAGGAAGAGCTTGCAGACGCGGATGTCATTCTGTTCACGGTCGGCATTCAGGATATCATGAACCCGTTCTTCGATCAGCTCCGTGTTTATAAGGATGAGCTGGGATTCGACTCCCTTGAAGAGCTGTACAATTCCAAGCGCAGCGATCTTGCGGTGTCGGATGATACGCTGGTGCGCTATTCCCTCGTGCTGGCAGGAAAGCTGGAGCAGAACGAGATCAGCTGCCGTGATAATATCCTTGAAATCGGTGCCAAGCTCTCGGCATATCAGGATGCTGAGATCGTCTGCCCGAATGTGTACAACTGCCTGAATGCGATCCAGGGATTTGACAGCATGTCCTCTAAGCGAAAGACAGCCTACAGAAGTATCATGAATCCGTGCGACTATGTGCTGAAGGATTCCGTGAACGCGTCCTATGCAAAGCTTGCGGAGGATTATGGCTTTACCGTAATTGACACCTACTCCTATTTCAAAGGCCTTGCGTACATGCACACCAATCTGATGGAGATGGATGCGAATCCCACGGCATCCGGTCATCGCGTGATCGCGCGTGAGATCATCGCACATCTGACGAACGAGACGGTCGGCGATGTGGATCAGAACGGCACGATCGATGCTGGTGATGCTGTTGCGCTGCTCGAACATGCGGCGGCATTTGGTTCGGATCGGATCGGTACGCTCCCCAAGAAACGCTGGATTCTCTCGGATTTTGACGGCAGCGGCGATGTGGATGCAGCCGATGCAGCGGACATTCTCCTCTATGCTGCTGTCATCGGTGCAGGCGGAAATGCCCTGCTTGGAAACACATAATTTGGTAAAGAACCGCCGGAGGCAGGCTGTCTGTCCCGGCGGTTCTGCTTTTTTGCGTATTCCTTATATAAAGGTATACATTGTTCCCATTTGTTGCACACATAGCGGCATAGAATGTTCTCAAAATCAGCAAACTGCTTTAATCCTGTTTTTTATTGCTTATCATAAATCCATCACAAAACGGAGTATAATAATATTTGTAAACAAAAAACAAACCGGAAATTCCGGGGCGTGACAGAAAGGAACGAGCGATGATGTTTGATCAGAACAATCAGGATTTTAATAATAACGGCGGCAGTGAGCCGCAGTACACGAATTACTATGACTCTGCAAGGGATGACCGGAATGCATCGGGCTATACAGATCTCTACTCCGTACCGAATCAGCCCCCGAAGAAACCCTACGGCGGCAGGACATTCCTGAAGATCGTGGCAGGTATGGCAGCCTTGGCGATCGTATCGGTATCCTCCGTGGAGATGTATAAGCTGTTCGGCAAGGAGGCGGCTACCCAATGGGATACCGTCTCGGAAAGTGAGAGAAGCGAAATGCAGAGCATCGCCGCAGAGGATGGCGACACCGAAGTGAATGTTGCCCCCACGGCATCTCCTGCCGCAGCAAGCTGGGTAACACTGGCATCGCCGGAGGGCGCACTTTCCATTCCGGATATCGTGGATAAGGCACTGCCCAGTGCAGTCGGCATCAGTTCAACATTCGAGTACACCCCCTCGTCCGGCGGCACTTACTGGGGCTTTGGATTTTACGGGAACGGCGGTCAGGCACAGAGCAGACAGATGAATGCGATCGGCTCCGGTATCGTCATGAGTGAGGACGGCTATATCATCACCAATGCACATGTCATTTATGATACCGAGTACGATGCGGGCAAGGCGGTGAGCGTCAGCGTGGTGATGGGTGACGAGAATAAGACGGAGTACGAGGCGCAGATCGTTGGCTACGATCTCCAGACAGACCTGGCAGTCCTCAAGATCGACGCCACCGGATTGACGGCGGCAGAGTTCGGCAGCAGCGATGACCTGCGCGTTGGGGAACTGGTTGTGGCGATCGGCAATCCGCTGGGCTTCGAGCTGTACGGCACGACCACCTGCGGCATTGTGTCTGCCCTGAACCGTCAGGTTACGATCAACGAGAAAGAGATGACCCTCATCCAGACCGATGCAGCCATCAATTCCGGTAACTCCGGAGGTCCGCTGCTCAACGCCTACGGTCAGGTGATTGGCATCAATTCCGCGAAAATCGGCTCCTCTTATGGTTCGGAAAGCGTAGAGGGACTGTGCTTTGCCATCCCGATCTCGGACGCCAAGGATATCATTGATGACCTGATCAATAACGGCTACGTGACTGGCAGACCGCAGTTCGGCATCACGGGTGTGACCGTGACCGAGGCGGATTCGGAGCGTTTCAACCTGCCGCAGGGCGTGTATGTCTATGCCGTGGGAGAGGAAAGTGCTGCTGAACGGGCTGGCATTGCACAGGGAGACATCATCACAGCGGTCGAGGGTACGACCATCACCACGATGGATGAGCTGAATGCCATCAAGAACGAACACAATGCCGGTGATGCCATCACCTTGACGATCTATCGCAGCGGTGAAACCCATGATGTGGTACTCACCCTGCAAGAGGTCAGACAGGAGGACTGATCCGGCTGGTGAGAAGGCTCGCATAAGTATTTTTGAAAAACAGCACCCCTGAAATATTCTGGTTTCAGGGGTGCTGAATCTGTACGAAATGCTCCGGAAATGGTGGGAAATTGTCAAAAATGGTAAATAAATCCGAGCGTTTTGTGCAGAATGTTTAAAAAGGCAAAGAATATTCAGTCAATATTTTTAAGGAAAAAGGATTGCGGGTGTTGACAATCTCGAAATTATATGCTAAAATATGAATATAAAACGGCGGATGCCTATGTGCATCGGGTCGTTTCGCATGATGCACAGGGATTACTGAGGTACCGCACATAAGGCAGTTTGTGTGAAGGCTATGACAGTCGCTTTTGGCGTCCTGGTGCATTGAGGCAAGAAACCACAAAAAAGAAGAGAGAGGTAATCGAACAATGAAGAAGTCATTTCTGAATAGAGTGGCTGCGGCTGCCATGGCAGTTCCGGTTGCTCTGACCCAGACCGCGCTGTTTACTTCCTTCGCTGCAGGCGAGTCCGCTGATGAGGCGACTAAGATCGATCTGAATACATTTGTAGCTGTGACTACCAATACAGAAAATCTGGTAAAGGCTACTGATGCTTACAAGGCAAAGGAAGCAGCAAATGAGAACGCTTACATTCAGGAGTCCACCTGGAATGAGAAGATCAAGGCAGCAGTAAACTCCATGGCTGGCAAGACCTATGACATCGATGCAGCTGCACTGATCAACGGCATGGACGGTAAGAACAAGATCGTAAGCATGCTGAAGACGGTAGCGAACAGCTCCGAGTCTTCCGCAACTGTTAAGGTAACTCGTGAAGAGGTGATCGTAACTCTTGATGTGGCGATTGATGTAGCATCTGCTCTGCAGAACTATGCTGACAAGAACCTGAAGGATTTCCAGGATGTTGAACTGACATTCGAGAATCTGGGCACTGAGAAAGTAACGATTGTTCTGACTGCTGATGTTAAGGATCTGGCTAATAAGAAGGATATCCCGTTCACGGCAGAGATCAGCGATGGCACAAAGGCTCTGGCAGTTGAGGATCTTGCTGATTATGTTCAGTCTGTTTTTGCAGACGTTGAGGACGGCGCTCGCTCTACTGTTAAGGATAAGGTAGATGAGTACAGAGCACAGGTTGCTGAGAAGCAGGCTGAGAAGAATGATAAGCAGGCTGAGAAGGATCAGAAGCAGAAGGATCTTGATGATCTCGTAGCACAGAATGCTTCGGCTGCTGAAATCGCAGATGCGCAGGCTAAGCTCGATGATGTGCAGGCTCAGCTTGATGATGCGCAGGCTCAGCTCGATGATGCTAACAAGCAGCTCGATGAGGCTGAGGAACTGGCAAATGTGAAACTGGATGAGGTTCTCAATCCGATCAAGGCTAAGATTGATGCTGCTGACAAGTACGTTGAGAAGGCTAAGAAGGAGCGTCACGCAGCTTACACTGCAAAGGATGCTGATGACCTGTATGATCAGGTAAGAACCGATGCTGAGAACAGCAGATTTGGCGACAAGCATGTAGCAGTTGGCTCGTATGACATCGACATCACTGATGTTCCGGCAACGCTGACTGATGCGTTCAAGTCAAGTGTCTATGGCTCGGCAGTAGATTTCCTTAACAGGGTTATGGCTCAGGTAAATCCTCAGATTGCTGAGTCTGGTTATCAGTTTGATCTGAAGGCAGCAGATATGGAGAGCATGATTCAGGATGCTTATGACATTGAGGTTGCGGGCAACACTGTTAACTATGTAGCTGATGGCGAGGCATTCTTCTATCTGCCTGATACTGATGCTGACATGGCGGTTTACACCGAGTACTTCAACAAGCAGCTCGCTGCTGATGATCTGGAGGTTGATGAGATTTTCAGCGTAAAGGCTGTTGAGGCTGAGGGCAATGCTGATGCAAATACCTGGAGCGGCGATGCAGCTTTGAACATCTACAGAGTTGTATGGTACACCACCAAGGAGATTGAGCCGACTGAGCCGACTGGTGATACTGAGCCGACTGGTGATACTGAGCCGACTGGTGATACTGAGCCGACTGGTGACACTGAGCCGACTGATCCCCTTCCGACTGATGTTCCGATCCTTAATGTTGATCCTGAGGTAAGTGCTAACAAGGGCTTCTACTTTGCACACGACATCAATGCGTTTGATGCAGAGGAACTGGTCAATATTGATGAGGAGAAGACTCAAATTGACGTTGACTTCAGCAAGTTCAGCTTTGGTGTTGAGAAGGACGCTCCGACCGAGGGTCTGAGCCCGGCACAGGTTTATAACAATAACGTTGACGGCGATGGCAATCCGCTGGCATACGCTTGGAAGCCGATCTACGTTTTCTACGATGGCAAGGCTGCAGTTGATACAGAGGGCAACCAGGCTGCTGCATATGTTTACATCGGTGTGAAGGGTGACGCTGACCTGAACGGTGAGGCTGATGCATCTGACGCTGCAACTGTACTGATTTACGCTGCTGCAAAGGGTGCTGGTGAGGTTGCATATCTGACTGTTACCGGGGATACCCTGCCGGCAAGTGGTGAGAGGCTTGAGGCATTCGCATTCTTCCTGGCAGATACCGATACCGAGTCTACCGTAGGCAAGACTGATGATGCTGATCTGGATGCATCTGATGCAGCTAATATCCTGATCTATGGTGCTATCGTAGGTGCCGAGGGTAAGTGCGACTGGATTCCTCAGGTTCTGTCAACTCCGTATCCGAAGTATTCTGAGCAGATCGCTCTCAAGGCTGGTCTGATCGATTAATTCGCTAAAAACCAAACGATTGTAAGCCGCCGCGCTGCGGTGCGGTGGCTGCAAATAAAACTCATTTGAAAGGAAATGAACTAAAATGAAGAAGATTAATCTCAAGAAGACTCTTGCTTCTGTAGCAGCTCTGTCTGTTGTTGCATGCGTTGCTGCAATTCCGGCTTCTGCTGCCGAGCACAATTTCGCAGCTACCACCAAGAGTGCTGCAGTAACCATCGAGCAGGTTACCGTTAGTCTCGATGAGCTGGCTGAGGCTAGCTATCAGGTTCCGATTCTCGTAAAGGTTAATCCGAACCCGGGTGTAAACGCTCTCGAGTTTGGCGTAAGCTGCGACCTGACCTATGACACAATTGTTGAAAGCAAGACAGTCATGAAGAATTGTGCTAGTCTGGCAACAGCAAACGAGGATCTGATGTTCGGTCTGGATGCAGAGATGACTGTTAAGGCGTCTCCTGTTGAGTCTGGTCTGACTTGGATGACTTGGGCAAGTGCTACTGTCAGCAAGGATAAGGAGAGCTTTGTAGTTCTGCTCGTTACTGTTCCTAGCACTGCAAAGGCTGGCGATGTATACCCGATCACCTATCGTAACTACGGCGCAGGCGCTGGTGATGATGGTGAAGGTCGTCCCCACCTGTTCCAGGTAAAGCAGGGCGGCGATAAGACTGACTATATCGCTGACGGCAACTTCGAGGGTCTGGATGGTTTCATCAAGATCGAGGGTGAGTCGGATCCTGAGACTACCTCTACCACCACAACTACTACCACCACAACAACCACAACTACTACTACCACAACTACCACTTCTTCTTCTACTACTACTACCACAACTACCACTTCTTCTTCTACTACTACTTCTACTACTCCTTCTACTATCATTAGTGAGGATACGGCATCTAGTTCCACTTCTACTACAACCCAGGCTCCGTCTAGCGTAACTGGTACTACTACCACAGCTAAGCCTGGCACCACCACCACTGCTGCAGCTTCCAGCACTGGTTCTCCGAAGACTGGCGCATCTGATGTTCTGCCGATCGCAGGCGCAGCAGCTGCTGTTGCAGTTCTCGGCGGCGTAGCTCTGGTTGCTAAGAAGAAGAATGACTAATTCTCCTCTTAACGACAAGCTCGTATAAGCAGAAAGTTCCCCCTGAGTTATCAGGGGGACTTTTTATTGTCACCATGCTGTAAAAAAGCAAGAAGATCCCCTCTCTGCCGAAACAGAGAGGGGATCGTGTCATACATCGTTTTCATGGTGCATGCAGTAGGCGAGTGTCATCAGGCTGTCGCCCAAATGAACGTTTTCCACAATGACATTTGGATCTTTGATCCGCAGGTCAAAGTGGCTGAAATTCCAAAAACCGCCGATTCCAAGTGCAATCAGCTTATCCGCAAGGGACTGTGCTGCATCCTTCGGAATACACAGCACTGCCACCGAGGGTTTGTGCTGTTGGCAAAAGCTGTCAAGCGATTCCATTGGCATGATGGGAAGACCTGCGGTGCTGGTACCTTGGAGCAGCGGATCGCTGTCGAAAATACCCACCAGCTTGCAGCCGCGTTTCTCAAAATCAACGTGCGCTGCAATCGCTTTGCCGAGGTTTCCTGCACCGATCAGGATCACGCCGGTATGCTCACCAACGCCCAGAATATCGCCGATGATCTCGCGCAGCTCCTTGACATGGTAGCCGTAGCCCTGCTGCCCGAATCCGCCAAAGCAGTTGAAATCCTGCCGGATCTGGGAGGCAGAAAGCCCCATGCGCTGTGCCAGTTCACGAGAGGAGATGCGTTCCACATTCTCTCGTTCCAGATCACCAAGAAATCGGTAATAACGCGGCAGACGACGAATGACAGGGGTTGATATCACCTGTTTAGCCATACAGAAATTCCCCTCAATGCATCAGAGCAGCCAGACGGGTATTGATCTCCTCAAGGAACTCACGGGAATTCACCTTGCGCTTGTTCTCCAGTGTGGAAAGTGCGTACAGATCGCCGGTCATCACGCCATCCTCAATGGTCTGGATGGTTGCCTGCTCGAGCTTGTCCGCATATGCCGCCAGCGCTGCATTATTGTCCAGCTCACCGCGCTTGCGCAGAGCACCGCTCCAGGCAAAGATGGTCGCAACGGAGTTGGTGGAGGTCTCCTCACCCTTGAGGTGCTTGTAGTAATGCCGCTGAACCGTGCCGTGCGCTGCCTCATACTCATAGACACCAGTCGGGGAAACGAGAACAGAGGTCATCATCGCCAGAGAACCGTATGCAGTGGAAACCATGTCGCTCATGACATCGCCGTCATAGTTTTTGCAAGCCCAGATATAGCCGCCGTTGGAACGGATGACGCGTGCCACGGCATCGTCAATGAGGGTGTAGAAATACTCGATTCCGGCAGCCGCAAATCGCTCCTTGTACTCGTTCTCGAAGATCTCGGCAAAAATATCCTTGAACCGATGGTCGTACTGCTTGGAAATGGTGTCCTTAGACGCAAACCACAGATCCTGCTTGAGGTCGAGCGCATAATTGAAGCAAGCGCGCGCAAAGCCTGCGATCGACTGATCGCGGTTGTGCAGCCCCTGAATGATGCCGTCCTCGTTCTGGAAATCGAAAATAAGCTGACGCGTCTCGTTGCCGTCCTTGTCAGTCACAACCAGCTCCGCCTTGTTGCCAGCCTTGACCTGCATCTCGGTGTTCTTGTAGACATCACCATAAGCGTGACGGGCAATGGTGATCGGCTTTGTCCAGGTCGGAATATACGGTGTGATGCCCTTGACCAGAATAGGCGTGCGGAAAACCGTACCATCCAGAATGGCACGAATGGTGCCGTTCGGGGATTTCCACATCTGGGAGAGGTTGTACTCCGGCATACGTGCAGCATTCGGGGTGATGGTCGCGCACTTTACAGCCACGCCATACTTCTTGGTTGCCTCTGCGGAATCGAAGGTCACCTGATCCTTGGTCGCCTCTCTATGCTCCAGTCCGAGGTCGTAATATTCGGTATTCAGCTCTACATAGGGTGTGATGAGAATGTCCTTGATCCACTGCCACAGGATCCGGGTCATTTCGTCGCCGTCCATCTCCACGAGGGGAGTGGGCATTTTGATTTTTTCAGACATGGGAAATTCCTCCGTTAATTTGATGTGCGTTGTCCGCTGTCAGGAACAGCAAACAGAATTTCGACGGAATCGGGAAAATAGCGGTTGATCGCCTGTTCAAACAGCGGAAAAACCTGCTCTCTCCGATTGCCGAACACGCCGCAGCCGAATGCGCCCAGAATGAGCACATCAGGCTGCTTTTGTGCTGCCAGCATGATAATATTGGCGATCCGCTGTTCCATAACAGCAGAAATATGCTTTTGGGAAAATAAAAACCGTGCAAATGTCCGGTTGACAGCCGGACAGGTGATAAAGCTGCATGATTTTGGTTCTTTCAGCCGTTCACCGGCATTGTTCCGGATGATGGGAACATCCGGGGAGTAGATCATGGTGTGGGTATAGTCCGGAAGGACGTGCAGGCGATTGCGCCAATAATACGCCTTCGCTGTACGAATGGTATCATACAGCAGACTTGCCCTGCAAAGACTTTCCTCCTGTGCATCCCCACCAAGCAGGTATGCACCGCCCGGAAACATGGCATTGGCAAAGTTCAGCGCAATGACATGTCCTGTTCCGTGTGTCAGAATGCAGGAAACAGTGTCCAGAGGGACGGTGTGTTCACAGACTCGAAACTCCGATTTCCGCTGTACACGAGGTGAAGAAATACTGGTAATAACTTCTGACTGTACTTTAGATACTGCATGGGAAAGCCTGCGGTTTTCCCATGCAATTTTACAGCGTGTCAGGATGTTGGGTGTCACGTTATGCATCGATTGCAAACAGCAGGATCACACAGATGATAACACCAGCGATTTTTACAATAATATCTACCGTTCTTTCCTGAAGATCAGGAAAGAGCTTCTTGACAACCCATTGCAGAATGATGACAATGGGGATCATGGCAAGGATAACGGCAACATCCTTCCACGAACGGATGCGGATGCGGCGTGCCAACTCCATATACACAGAAAACACCGCCTTACTTCAGGTTCTCTCTGGTGTAGTCGAGCAGACCGCCAGCCAGTATGATATCCTTGGTTCTGCCAGTGAGTTCGCAGAGCACCGGAATCTCCTTGCCAGTCGTCTTATTGAGGACAGTCAGTTCAGTCTCACCAGCCTCGACCTTGGCACGAATGTCAGCAAGCTCCAGCACATCGCCCTGGGAAATGCTGTCATAGTCTGCCTCATTGACAAAGGTCAGCGGCAGAATGCCGGCATTGATGAGGTTTGCTCTGTGGATTCTTGCGAAGGACTTCACCAGAACTGCCTTAATGCCTAAGTACAGGGGTGCGAGTGCGGCATGCTCACGGGAAGATCCCTGACCGTAGTTCGCACCGCCAACGATGATGCTTTTGCCCAGCTCCTTGGCACGGGTCGGGAAGCTCTCGTCGCAAACGGTAAAGCAATGCTGGGAAATAGCGGGAATATTGGAACGCAGCGGCAGGATCTTTGCGCCGGCAGGCATGATGTGGTCAGTGGTAATATTGTCCTCAACTTTGAGAGAAACGGGAGCTGTGATAGAGCTTTCCAGCGGTGCTGTCTCCGGATAGGGCTTGATGTTCGGACCGCGCAGGATCTCAACAGCGTCAGCCTCGTCCTCGGATGCCGGAAGTGCGATCATGTTGTCATGTACGGTAAACTTGTCCGGAAGAACAAATTCCGGCATATCGCCGATCTCACGCGGATCTGTGAGGTATCCGGTGATGGCGGAAACGGCTGCAAGCTCCGGAGAAACCAGATAGATCTGACCATCCTTTGTTCCGGAACGACCAAGGAAGTTGCGGTTAAAGGTACGCAGGGAGATACCGCCGGAATTCGGGGACTGTCCCATACCGATGCACGGACCGCATGCACTTTCGAGAATACGTGCACCTGCGTCGATCATGATGGAGAGCAGACCCATGTCCGCCATCATATTCAGCACCTGCTTAGAGCCGGGCGCGATCGCCAGGGAAACATCCGGATGTACGGTCTTGCCCTTGAGGACGTGAGCGACCTTCATCATATCGAGCAGGGAAGAGTTGGTACACGAACCGATGCAGACCTGATCGACCTTGAGCTTGCCGCCCTTTTCGTTCTCAATCTCCTGCACGGACTTGACATTATCCGGAGAATGCGGGCAGGCTGCCAGCGGAACCAGCTCAGAGAGGTTGATCTCAACGACCTCATCGTAAACCGCATCCTCGTCAGCCTTCTGCTCGCTCCAGACCTCGCCTCTGCCTTGTGCTTCAAGGAATGCCTTGGTGATCTCATCAGAGGGGAAGATGGATGTCGTTGCACCCAGCTCAGCACCCATGTTGGTAATGGTAGCACGCTCCGGAACGGAGAGGGTCTTGACACCCTCGCCAACATACTCAATGACCTTGCCGACGCCGCCCTTAACGGACAGACGGCGCAGCACCTCGAGGATCACGTCCTTGGCAGCGACCCACGGAGAAAGCTTGCCGGTGAGGTTGACCTTAACGATCTTCGGATAGGTAATGTAATACGCACCGCCGCCCATAGCAACAGCAACGTCCAGACCGCCTGCACCGATCGCGATCATACCGATACCGCCGCCGGTGGGGGTGTGGGAGTCAGAGCCGATGAGCGTCTTGCCCGGAATGCCGAAACGCTCCAGATGTACCTGGTGGCAGATACCATTGCCCGGGCGGGAGAAGTAAATGCCGTGCTTCTTGGCAACAGAGCCGATAAAGCGGTGGTCATCGGCATTCTCAAAGCCGTTCTGGAGAGTGTTGTGGTCGATATAAGCGACACTGCGCTCTGTGCGGACACGCGGAACGCCCATTGCCTCAAATTCGAGATACGCCATTGTGCCGGTCGCGTCCTGTGTCAGAGTCTGGTCGATACGGATGCCGATCTCCTGTCCCTTGACCGGTTCACCGTCTACCAGATGTGCGCGGAGAATTTTTTCTGTTAGTGTCAAACCCATAGAAATCATTCCTTTCAAATATAGATACTTATATTATACACCGAAAAACATTGTTTGTCAACTGTTTAACAAGGAAAAGCACAGAAATCAGTTTTCTGAGCTGAGATTGTGAGTTCCATGCAGGAGCCCCCCCCACCCCCTGCC
>CAZKHW010000037.1:0-16785 GCA_964552525.1 uncultured Ruminococcus sp. | reverse complement strand
CTGCATTGTGCTTTGGCTTCGTGTACTCGCTTAACTCGTGTAGACACGCTCTAGAAGTGTCCTAAATGGGTGAAAGAGGTTGAAAGACGAAAAACTTCTTTCACTCAATAGGAAGGGAGGTGCAGAACAATGCACGGCGATGATGTAGCAAGCGCGGGTCTAAGCATGACAACGGAAGCGGTGTCAAAGGCAACAGAGGTATTTATGGAGCTGCTGAAACTTGCAATCGAACGTGAGCGTAATGCCAAACTGAATCAGGGTGAAAAGTCTAAGGGACTGTCAGGCGGCGAAGTGACATACCAAAGACTGAAAGAAGGCGGCGAGGTAACGATGCTCCCCTCCTTTGCCAAAGAGGATTACGGCGAACTCCTCAAACGGGCGAAGAAGCTGGATATTCCTGTGGCGGCGATACAGGAGCAGGGCAAGGAAAATACGCTATCGGTGTTCTTCAATGTCAAGGATCAGGAGGCTGTAAATGCAATTGTGCAGGACATCGTTCGGGATAAGCTGAAACAGCCGGAGCAGACAGAGCGCATGATCACCATTGAGAAAGATTATGTTGAAGCGTTTCAAATGGCATGTGCAGCGCAGGACATTCCGGTGAATTTCATGGAAACACAGGATGGCGTGAAATGTATTTTCGGTGCTGCATACGAAAAGCAATAGCAGGCTGTAGTTGCAGATTTTCAGAAAATGCAGACAGAGCTTGCACAAACCTCGATTGCAGTAGAGCCGGACAAGCGTGGCAGACCGAAAATCGTAATTGAGGACGCTGAACAGGGCAAGAAGCTCAACATGAATTTCTGCACGAAGGCAAAGCTGGAACGGGTATTGCAGGAGCAGCTCGGTTTCAGTGAAATGAAAGCAGTGCAGGCGGCAAATGCGGTGACGGTTAATCTGAGCGAACAGCAGAAGGGGTACTATCTCAGCGGTTCACGGACATTGGAGCAGATGGACTACTTTGAGCAGAATATCCGGTTTGAAAATGAAAATCTGCTGACAGAACCGTTTTCATTTGCAAAAATGAAGCTGCAAAAAGAAGATGCGCCACGACTGACCATTACCGATTCCAAAGGCAATTTTGTGGTTCTGTCCGGTAAGGTGTTGGACAGAGAGGCAGCAGAGCGCAGTATCCGGCAGCATTTGAAGGTGGAAGATACAGAGGTTGTCAAAGCGATCATGACAAAAGCGGAACGGCTGGGATTTGTCGAGGCTCCCAAGCAGGTGCAGTACAAGGAGTATCAGATCGAACGGGATACGCAAAGTACCTTTACAGTGCGTGGCGGTTCGACGGAGGTACGGCTGAATCTGGATGACAGGGCAACGGCAAGAAAGCAGCTTATGGACAGCTTTGATATGAGTGCGGCGAAAGCTGATAAGATCATTGATAAGGCAAGGAAGCAATCTCTTTCCAAAAATCTGCTGAAAAGAGCTAAGGAACGTAAGGCGGAAACAGACAACACCCTCAAGCATAAAAAGCGTGAGAGGGGGAGCCGCAAATGAGCCGTATGGCAAAGAAAGCCGATTTTGTCACAATCAGCATTTATTCTGTGCTGGCAGCAGCGGTCATTTATTTCTCGGCAGCATTGGGCGCATGTATTGACCTTTCGCTGGATGATGAGGGAAAGGCTGATTTCGATAAGCTGTCCGGCAGTCTGGAAAGTACGCTGATGGACACCGGCTTGGTGATAGAGCAGGTCAAGGCAGGCGGCAAGGCGGTACAGTTCCCTGTATTTACTGCATTCGGCATTGGGCTGTATGTGCTGATGAAGATCACCGGCAAAAAGAAATTTCATCGTAGGGGTGAAGAACACGGCAGCGCGCGGTGGGCGAACAAGAAAGAAATCGCTTCATTGCTGGACAAGCCGCCGAAGCAGAAAAAGGGCGAACGCAAGGCAAGAGATGAGCCGGAAGAAAAGCCGAAAAAGGGCGAATTTGTGATGGACAACAATATCATTCTGACGAATGATGTGAAGATGTCGCTGAACACCCGGCAGACAAGAAAAAATCTGAATGTCATGGTGATCGGCGGCAGCGAGTCGGGCAAATCCCGTTTCTATGTAAAGCCAAATCTGATGCAGGCGAATACAAGCTATGCCTGCACTGACCCGAAGGGAGAGCTGCTGCGGTCAACCGGCAAAATGCTGGAACACTATGGCTACAAAATCAAGGTGTTCAATCTGATCGACATGGCGCACTCCCATAATTACAACCCGTTCAATTACATCTATGATGTGGACGGAAATTACAGTGCAACGGCTGTTATCAAAATGGTCAATGTACTGATGAAAAATACGCAGAAGGAAGGCGGCGGAGGTGGCGATCAGTTCTGGGATGATTCGACAAAGGCTCTGCTTGCGGCACTGTGTTTCTATCTTGTGGAATGCGAAAGCAAGGAAATGCAGAATTTTTCAGAGGTCATGAAGCTCCTGAAAAAAGCCGAAGTCAAGGAAGGCTCTGACGATTTCCAGTCTGATTTAGACCTGATTTTTGACGCGCTGGAACACCCGGAGGTTTACACTAAAGAGGATACTCCGGGAACTGACAAAATGAAGGAATTGAACCTCATAGACCTCGCCAGATCTGCGAAGCCTGCAAGCCAATATATGTGTCTGAAATACTACAAGGATTTCAAAAAGGCAGTGGGCGATACGGCAAAATCCATTCTGATTTCCACAGCGGTGCGTTTACAGGCATTCAATATTCCCGAAGTGATGGACTTAACATGCTGTGACAATATTCACCTTGAAATGATAGGCGATGAGAAAACAGCGATGTTCATCATTATTCCGTCCTCGGATGATACATTCAATTTCTTGGCAGCAATGATGTATACGCAGTTATTCGATGTGCTGTATGACAGGGCGAATTTCAAGCATGGCGGCAGACTGCCGGTGCATGTAAGGTGTCTGCTGGATGAATTTGCAAATCTCGGTCAGATTCCCCGTTTTGAGGAATTGCTTGCAACCATGCGCTCAATGGAAATATCAGCGAATGTTATCATACAAAATCTCTCGCAGCTCAAAAAAATGTACAAGGATAGCTGGGAGAACGTACTCGGCAACTGTGACAGTCTGCTGTTTTTAGGCGGACAGGAGCCGACAACCCTTGAACACGTTTCCAAAACGCTGGGCAAGGAAACCATAGATACCCGATCTCAAAACCGCACCAGAGGAAGAAATGGTTCTACCTCGGAAAATGACGGTATTTTGGGAAGGGAGCTAATGACAGTGGACGAACTAAAGGTCATGAAAGACAATGAGTGTATCCTGTTCGTCCGTGGTATCTATCCGTTTTTCTGCGACAAGTTTGTCATTGAGAAACATCCGAACTATGTGCTTTTAGAGGACTCAAACAAAGCCAATGCCTACTTATTAAGCAACATCAGTACGGAAAAAATCTCGGAAACATATGAGCAGGAAAATTCGGATTTGCATACAGAGCCTGTTGAGGAAGGCACTCCGACTGTTACTGAAAATCCCATAAGTGAAGATGTTCCCGAAAAGCATGAAGAATTTGAGCAGTCTGTCACTCTGGAGGAAATTTAGAACATCGGTGTACAGCCGCATACAGCAATTGGCATTCGCAATATGCCGAAAGCTCCGGCTGACGGGGGCAGCGAACCGGCAAGGCTGGACAATACCGATACGGTAGTCACCTCGCAGCCGCATGTAACGCCGCCGTTTACAGAGGTATCGGAGGACAGCTACCTCGACATGTTCGATGATTTTTAATGTTACATAGGAGGTTATGAAAATGAACAAGATCAGAGCATTTTTCCGCAATAAGAAGCAGGAGATCACCACGAACTTCAAGGAGGACTTCACTCCGAACCGCAAGCTCAATGAGGTACAGCGTGACCGCAAGAATATGCGTGCTGTGGGCAGAATTCTGACCGGTATGATGGTAACCTCTATGATGAGTACCTGCGGTATCACGGCTTTCGCTGCAAGCGGCACGGAGGGTGTGGAAACCTTTAACACGGTGGTACAGTTTATCGTGGACTGGGTAGCCCGTATCGGTCTGGTCATTGGCTTCATTGGTGCAGTGCAGTTTGCAATGGGCTTCAAGGATGATTCTGCTGACGGTAAGACCAGAGGATTGATGTGCCTTGCGTCCGGCTTTATTGTGTTCGCCGTGGCGAAGGCATACGACATGTTCACTGCGTGATCGGCACTTTCAAGGGAACTATCCTCCGCTGCGGCGGAGGATTCTCCCGATCTGACTATGAAAGGAGCTGATGAAAATGGTCGAATGGGATACCATACTGGAATGGGTACAAACATGGATTGATGTGGTAAATTACACATTCAATAATGCGATTGATATCCTGTCAGTTTCACCATTTGACAGCAGCATTACTGTCATCAATACGGCAATGTCGGCGGTAGAGGGTGTAGCACTGGTACTTGTATCCATGTTCTTTGCGATACAGCTATGCAATGATGCGATGCTTCTGAAAATCCAGAGCTATGAGCAGGTATTCAAGCTGTTTTTCAAGTTTATCCTTGCCAAAGTGCTGGTGCAGAATGCAAGGGGGCTGATGGGCATTATCTACAACGGCTTCAATCAGATCGCCGCACATCTCGGCTCAACAACGTATGGATTTCTGGACAGCTTTACACCGGAGGCACTGATCGCAAAGCCGGATGATGCGGGCTTGCTGAATCTAAATTATCTGGTGAAATATCTGGAGGCAATGCCTACCTATCTGATTTTGATGGGTGCTTGTTGGGTCATTAACCTGATATTGATCGGCAGACTGTTTGAAATCATTGTGTACACGGTGATCTCACCGATTCCACTTTCAACATTTGCCGGTGAGGGATGGCATGACAGCGCAAAGGCTTTCGTCAAGAGCTATGCAGCGGTTTGTCTGCAAGGTGTTGTCATTATCGTCATGTTTTACGCATTTTCGGAAATCGCTGAATTGCTCGGCGGTACAAGTAACATAGGAATTACGATCACTGCCTTATCGCTTGCGCTTGGCGTCGCTAAAAGCGGTCAATGGGCAAGGCAGGCGTTAGGCGCATAGAGAATGGAGAATTTTTTATGAATAAGAAGATTTTTTGGGCAGCTTTTGCAGCGATTTCTGTAGCGGCTCTGATTTACAAGTGCTGCAAGAAGAAGGACAGCTCCGATCACAGCATTCCGGACTGCTGCTTTGACTGTGAAGATTGCAGTATGCTGAACACGGATGACTGATCGGAGGACGGTTCATGATTGAGATTCGTATTCCGAAGGAGATCACGAATTACCGTGAAAAGCTGTTTTTCGGTCTGACGCTCCGGCAATGTATCTGTGCAGGTGCAGCGCTTCTGATCTGTGTGCCGCTGTACATTTTCGGAAACAGATTTCTGCCGCAGGAAATGATCTCATGGCTGGTGGTGCTGATTGCAGCACCACTCATGCTGGCAGGCTTCTTTCGCTACAATGATATGAATTTTGAGCAGTTTGCGCTCGAATTTCTGGCACATTACATATATCCGCAGAAACGCATTTATTCCTATGAACCGATTTTCATGGAACTGCGCAATGCCTATCTTGCAGAGGAACTGGCACTTGAAATGGAAGCGGCTACTACAAAGAAATCTAAACGATGCAGAAGAAAGGTGAAGTGATTGAGAAAGATACATCATGTAGCTTCGGCAAAGGCAAGGGATGAGCAGAGGCTCAAAGAACAGAGTGCCAGAAAGCCGAAGCCTAAGAGGGTACGAAAGAAACGCTCCGTTCCCAAGACGGTGCAGAAAACCTTACCATACCAGTGTGTATGTGATGAATATATTATCCGGCTCGATGATAACCGGTACAGTAAAACCTATCGCTTTGAGGACATCAACTATTCGATTGCAAAGCAGGAGGAACAGGAGGCGATCTTTCTCGGCTACTGCTCCGTACTAAACAGCTTTGACACCAATGTCGACATTCAGATCACGGTCTACAACAACCGTGTGAACAAGGCGGATTTCGATGATATGGTGTTGCTCAAACACAAGGGCGATGATTTTGATCATTACATTGATGTGTATAACCAGATGCTCATTGAGAAGATGGAACAGGGGCAGAACGGCATTCTACGCAGTAAGTTCCTGACGATTACGGTGCAGGCAGCGAATTATGAAACTGCAAGATCAAAGTTTGCTTCGATTGATCTGGAAATTATCAATGCTTTCAAGAAAATCGGCTCTGTCATCGTGCCGCTGGATTCCAATGCAAGGGTATCACTGCTAAAAGATATTTTCCGGAATGTGGATGAGGAAATTCCGGAACTGACGGAAAAAGATTTCAAACGGCAGGCGGAACGTGCTTATTGCTGTCCGGACCATTTTGAGTTCAAAAAGGACTATTTCATGTGGGGCGATAAGTACGCAAGGACAATGTTTATCAAGGATATGCCGGCAAGTCTGAAGGACTGTCTGCTGACGGACATTTCCAATACCAACCTCGATGTTATGGTGACGGTGAATGTTGCGCCGGTTGACCCGTATAAGGCACTTAAAATCGTAAGCCACCAGCTCACCTCCATGAGAGCGAACAAGCTGCAAGCCGAAAAGAAAGCGATTCAGTCCGGCTATACCTCGGATGTCATCAATGAGGACTTGAAACATTCGCTGATCGAAGCAGAGGAATTGCTGGATGATCTGCGTTCAAAAAATCAGAAGATGTTTCTGGATAATGTTATTATTATGGTGACAGCGGATGATATGGATGAGCTGGAAGCCAATACCGAAGCGATAGAAGCAGTTATCCGTAAGCATATCTGCTCCCTCTCAACTCTGAAATATCAGCAGGAAAAGGGATTGCAAAGCGTACTGCCGATTGGCAACTGCACATTGAAAATCAGGCGTACCCTGACAACAGAAAGTACGGCGGTGCTGCTCCCGTTCTCTGCAAAGGAGATCAATCAGAAAAACGGCATGTATTACGGGCTGAACGCTCTGTCCAATAACATGATTTTGTTTAACCGACTGAATCTGAAAAATCCGAACGGCTTTATTCTCGGCTCTCCCGGTTCAGGTAAATCTTTTGCCGGAAAGCGTGAAATGCTCAATGTGTTCCTTGCTACAAATGATGATATTATCATCATTGACCCGGAAAGAGAGTACACAAGCCTTGTTGCTGCGCTGAACGGCGAAACCATTTACATGTCACCTGCGTCCGGCAACTTTATCAATCCGTTTGATATGAGCAAGGACTATTCCGACGATCAGAGTCCGCTGACAATGAAATCCGACTTTATTCTTTTGTTTTGTGAATGTCTGGTCGGCAAGCAGGGTTTGAACGCAAAGGAGCGTGGTATCATTGACCGCTGCCTGACGGCTGCTTATGCGGAATATATGCAGGATTTTGATGTAGCGAAAACGCCGACGCTCATTGAATTTTATGAGATACTCAAAGCACAGCCGGAAAAGGAAGCGCAAAGCCTTGCACTTTCCTTTGAACTGTACATCAAAGGCAATCTGAATATGTTTGCACATCAGACCAATGTGAATACCAACAAGCGTGTGGTTTCCTATGACATTAAAGACCTCGGCAAGCAGCTTAAAACGCTGGGTATGCTGATCGTTCTCGATTATGTATGGAACAGGATCACGCTCAACCGTGCAAAGGGCAAGCGCACATGGATATACATGGATGAAATTTATTTGCTGTTCGCCAATGAGTATTCTGCCAATTTCCTCTTTGAGCTGTACAAACGTGCAAGAAAATGGGGCGGTGTTCCTACAGGAATTACGCAGAATGTAGAGGATCTGCTGAAATCCGAAACGGCTCGTTCCATGCTGTCCAATACGGATTTTGTGCTGATGCTTAATCAAGCAACAAGCGACAGGATCCAGCTTGCAAAGCTTCTGAATATTTCGGATAATCTGCTGTCATTTGTCACCAACAGCGACAGCGGTCAGGGCTTGATCTGCTGCGGCGGTTCGATTATTCCGTTTAAGGATAAATTTCCGCATAATGAGCTGTATGACCTCATGACTACCAAATTGGAGGAGGTTTCATAAAATGGACATTCAGACACAAAAGGAACGCAATCCGCCGGTACGAAATATCAAGCGTGATTCTATTGAAACACAGACACAAACTGAACTGTTCACCAATCAGGCAGGTTTGAAAACCGAAAAGGAAAGTGGTATCCATTTGCTTCATGCGGAGGATACTGCGGAGAAAAAACAGGCTGCTGCCGAAACAGAAGATATGCCGGAGGATGCAGAGGATTCCGGTGCAGAAACAGGGATAGTCCATAAGACGGATTCCCCTGTTCCCTTGATTGATAAGAAGCAGCGCAAGGCGGCTAAGAAAAAAGAGCCTGATTCTGAATCGGATGATTCCCCTGCTGCGGAGGACGATGAAAACAACGGTTCTGGTGAAGCAAGAACGAATCACACCATTCCGGTACAGGCTGAAAACAGCAAGCTGGAGGATTCACATGAATCTGAAAACCGGGATGCTATACCTATTATAATAGAGAACGATTCCGACGATTCGGAAAGCGATAATTCCGGTGAGGTCAGAACAAACAACACCATTCCGGCACAAGCTGAGAATAGCAAGCCGGAGTATTCCAATGAACCTGTGGCAGACGATAACGCTCCTGCCGATCAGGACACTATACCTATTATAATAGAGAGCGATTCCAACGGTTCAGAAAGCGATAATTCCGGTGAGGTCAGAACAAACAACACCATTCCGGTGCGATTTGATAAGCCGCCTGATATTCCGAAAAAGAATGAGATACCAAAGCGTGGGCTTCTCCGCAAACTCCCCTCTGATAAGCTACAATTCAAAAAGCACAACAGCGCCAAACTGGACAGCGAAGGTTCACAGATAATCGAAGCAGCACAGGCAATCGAAAGTGCCGGAGAATCAGTCATACAGGTGGGCGGTACGATACGGACAGCGGTCAGCACATCAGCAGAGGGTATCGGCAAAATCCATACAATGGTGAAGCAGGGTGTCCGGCTCGGAACGGCAAGAGATGTTGGGAGGGTGGCTGCCAATATCGGCAGCGGTATCAGAACCAGCGCAGTCAATGCAGTTACGGATACAGGCAATCAGCTATTGAAAACCCAAATTGATAAGTCCACCATTACAGATACCGGAACAGAGAGCGTGAAGCAAGGTCTGACAGAGCTGCGCTATGCTGACAATACCCGGAAAGCTGTGCAGAATACAGCAAGGGGAACGATCAAAACGGCTGCTGCGATACGGAATATGCCTGCGGATACCAAAGCACAGGTGCAGAGAATCAGGCGGAATATCCAGAAAGCCAGAGCAGCAGCGAAAAAATCAGCAGATGTGATTCGTAAGGTCTTGACCTCAAAAGCCGCTCTGATCGTCATAGGAGCTGCCCTTGCAATTGCTCTGATTATCATGCTGGCAAATGGTCTGATAACCGTGCTGGTATCAGCGGTCACAAGTCTGTTTTCATGGATGTTTCCGGACGGTGATTCCTCGGATACGGTGGTGCAGGACAACATCAGCACCTACATGTCACTGATTCATTCTATTCAGAGCGAAAAGCAGGCAGAAATTGATGAAATCGTAAACGGTCTTTCGCCTGAATACCGCTATGACGGAACGGTGATTACCGGCTTGAACTGCTACGGCAACAGTCAGATCGAACCGTATGACGATTATGCGATTCTGGCGGTGCTGGCAGTGCAGAAATTTCATAGCATTGCAGCAACGGATTTTCACTTTACGGATGATGAGATTCGTAACGCTGTGGAGCAGTTCTATAACTTCTCCTACAGCTATGAATATGATTATTGTCCGGACAAAAACTGCAAATTTGATTCAAATTGCTGGCTTAGTCTGGCAGACGGCGGCTTTTACATCAGCCAGACAAATTATGATATTGCAAGTGATACCTATTCGGTGACTTTGAACGGAACGACCTATTCGCAAGCCTCCCGGTTTTTTACACGGCTGGAGATCTATATGGCAGATGGCGGCAAAATCACAGGCAGTACGTATGCAGATGTATCCGGCGGTACATGGCAGATCACCTACAATATTGGCGGTGGTGGTTATCGTGCGATAGACTGGAGCAATTTTTATCTGAATGTGGATACCACCTATTGTAACAATCCGAACCATTGCTATCTGTACGGTGAGGTGGAAAATCTATCCGAAGAAGCGGTACTGAACAAAGCCGGATTTACAGAGGATGAACGGGAGATTTTTGAGATTTACAAGACACAGATCTTAGCAATGGGAGGATGATACAATGCTTGACTTTTTCAAACAGAAGCAAACGGATATGCCGGAGGGTAAGCTGAAAAAAGACAAGCTGCTGATTGTCGCTCTCATTCTTCTGGCAGTCTTTATTATCATCAGTCTGGTAACAGGCGTAAGCAGCGGCACATTCCGGGAAATGGGGCTGGGGTTCCGGTTTCAGTTTTCGGACGGTGCAGCATTGGCGGTACTTTTGATTGCCTATGTTATTTACAGAATCAGAAAGGGGCGAAATCATGGCGGATAAGGAACAGCGCATTATGGAGGAATTGCAGAAATGCAGGGAGAATATTCAGCGCACGAAGGAGCTGATCGGCTACCATAGGGATATTCTCAAAAAGCAGGAGAAAAAGGCAGATGAGCTTGCCGCAAAGCTGGACAAGGTGAAAATGAATTCTCTGTTTCATCTGATCCATGAGGGCGGTTACGACATTGACAGTCTGCGGCAGGCGGTTTCTGCCGGACAGCTTACAGTCAATTCGGAGAATCCTGAGTCTGAAACACCTGCAAAAGCCGATCAATCAGCAGCGGTCGCTGCAACGAACAGAAAGGAAGATGCTTAATGAAATTCACTAAATTGAACGAAGAAATTGAAACTGCCTTGCTTGCGTTCTGTACTCAGCAGGAGGTAATGAGCGATTACATGGACGATGATGAGCTGGGCTATCTTGTGGAGTCGGCATTTTCAGTAATGAACCGTATTCCGGCGGCTGAAATGAAGGAGTACAGCGTGTATCACTATCATTTCTATGCCGGTGAGCAGTTCACCCGTGAGATTTTCCCGGAGCATATCAAGGAAAACGGTCTGCTCTGCGAGAGGGCGATTCATCTGGCAACCATGCAGGTGGACAGCTACTCTGCAACCGGGCTGGAAACAAAGCTGATCTCCCGTGGCTATGATGTGGTCTATGACATTGAGGAACAGCGGATTCTCCTGCTGTACTACATCATCACATCGGATGATAATGTGACCACCATTTACCGCACGGAAACGGATACCTTTGAGGATTTCAATTCTTATGAATTTATCATTGAGCTGGCGGCACAGATGATTGCAAAGCTGAAACGCAATCTCTGTATGCCGGAGCAGTTTCATGCAAAGGAGGCAGCGTAATGTTCAGACTGATCGTATGTGAAAAGCCCTCTGTGGCGCAAAGTGTTGCGTATAGTATCGGTGCAAATGAGCGTATCAAGGACGGCAAAATTTCCTACTATCAGGGAAACGGCTATCTTGTAACAAATGCGCTCGGACACCTGATCGGCATTGGTATGCCGGAGGACTACGGCTGGAAGGCATGGAATCTGGAATCGCTTCCGCTGCTTCCGGAGTTTAAGCTGTTTCCTCTGGAGGGCTATGGGGAGCAGCTTAGTCTGCTAAAAAAGCTGTTTTTCCGTGAGGATGTGTCGGAAATCATCAATGCCTGTGATGCAGGGCGTGAGGGTGAAGCGATATTCCGCTACATTTACAATTATCTTGGTTGGCGCAAGCCGATGAAGCGGCTGTGGATCAGCTCCCTGACGGATGAAAGTATCAAGCAGGGCATGAATCACCTGCTGAACGGCAGTGACAAGGACGATTTGTTTTCGGCGGCGTTCGCCAGAGCCAAAGCAGACTGGATTCTCGGCATGAGCCTTTCCCGGCTGTACAGCATTGTCAATGATGACAGTCACAAGGTCGGCAGAGTGAAAACGCCTGTGCTGCATATCATTGTGGAGCGTGACAAGGCGATTGCTAACTTTATTAAGAAGCCGTTTTTCAAGCTGGTACTTTCCAATGGTGCGGAATGCGAAACGGTGTTTGATACCAGATCCGAAGCAGAAGCGGTTGCAGCGAAATGCAGCGGTAAGACCTGTACTGTTACATTTGCGGATATGAAGAAAAAGAAAGAGGAAAGACCGCTGCTGCATAGTCTGACCTCTTTACAGCAGGAGGCAAATGATGTGTTCGGTATGACAGCGGCAGATACGCTCAAAGCGGCGCAGTCGCTCTATGAACAGAAGCTGATTACTTATCCCCGTACCGACAGCAACTATCTGACCGACGATATGAAGCCGCTGGTCGAAAGTATTGTCAAGTGCCTTTCCGGTTATGACGGGGATCGTGTGCAGAATCTGCTGGGACAAGGGCTGAATCTGGATAAGCGTATTTTCGATAACAGCAAGGTATCCGATCACCATGCGCTGATTCCCACCAATGTGATCGGCAGGCTGGGGCAGACAGAGCTGACTGATCAGGAGCGCAATGTCGTGCAGCTTGTGATTGACCGTTTTCTCGGCGCATTGGATCTGCCGTTTCTGTATCACGAAATGAAATATGAATTTCAGGTGGAGGGCGAAAAGTTCAGGCTGACAACCAGAATGCCGATGCAGCTCGGATGGCATTTGTATCGTAACGAACGGGCGGAATACCCGACAGTCGGCTACAATGAGGGCGATTCATTTCCGGCAGAGGATGTTACTGTCCGAGAGGGCGAAACCAAACCGCCGAAGAACTTTACAGAAAGCTCGCTTCTGGCGGTAATGGAAAATATTGACCGCCTGATTGAGGATAAGGCTCTGAAAACATTTGTCAAGGACAGAGGACTTGGTACTCCGGCAACAAGGGCGGCAATCATTGAGGAATTGATTGCGGCTGGCTACATTGAGCGTAAAAAGAAGCTGCTTCTTTCAACGGATTACGGCAAGGCATTTGCTGAATCCCTCCCGGAGAATGTAAAGTCGGCAGAGCTGACGGCACATTGGGAACAGATGCTTTCTGACATTGAGAACGGTGAGGTAAGCCCGAACACTCTGCTGAATGAGATCAAGCAGAATGTTTCTGATATTATCGATTTTGAGAAACAGTGCAAGCAGCGCACATCGGTTACTCGTAAGGTGGTAGTCGGTACTTGCCCACGATGCGGTAAGCCGGTATCGCAGAACAGCAAAGGTTTTTCCTGCTCTGGAGGGCGTGATAACTGTGGCTTCTTTATCTGGGGGCAGGACAAGCGTATCGGCAGAAGCTACACGGCAACAGAGATCAGGGAGCTACTGGCAACCGGAAAGGTCACATTGAGGGATTGCACATCCTCTAAGGGGAACAAGTATAGTGCTGTATTCCTACTGGACGATACCGGGAAATATGTCAATCTCAAGCTGTTGGGATTTTTGAATGACGGGAAACGAAAGAAATGACGAGAAACAGCAATTTTACCAATGCAAAACGCTTGAAAAATGATGAGTTCTATGACTTATTCTGTAGTAAAAGCAACTCAAGTTGTTCATTAATAGCGCCTTTTAATGCATCAGAAAATTCACTACTAATTTTTAAATAATCGGAAAAAACCACACTAAAATCATCCGATTTAGTAGCATCAATTAATTTATTTAATTCTTCTTGTCCACGTTGAAGCTTGATATCTAAATCTTTTTTATATAAATCATCTAATAATGGTTTTGCAATTTCATATCTACTAGTATTATCCAAGAATGAGTTGACTAACCGATTGGTTGTAATTTCACTAACAGATTCTCCTGAGAACTCTGAATCATAATTATGCCAATTAAGTATTAATTCATACAGCCTAGTATATCGGTATTTTTCAATTTCATTTTGTTGCTTTTGCTTCTCTATTTTCTTTAATCGTTGCCCATTAGCAATAGAAATAATAAGATTAGTTACAGATGTAACAATAGCCGCAAATACAGCAGCAGTTAGAACAGCCGAATTAATAATATCTGGCTGATTATTTGAATCCATGAGGGCGGTGGTGAAGAACAAAACCATATTTATCCTCCTTTTATAGAAGATTGGTGAGGTGAATTTATGCCAATTTAATTATAGCATATTTATTTATAAAAAGCAATATCAAACCCGAAAGAAAGGGGAGATTTTTTGAGCAGATATAATTCCGTCCTCTACAACTGGACAGAAATCACAAACCGTCTGCTGAAAAACAAGCAGGAGCTGGCACAGTTCCTGCGGTTTTCGGCAGGTATGTATAAGCAGAGTTTTTCGGACGCTGCCCTGATCTATCATCAGAATCCGAACGCAACCAAAGTTGCAACACTGGAAACATGGAACAGGCTGGGCAGACTCGTCAATCGTGGTGAGCATAGTATCGCCGTATTTGGTGAGGACTGCAAGTGCTGCCACATGTTTGATATTACGCAGACCAACGGAAAGCGCATTCCATCGCTCTGGAAGCTGACACCGGATTTATCCGCAGAGCTGACAGAGGTGATCAACCGGAAATATGGTGCTGACTGCAAAACCATTCAGGAAACCATTGCAGCAGTATCGGTGGATAACCTCAAATGCCGTCTGACCGACATGCAGTACATTACCGGACAAATGCAGCTTTCGGAGGATGAGGTCAAAGCATATCAGCAGAGTGTGGTATCAGCAGTGCGCTTTATGGTATCCTGCCGCTGTGAGCTGGACAGCAACATGAAGATCAGCGGAGGTCTGAATCTGAATGCGGCTGACAAATTCAGAGACACCCGTGACCTGATCTATTTTTGCGATCTGGTGCAGAAATCCGCAAAGGATTCGCTTCTTGAACTGGAGCATGAGGTAATTCAGATATTGAAAAAAAGGAGGGAGCAGACACATGAATTACAAGCTCAGCCCGACAGGGCAGTATCTGACCGAAATGCAGTACACGGACAACCCGAAGGAACAGGCATTGCTGCAAAAGCCGATAGGCAGATGGGGCAAGACGTGGCAGACGTGGATGAAATCGGAATACCCGGCAGAGGTAGCGGTACTCGTCATGACGGGGCGATGGAACATCGTACCACGGGAGATAGACCGACAGGCGGAGAAACGCTGGTCGGAGCTGGAAGAACAATTCCGGCAGGAGAATCCCCGTCCGACGGATTTCCGGCAGATGCAGGAGTGGGAGAAAACCCGTCTGCTGATGCTCGAACACAGGATCATGGAGGACATCGTATTCCGGATGAGGAACTGACAATTGAGAACCTGAAACAGCGGTTTCTCCATGCGGATTTTAACCGTCGGCTGGACAGCTATGCAGCAGCAGGGCATGTATTTAAGAATACGGAGGACACTAACATTGACCCGGTGGCATTTTTTAACAGGTTTGAAGCTGACCGCTATTCCCCGGTGCAGGCTGAGGAAATCCGGAGTATCATAGAGGCTGCGATACGGAATCGTGATAAAATGCTGGCTGCTCCGGAGGAAACTGTTACGCCGACAGAGCCGGAACAGACAACAGAAACTGAACCGGTACAATCAGCAGAGCCGCAAACCATTACAGAGCCTGAACCGCCGGAACAGGAGCCGGTCATTGTCAATAACTTTCCGCTAATCAGGGGGACACTTCCCCCTCTGACGGATGAAAGCCTGATTGCCGGTATTCTGACGCATGACCAGTTCTATGCAAAGAAATGCGGTGAAATCGCTGCTTTCTTTGCAGAAAATGAGAATCCGGAGGAACGTGCTGCCTTTGTAGAGACTGCATTTAACACGGAATATTCTGAAATGGATATAGGTGCTGTGCGTGTCGGATACAAAACAGCCGATAACGGCTTGATGATATGGGAGGGCAGCACCTATCTGTCCAGAACCAAAGAATGCGGTCTTACATGGGATATGGTGCAGAGCATGATCGCAAAGCTGATAGAGGAAGGAAAATATCTGACCGAACCGGCTGTCACAAAGTCTACTCCTGCGTCGACAAACAATCGTCTTATCATTTACAGCTTCAGCGAAACAGACGGAAATATCACAGCAGATTGCAGCATGGGCGGCAAGGAATTTTCTGCTCCGATTCTGAGAACCGATCAGGATGTTCCCTACATCAACCATAACGGAAAGCCTGTCAAGCTGAATGATGTACAGGCATACGATCTGGAGCAGTTTGAGTTGTACCATGCACCGATCACCCATGATGCCAACGGTTATTATGCTGACAATCTGGAGGCAGGTGATACAATTTGGTTGGATGGAGAGGAATGGACGGTTGTCACAAAAAATGACTATTCTATTCGCCTGTCTAATAAAGAAAAAGAACACCCTGACAATGTACAGAACATCTACGGTCACTGGCAGGAAAAGCTGACGAAAATGGGATTTGAGTTTATCCCGGAAGGTCGGGAGATAGAAACACCTATCTTTTCAGAGCCGCCGAAACCTGAAATGACACCCGAACCAGAAGAAGGTGAAATGCAGCTTACGCTGTTTGGTGAGCCTGTCCCGATTGAAAAGGTCGGAAAAAAGGCACGCACCGTCAAACCCAAAAAGATTGCTGCGCCGGAGTATCCGATTGAACAGGAAATGATTGATTTTGCACTGAAATGCGGCAGCAATGAGCCGAAATCATTGGAACGCATTGTGGCGCAATTTCAGAAGGGCAAGACAACCTCTGAAAATGCAGAGTTCCTGCGTCGTGAGTTTGGCACAAACGGCAGGGGCTACAGATATTGCAGCGCAGCACATGACCATTCTGCACTTGTGGCAGGGTGGTTTGACAAGAACGGCATGACATTAGAGCGTGTCTACACGAGTTAAGCGAGTACACGAAGCCAAAGCACAATGCA
>CAZKHW010000036.1:0-17054 GCA_964552525.1 uncultured Ruminococcus sp. | reverse complement strand
GAAACCGCTGGCTGTGCGCTTCGCGCCAGCTTTGCCCTCTTGCCGCAGGCAAAGGGCATTGCGGACACCAGAATCCTATTTATTCTTACCGCAAACTCGTCAGCGCGGACTCCGCGCCGCGGTCACCTCGCCGCCCTGCATCCGGAAGGTTTTTCCACCGCTGTGCTCCAAGCGCAGCGAGGAGGGGTGACACAGGGTGATGAACACCTGCATATCCGCGACCATATCGTAGATCAGGCGTTGGCGGCGTTCGTCCAGCTCTCCCATGACATCATCCAGCAGAACGACCGGAGATCTGCCGTTTTTCTCGTTGTAGAGATGTGCCTGTGCGAGCTTTAGCACCAATGCTGTGCTTTTGCGCTGCCCCTGTGAGCCGAAGATGCTCACGGCATTCCCGTCAATGGACAGGATCATGTCATCGCGCTGGATGCCCCGTGAGGTGTAGCCCAGCCGCAGATCCTCGTCCGCATGCAGTGCAAGGATCTCACGGTACTGGTCGATCAGTTCGGGCGTGGGACGGTCTGGCAGCTCGGTATCTCCGTACACCGCGCTGCGGTAGGAGATCTGCAAGGTCTCGCTGCCGCCGGTCATGACGCTGTAGAGCTGTCTGCAAAGCGGTGACAGACTTCGTATATAAGCAGCTCTCATACACGAGATCATTGCACCTGTCTGTGCAAGCTGGGCATCCCAGAGGGTAATATCTTCCTGCCGGATGCGTCCGCGCGCGGCATTCTGGATGCCGGCATTGCGCTGTGCTAAGAGCAGTGCGGCACTGCGGACGTACTGCATCGAGGAAGGATGGAGCTGACACGCGCACAGATCCATGAAGGAACGCCGCTTGTCAGGCGCACCGTTGACCAGTTCCACATCACAGGGCGAGAACGCCACGCAGTGAAAACTCTCGAACAGACCTCCGGTTTTTTGCGAATCCACGCCGTTTATGGTAATTTTTCGTTTCTTTTTCTGACCGCGTTCCAGGCTGTAGGTGATACGCTGCTCCCGGCGGTCATCATGAAAGTGCATGTCGCACTGAAAAAAATCCGCATCAAATCCAATATAGTGGCGTTCCTTCGCGCCATGAAAGCTCTTGCAGCCCGTCATCAGCCAGATGGCATCGAGAAGATTGGTCTTTCCCTGTGCATTATCGCCGATGATGAGGTTGAAGTGCGGATCGGGCGTGAGCCGCACCTGATGCAGATTCCGAAATCCGTCCGCATAAAAGGACGTAATATACATGGTTACTCTACCTCGACCCTCATCCGGTCAACCTCGATCACGTCACCCGGGCGGATCTTCTTGCCGCGCATGGTGCAGACCTCGCCGTTGACCTTGACCTGCCCCTGCTGGATCAGCTCTTTGGCAAAGCCGCCGGTATCGCACAGTCCGGAAAATTTCATAAGCTGGTCGAGCTTGATAAACTCGGTTCTGATTTTAACGCTAGATGTTTCCATAGTTCCTCCATATACACAGGGCTCCGTGCCCAGCTTTGCCCTCTTGCCGTCAGGCAAAGGGCATTGCGGACGATAGAATCCGATCTATCGTTATTGCCAACTTGTCAGCGCGGACTCCGCGCCAGCTTTGCCCTCTGCCGCAGGCAAGGGCATTGCGGACATTTGAATCCGATCAATCCCTTACCGCAAACTCGCCAGCGCGGGCACCCGCGCTTAATTTTTTAACTGGATCGGCATAATCAGATAGACAAAGCTCTCGCCCTCGGGCGGTGTGATCTTGATGACCTTATTGCTGCCGCTCATGTGCAGACGGATGCGGTCAGTATCACAGGCACGCAGTGCTTCGAGCAGATATTTATTGGAAAATCCGATGGTCACGCTCTCGCCGTTGATATCCGCCGGCACTCTGTCATTGACCTCGCCGATACCGGTCTTGCAGGAGATCGCCATCTCGGACTGGCTGAACACGCAGCGCATGGGGGCTTTGTTCTTGTCGTTGATGAACAGTGAGCAAAGCTCTGCACAGCCTGACAGATCTCTGGTATTCATGCTGACAATCGTCTTGGCATCGCCCGGGATGCTGCTGCGGAAATTGTGGAATTGTCCCTCCAGCAGACGTGCGAACAGGTCAAAGCCATTGACTGAAAATACAATATGCTTGCCATTGGTCGCAAATTCGCACGGCACCTCGGCATCATCCTTGAGCATGCCGATCAGCTCACCCAGAGCCTTTTTCGGCACGACAAACCGGAACGTTCCCAGATCCTTGACCGCCTCCTGCCGCATTGCCAGACGGTAGCGGTCCATCGCTACAACATAGAACATGCCCTCACTGGACTCAAACAAAAGTCCTGTCAGGATGGGCTTATCCTCCTTGGTATATGCCGCAAAGCTCGACTGCTGGATCATAGAACGCAGAAGATCCTGCCGGATCGCGGTTTTCGTGGTAGTCTCGACCACGGGGAGTGCCGGGAATTCCTCCGCACTCATGGCAGAGATGCGGCAGGTAGTCTCATTGCTGGACAGCCGTGCATTGAGGTTTTCGTCGATCTCGAACAGAATGGTTTCTCCGGTCATTTTGCGTGCCATTTCGCCGAACAGCCGGGCATTGAGCACGAAAGAGAACGTATCCTTGCATTCTGCCAAAATACTGGTGCGGATGCCGATCTCCAGATCATATCCGGTCAGCGTGATGCTGCCGTTTTCCATCTGTACGCAGATACCTTCAAGTGCCGGAATGGTAGACTTGACGGAAACACCCTTGGACACATGGGCAATGGCATTGCACAGCTCGTTTTTATCACAAATGAATTGCATAGTATTCTCCTTATTTTGAGCGCGCTTGCAAGGCGCGGAATCCGCGCTGACGAGTTTGCAATGGCGATAGATCACATTCTATCGTCCGCAATGGCGCGGAGTCCGCGCTGACGAGTTTGCGATGGCGATGGATCGCATTCTATCGTCCGCAATGCCCTTTGCCTGACGGCAAGAGGGCAAAGCTTGCGCAGCTTTTTTGTGGAAATCACAATTTTAACGGATTGATTTTTTGTTTGCTTGACTTTCCACCGCCGCAGGCGGCAGAAGGCTGGGGATGCTTGAAATAGATCTATCTATCTAAAAAGAATAAACTAGTAGTAGTAGTAGGGGGGGCTGAAAAGTTGAAATGCCCCCAAAACGCCGCAGACTCCATTGGTTTTCCTCCACAAGGGGGTATATGGAAAAATGTGAAAAAGCGGAAAACTGTTTGCCGGCATGTCCGGCTGTGGAAGTGTGGAAAAATTGTGGAGTGGAAAGGGAAAATTTATGGAAAATTCTGTGGAAAATATGACAGCCCATTTTCAACACGGTGGAGAGCGTGAAAACCCGATATCCGGAAAAAGTGGAAATGCTTGTCGCATCTCTGGAAATCTACGGAAACTATGGGACAAACTATCCACTCAACTTTTCAACTTGTTGTTGAAAAGTTGGTGGAAAGAAGTTTAAAACGGAAAGTAATCCACTTTTTCACACATAGTTTTCAACACAATTGTGGAAAACACGGGTGAAAGATCGTATCATTATTAACTTTCCTGCAAGGGTTGTCCCATCCCCCTGCCCAAAGGGGAGGGGGAGTAGGGGCGGTGCTGCGCACCGCCGCCGCCCAAGGCTGACGCCTTTGAAAACCGCTGCTGTGCGCTTTGCGCCAGCACGAACTCCGCGCCGCGCCAGCTTTGCCCTCTTGCCGTCAGGCAAAGGGCATTGCGGACAATAGAAAGCGATCTATCCTTACCGCTAACTCGTCAGCGCGGACTCCGCGCCTTTGCCCTCTGCCGCAGGCAAGGGCATTGCGGACATCAGAACCCGAAACCATCCTGACAACCAACTCGCCAGCGCGGGCACCCGCGCCGCCGTCAGTTTGTGACGGGCTGGGGATTCTTATCACGGATATCCTTGATGATATCCTCCACAAGAGTGCGCAGGTTCTCGTCCTTTTTCAGGGCAACAGTGACGTTGTTGATGGCGTATACAATCGTGGAGTGATCGCGGCCGCCAAATTCCGTGCCGATGGCGGCAAGAGGCATGCCAGTGACCTCGCGGACAACGTAGGCAGCTACCTTGCGTGCGGTGGAAATCTGCGCAGTGCGCTTGCTGGAACGGATATCATCCGGCGTGATACCGTAAACATTGGCAACCTCGGCGATGACCTTTTCCACGGTGATCGGGATGGGCTGGTCGTCGGTGAGAATATCGCGGATGACGCTCTGTGCCATCGAAATGGTCGGAGAGCTGTTTGCAAGCAGCTTGAGCGCCTTGAGCTTCTTGACAGCACCCTCAAGCTGACGGATGTTGGTTTTCAGGCGCGTGGCGATAAATTCCGTCACCTCATCCGGAATTTTCAGATCCAGCAGCTCTGCCTTGCGGCGGATGATGGCGTAGCGTGTCTCAAAGTCCGGCACGCTGATATCGGCGATCAGTCCCCATTCAAAGCGGTTGCGGATACGCTCCTCCAGAGTTTTGAGATCGCGGGGCGGCTTATCCGAGGTGATGACGATCTGCTTGCCCTCGGAATGCAGCTTATTAAAGGTATGGAAGAACTCCTCCTGCATACGCTCCTTGCCGGAGAAGAACTGGATATCATCGACAATGAGGACATCTGCATTGCGGTACTTGTCGTGGAATACGCCCGTATCGCGCTGGTCGATCGCCTTGATCAGCTCATTGCCGAACGACTCGCCAGTGACGTAGATGACATTCTTGTCCGGGGCGAGCTTGCTGATCTCCTGCTTGATGGCGGTCACAAGGTGCGTTTTGCCAAGACCGGACGGACCGTAAATGAACAGGGGATTATAGGTCGATCCGGCGTCGGTGGCAACTGCCTTGCAGGCTGCATAGGCAAACTCATTGGAGCGTCCAACGATGAAGGTGTCGAACGTATAGTCATATTCTGCAAATTCGTAGCTTTTTTGCAGCTCTGCGTTTTTTTCCTCCAGCTCATCGAAATCTGGCAGAGAGGGTGTGTCAACCGGCTCGTCCTTGACGGGGACAACGACATTGACCACCAGATTCAGCGGAAAGCCCATGACATTTTCGAGGACATTTTCGAGCATTGCCTTGTAATTATTCTGGATAATGCCTTGTTGAAAAACGGTATCTATCTGAAATACAGCATCCTGTCCTTCCAATCCGACAGGAATCATTGTGTCGATCCAGGTGGTGCGGGCAACATCCGAGATCAGTTCATGCTCTGTGATGTACCGCTTGACCTGTTCAAAGACTTCGTCAAAAGAGTTCATGCCTCAACCTCCTATACATAATTGTACATATTATATTCTAACATAAATCAAAAGAAATTGCAAGCATTTTTCAAAAAGTTTTCAACAAATTTTCAATGTTAAAAATGTGGAAAGGCGCGGAGTCCGCGCTGACGAGTTGGCGATGACAACAAATCGGATTCTGGTATCCGCAATGCCCTTTGCCTGACGGCAAGAGGGCAAAGCTGGCGCGGCGTGGAGTTCGTACTGGCGCGAAGCGCACAACGAGCGGTTTCCAAAGGCGGCAGCCTTAGACGGCGGCGGTGCGCATAATTGAATCGTATTGAATTGTGAGGAATTCTCTGATTATGCTTGCATTTCTCCGTATAATATGGTATAATATTAGGAAAGTGCTGCCGTTCTTCGGCAGTGAAGGCTCTTACAGGTGAAAGGAGAACCAGCTATGTGTGGAATCGTTGGTTATGTCGGCGCACGTGATGCGGCGGAGGTTCTGATCGACGGGCTGTCCCGTCTGGAATACAGAGGATATGATTCGGCAGGTATCGCCGTATTTGAAAAAGGACAGGTCAAAGTTGCCAAGTCCAAGGGCAGACTGGCAGATCTTGAAACCAGAATGCAGACAGAAGGCAAGCCGCAGGGCAATACCGGTATCGGTCATACCCGTTGGGCGACCCACGGTGAGCCGTCCGACCGCAATTCCCATCCCCATGCCGGCGGCAGTGTGACCATTGTCCATAATGGCATCATCGAAAATTACAAGAAGCTTAAGGAATTTCTCCTTACCAAGGGCAAGGAATTCCAGTCCGATACCGATACCGAGGTCGTGGCACAACTCCTGGGCTATTACTACGAGATGACACCCGGCAATCCTGTCGATGCCATCATCAAGACCATGAAAGAGCTGGAAGGCTCTTACGCGCTGGGTGTTATGTTCGCGGATTTCCCGGATATGGTGTTCGCGCTGCGCAAGGAAAGCCCCCTGATCGTCGGCATCGGCGAAGGGGAGAGCTTTATCGCATCCGATGTGACCGCGATCCTCCAGTACACCAGAAATTACTACCTGCTCGAGCCGGGTGAGATCGCTGTCCTTTCGCGCAGTGAGGCGAAGGTCTATGATATCCACTACCAGAAGGTCGAGAAGGAGCTGAAAACTGCCGACTGGGATGTCAGTGCAGCCGAAAAGGGCGGTTATCCGCACTTTATGATCAAGGAGATCCACGAGCAGCCTACTGCCATCAAGACCACCATCACGCCCCGGATCACGGATGGCATGCCCAATCTGGAGGAGTGCGGCATCACCCTCGACACGCTCAGAAATTTCCGTTCCATCCACGTTGTCGCATGCGGTACTGCCATGCATGCCGGTGTTGTCGGCAAGTATGTCATCGAAAAGCTGGCGCGGATCCCTGTCAATGTGGACATTGCGTCCGAATTCCGCTATCGTGAGCCGCTGGTGGGTGAGGGGGATCTTGTCATCATCATCAGCCAGTCCGGTGAGACGGCGGATTCTCTGGCAGCCATGCGCCTTGCCAAGGAGCTGGGGGCAAAGACTCTTGCCATCGTCAATGCCAAGGGCAGCTCCATTGCCCGGGAGGCTGACATGCTCATCTACACTCACGCAGGTCCGGAGATCGCCGTGGCATCGACAAAGGCGTATATGGTGCAAATCGCGGTGATGTACCTGTTTGCGTTTGAGCTGGCACTGGCAAAGGGAATGATCGACGAGGCGGAATGCCGCCGTCTGACGGCACTTCTCCAGGAGACGCCGGCGCAGATCGAGGAGATCCTTGCGCATCACGAGATGACCCAGAAGATCGCCGCAGAGCTGATCACCGCCGACAGCCTGCTCTACATCGGGCGCGGTCTGGACTATGCGCTTTCGATGGAAGGTTCGCTCAAACTGAAGGAGATCTCCTATATCCATTCGGAATCCTACGCTGCCGGTGAGCTGAAACACGGCACGATCTCGCTCATTACCGAGAACATGCCCGTCATTGCGGTGGCAACGCAGACAAAGCTGTTTGACAAGACCATTAGCAACATCAAGGAGGTCAAGGCACGCGGTGCGAAGGTGATCCTGATCTCCCGTGATGACTACAGCCCTGAGCAGGATGTGGCAGATGAGCAGTTCAGGCTGCCGCAGTTCGATGATCTGCTCATGCCGATGCTGGCGGTCGTTCCGCTGCAGCTCATTGCGTACTACACCGCTGTCCACAAGGGCACGGATGTGGATAAGCCGAGAAATCTTGCTAAATCTGTTACGGTAGAGTAATACTTTGAGTTTTTAAAATGATGTGGGTGCAGGGCGGTCACCGCCCTGCAGAGGGTGGTTTAGGAGGGGCGAGTAGCCCCTCCTAAGTCGGCGATAGCAGACTGTTTTGTACACTTTAATAAGGATGAAAAGTAAGCTATGAAAAAAATGACAATTCTGCTCTCCGCACTGCTGGGACTTTCCCTGCTCCCGGCACCCATGACGGCGTTTGCAGAGAGCGTGGAAAATCTTGAGATCGGATACAAGTACGGCTTGGATGCCGAGGGAAATGCAAAGCTGTATGACTTTCTGCTCTCCGATACCTTTGAGGGAGATCTGGTCATCCCGTCCGAGATCAACGGACATCCGGTGGATTATGTCGGCAATGCGTGCTTTCTGGAGGCACGCGGTGTCACCTCTGTGACCATTCCGGCAGGGCTGACCGATATGGGCGAAAATGTATTTATGGGCTGCACCGCGCTTACGACGTTTTATGTCGAGGAGGGCAATCCCTACTATTTCGTCAATGAGGACGGCATTCTGATGGCGGACGACGGTGCATTTCTGGTGGCATACCCTGCCGCAAGGGAGGGAACCGAATACGCCACGCCGTCCGGCGTGGACGAGATCGCGCCTGGTGCATTCTGCTTTGCGCAGAACCTGAAAACCATCAACATCACCGAGGGTGTGGAATTTATCGACAACTGGGCATTTGCGCACTCGAATATTGAGACGGCAAACATCTCCGGAACGGTCTACCAGATCGACGACTACGCCTTTGCCCACTGCGATTCGCTCCATCAGGTGCATATGGGCAATGGCATTGAGAAAATTTACCATGCGGCATTTGCCTATGACAGAGCCTTGACGCAGATCACGCTCCCCTCAACACTGACATTCGTAGGGCAGTATGCGTTCTGCGGCACGAGCCTGTCATGCATCACCATTCCGCGCGCTGTCGAGGAGATCAGTTACTGCTCCTTTGGCTATGACAAGAATTACAACGCAATTGCGGATTTTACCGTCTACGGCGAACCATACACCATGGCGCAGGAATACTGCACCGCCTATGATTCTGAAAATAACTACGAGAACCATTTCACTTTCGTTGCCGTAGAGGATGCCAACATCCCCTATGAGCTGGGCGGCGGCAAGCTCTTAGAGGAGGTCTTTGACGAGACGGAGAACGAAACGGACGAGAGCAGTGCGCCTGCAGAGGAAAGCTCCCCCGAGGGTGGAAGTGCCTCGCTGACGGATGAGATCGGCGCAGGTCTGCACGGCAATCAGAAGCTCCAGCTCATGCTGGGCATCGGCGGCGGCGTGCTGCTGGTACTGGCGGTGATCCTGTTCGTTGCCTATTCCAGAAAATCGAAACGAAAAAAGAAAGCCGCAGGAGATGATGACCATGCGGAATAAAGGAAGATTTGCGGCTCTGCTTGCCGCGGCAGGACTTCTGATGACCGCATTCCCGAGCATCGGGGCAGCGGCAGAGGACGAGGAGGAGCTGTGGTACGTCCGCGAATACGAGGACGGCGTGGTTTCGGTAGCCTGCAATGACAAGAGCGTCACCGAGATCACTGTGCCGTCCCAAATTGACGGCAAGACCATTACCATGATCGAGGTGGATGCCTTTAAGGACTGCAACGACTTGACAAAGGTCACCATTCCCGATACCGTGACGGTCATTGAGGACTATGCGTTCTATTACTGCGCGGCACTGCGTGATGTCAATTTTCCCCGAAAACTCAAAAATATCGGATTTCAGGCGTTCTGCGGATGCAGCTCCCTGATAGATGTCAATATTCCTGCGTCCTGTGACGATATCGAGGCATTCGCCTTTGAGGGCTGTGCGAGCTTAGACGGCGTGAGCGTCTCTCCGGATAACCCTGCCTACAAGGACGAGGACGGCATTTTGTTTGATAAGTCCGGTGAAACGCTCTACCTCTATCCGAGCGCGAACACTTCCGAGGAATATGCGATTCCCGAGGGATGTACGGTCATTTACGACAACGCCTTTATCGGCAATCCCTACCTGAAACGCGTGGACATCAGCGGCATTACCTCACTTGGCAGGGATGCGTTCTATTACTGCACCGCGCTGGAGCGCATCGACATTCCCGAGGGCATCGAGGAGCTGGATGGTTCGGTGTTCGGAAGCTGCGCCGCGCTTACCAGCGTATCGCTCCCCCAGAGCCTGACCAAGATCGGCGAAAACTGCTTTTACAACTGCATGCAGCTCTCACAGATCGAGATCCCGGAGGGCGTGCAGAGCGTGGGGAACAATGCTTTCTTCAACTGTCCGAGCCTGACGCGCGTGCATCTGACCAAGAACACGGGCAGCATCGGAACGTATGCATTCGGCTGGTATATGGGTGAGGATGATAAGCCGAAACGCCTGCCGGATTTCGAGATCGACGCGAAGGACGATACTGCGGCATTTACCTACTGTGTAAACAACAGCATCAAATGTACGGGCGGCGTGACGCAGGGGACGGTATTCATTTACATTATTCTGGGCGTGATCGCGCTGGTCATTATCCTGACCATTCTGATCGTGGTGATGCAAAAGCGCATCCAGAAAAAATACGAATTGAATTAGAAAATAACATAGCGGGATTCCAAAGGGACAATGTCCCTTTGGTGGAGTCCAGAGGCAAAGCCTCTGGTGGGGTGTGGGGCAAAGCCCCACAATCAGCGTTCAAAGGAGAAATCTCATGCACATCAAACAATGGATCACGACCCTCGCCGCAGGCATGCTCTGCATCCTGCCCTGTCTGCCGTTCAGTGCATCCGCGCAGGAAAGCGGCGAAACCTATTCAGACGGCATGTTCACCTTCGCCTACACCGAGGGCGGTGTGGAGCTTTGCGGATGTGATACCTCCGCATTTTCCGTCAAGCTGCCGTCAGAGACGGACGGCTATAAAGTTGTCGGCATCGCAGACGGCGCATTCTACGGCTGCACCAACTTGGATTCCGTGGAGCTGAGTGACGGCATCACCTATATCGGACGCTATGCCTTTGCCGGATGTGAGAGCCTGACAAAGCTCACCATCCCCGAAACTGTCGAAACCATCGGCGGCAATGCATTCAGCGGCTGCCTGTCACTGGAAAGCCTGCACCTGCCCGGAAAACTCACAGAAATTCCCGAGGGGATGTGCCATGCCTGTGTCTCCCTCACGGACGTGAATGTCCCGGAGACGGTCACCTCCATCGGAGACGAGGCGTTCTATAACTGCACCCTGCTCACGGAGATCGGGCTGCCGGACGGCATTACCAGCCTTGGCAATTACGCGTTTGCGTTCTGCTCGAATCTCGCACAGCTCGATGTCCCCCGGGGCGTGACAAAGCTGGCATCGGGGACGTTCTGCGGCTGTGAAACGGCAGAGAGTTTTACCGTTCCCTCGCAGCTCCAGGATATCGGCAGCCTGTCCTTTCTGGGCTGCACGAACCTGTCCGCATTCGAGACAGAGGAGGGAAATCTTGTCTACACGGCACAGGACGGTGTGCTGTATACGCTGGACAAAACCACGCTGTATGCTTATCCTGCCGGCAATCCGCAGGAAACATTCACCATCCCCGAGGGCGTGACCACGGTACATGACGCGGCATTCTTCCATGCCGAGAACCTGAAGCAGGTGAATTTTCCCTCGTCCATGCAGTTTATCGGTGCCGGTGCGTTTGAGTACTGCATCGGGCTGACCTCGGTGGCACTCCCCGAGGGTGTGGAGATCCTCTATGAGAATGCGTTTGCCGACTGCACCGCGCTCCGGCAGGTTACACTGCCCTCCACGCTGCACGGTGTGGGCAGCTATGCGTTCTACGCCTGTCCGGATCTGAAGGAGATCACCATTCCGGCGGATTGCAGGACGATCGGAGACTATGCGTTCGGCTATACGGACGGTGAACAGACGGATGAAAACGGCAAGGCGATCCCGGTCAAGGTCGAGGGATTCCGGCAGCATTCCGCAGGGTTAGGGATGGGGAAGATCCTTGGCATTGTGATCGGTGTGATCGTGCTGGGCGGTGTGATCGTCCTGCTGGTGCGCGTCATCCGGAAAAATCAGATGACCCCCGAGGAGCATGATGAACATGTGATGGCAGGGGAGAGCTATGAAAGTATGGTAGATACGGCGGATCAGACCGCTGATACTGATGATGAGGAGAAGAAACTATGATTTTATTAGATGATCTGAAACTGGAACTGAATGCAGACCGCAAGGAGCTTGATGAGCTTGCCGAGGTTCTGAACATCAAGGCAGCAAAGGCTGAGGTCGAGGAGCTTCAGGCACAGGCAACGGCAGAGGGATTCTGGGATGATCTGGAAAATTCCCAGAAGGTTCTCCAGAAAACCAAGCAGCTTGAAAACAAGATCGCAGGTTATCAGAAGATGGAGGATAAGCTGGAGGATCTCTTTACCATGCTCGAGCTGTGCATGGAGGAGGAGGACGAGGACATGCAGAACGAGATCGTCACCGAGATGGCTGCGTTCAAGCAGCTTCTGGAGGACAAGAATCTCGAAACGCTGCTGTCGGGCGAATACGATTCGCACAACGCGATCCTGACATTCCATCCGGGCGCAGGCGGCACCGAGGCGCAGGACTGGGCGGAAATGCTTTACCGCATGTACAACCGCTGGGCAGAGCGTCACAATTTCAAGGTGCAGCTGTTAGACTACCTTGACGGTGAGGAGGCAGGTCTGAAAAGCGCGTCCATCATGGTTGAGGGCGAGAATGCCTACGGCTATCTGAAATCCGAGGCAGGCGTACATCGTCTGGTGCGTGTTTCGCCCTTTGATTCCTCCGGCAGACGTCAGACCTCGTTTGCGGCACTGGAGGTCATGCCGGAAATTGACGATAACATGGAAGTGGACATCCGTCCCGAGGATATTGAAATGGAGGTGTACCGTTCCTCCGGCGCAGGCGGTCAGAAGGTCAACAAGACCAGCTCGGCGGTGCGTCTGATCCACAAGCCGACAGGCATCGTGGTATCCTGCCAGACCCAGCGCAGCCAGTACCAGAACCGCGATTATGCGATGAAAATGCTGGTGGCAAAGCTGGTGGAGATCAAGGAGCGCGAGCATCTGGAGAAGGTTTCGGATATCAAGGGTGTGCAGAAGGAGATCGGATGGGGCGCACAGATCCGTTCCTATGTGTTCATGCCCTACACGCTGGTCAAGGATCACAGAACGAGCTTTGAAAACGGCAATATCACGGCTGTCATGGACGGCGATCTTGATGGATTTATCCATGCCTACCTCAAGGCAATGTCCCACGGCACATTGAAGAAGTAATCAACGAAGTCGGCTATCGCCGACTCAGGAGGGGCGAGCAGCCCCTCCTAAACCACCCCCGGCAGGGCGGTGACCGCCCTGCACCCGCATTTTTGGGGCTATATATGGAAGATAAATGGAGGTAATTTTATGAAACACCGACTGACCGCTGGACTGCTTGCGCTGTCCCTGCTCTGCACCCCGGCAGCAGGAGCTGTGCAGATGCTGACCGCCGCCGCGGAAGAAACTGCCCCCACCTCCGGCACATGCGGCGAGAATGTGACGTGGAAATTTGAAGAAAGCACCGGAACGCTGACCATTTCGGGAACGGGGGCGATGACGGATTATAACTTTGGAGACCAATTTTATCCTGATTGGTATTCGTATCATTTGCCGGTCAGCTCTGTCATCATTGAGAACGGCATAACGAGCATCGGGGACGAGGCATTTTTCAACTGCTCCAGCCTGACCGGCATCATCATCTCGGACGGCGTGACGAGCATCGGGGAATATGCATTTTTCGCCTGCACCAGCCTGACCGGCATTACCATCCCGGACAGTATGACGTACATAGGGGGTAATGCATTTAAAGAAACGCCGTGGTTTACTGCAAAACGAGAAGAAAATCCGCTTGTTGTTGTAAACGGTATTCTGATTGATGGGACAACATGTTCCGGAGACATCACCATTCCGGACAACGTGACGAGCATCGGGGACATTGCATTTTCCTGCTGCTACGATCTGACCGATATCACCATCCCGGACAGCGTGACGAGCATCGGGTACGGGGCTTTTACTAGCTGCTACGGTCTGACTGACATCACCATCCCGAACAGCGTGACGAGCATCGGAAACTATGGATTCAACGACTGCGACGGTCTGACCGAAATCAACATCCCGGACAGTGTGACGAGCATCGGGTACGGGGCATTTTCCGACTGCACCAGCCTGACCGACATCACCTTCCTGAATCCCGACTGCGAAATTGTCAGCAGCTCCGACACCATCTGCAACAGAAAAGATAATAATTACAATGCTATTTTCACCGGCACGATCCACGGCTACACAAACTCTACCGCGCAGAGCTATGCCGAGAAATACGGCTATACCTTTGCGTCCCTCGATGGTACTCCGGACACGCCGGATGTCCCCACCTCCGGCACATGCGGCGAGAACGTGACGTGGGAATTTGACGAAAGCACCGGAACGCTGACCATTTTGGGAACAGGGGCGATGAAAGATTATTATGATGATGAAAATGATACAGTTCCTTGGAACAACAGTAAATCGGAGATAAAATTCGTTATCATTGAGGACGGCGTGATGAGCATCGGGAATAATGCATTCTCCTACTGTACCAGCCTGACCGGAATCACCATCCCGGACGGCGTGACAAGCATCGGAAATAATGCATTCTCCTACTGCACCAGCCTGACCGAAATCATCATCCCGGACAGCGTGACAAGCATCGGGGACGAGGCATTCGAATCCTGCGAAAGTCTGACCGACATCACCATCCCGGACAGCGTGACGAGCATCGGGGATGATGCATTCGTCTGCTGCTTCAGCCTGACCGAGATCACCATCCCGGACAGTGTGACGAGCATCGGGAACTGGGCATTCCACCTCTGTTCCAGCCTGACCGAGATCACCATCCCGGACAGCGTGACGAGCATCGGGGACAGTGCATTCTCCAACTGCACCAGCCTGACCTCCGTCACCATCCCAGACGGTGTGATGAGCATCGGGGAAGGGGCATTCCGGAATTGCGAAAACCTGACCGAGATCACGATTCTGAACTCCGACTGCGAAATTTATGAAACTTCCGACACTATCACCAATGGATGGGATGAGGATTACAATGACTTTTTCACCGGCACGGTCCACGGCTACGCCAACTCCACCGCGCAAACCTACGCCGAGAAATACGGCTATACTTTCGAGTCCCTCGGCGATGCTCCTGCCGTCCTGCCGGGCGATGTCAGCGGCAATGGCGAAATTGACGCATCGGACGCCGCCGACCTGCTCATTGCGCTTGCGAACATCGGCGCAGGCGAGGCAAGCGGACTGACTGCCGCACAGGAGAAAGCCGCCGATGTGAACGGCGACGGCGCACTGGATGCCGGAGATGCCGCTGTCATCCTGCAATATACAGCGTACCTCGGCTCGGGCGGAACGGGGACAATGGAAGAATTTCTCAATGCCTGACGGCAATTCATAAAAAAGAAAACCACCGCATCTTTCACAAGGTGCGGTGGTTTTTTTTATGCGGGTGCAGGGCGGTCACCGCCCTGCCGAGGGAGGTTTAGGAGGGGCGAGCAGCCCCTCCTAAGTCGGCGAAAGCCGACAATTGCCCACGTTATTTCATATCTATATACTTCCAGTACCCCTTTAAATACACAGCTCCCGAAATCACTGTCAGGATCACCGAGATCCACACCAGCGCCAGGAATACCGCATCCATCACGCGCAAAACCGCAATGGGCATCGAGTACTGCATCATCTCCCAGACCGCCAGCCACAGCAGGATGACGACCTGTGTCACCATCGTGAATGCCGTTTTCAGCTTGCCCCAGATGCCTGCCGCGACCACAACGCCCTGTTCCGCCGTCACCAGGCGCAGACCGGATACCATGAATTCTCTTGCCGCGATGATTGTGACCACAATTCCCGTCACGTGCAGAGAGATGGGTGCTCCCAGCAGAGATTCTCGCAGGTATTCGCTTTTCATCTGTGCATTGAGATCCGCCATTGCCGCAAATGTCGCCAGCACCAGAATTTTGTCTGCCAGAGGATCTGCAAATTTTCCAAAGGTCGTGACAAGACCGCGTTTCCGGGCGATCTGTCCGTCCAGCGCATCAGTCAGCGATGCCGCCGCATAGACGATCAGTGCAGCCACGTAATGAAACGGGAACAGCACGTACATGCACAGGAGAAACACCGGGACAAGCAGAATCCGCAAAAGCGTCAGCTTGTTGGGAAGATTCACGCGATCACCTCCCCGAGCAGATCGTAGTCCAGCGTGTCGGTGATCCGCAGCTTCACATAATCGCCAAGCTGCAGCGGTTTCTCGCTGGTGAAGAACACCTTGCCGTCAATGTCGGGCGCGTCCGCGGAAGTCCTGCCGAAATAGCATTCCGCCCACTTGTCAAAGCCCTCCACCACAGCGGTTTTCTCGCTGCCAAGCTGCTTTTCATTGTATGCAGCCGAAATGTCCGCCTGATGCTCCATGAGGATGTCCGCGCGGTGCGCCTTTGTCTCCTCGTCAAGCTGATCGGGGAAGTCTCCTGCCTTCGTGCCCTCCTCCTGTGAGTAGGCAAAGCACCCCAGCCGCGTGAACTGTACCTCCTTGACAAATTCGCACAGCTCCTCGAACTGCGCCTGCGTCTCACCCGGGAATCCGGCGATCAGCGTCGTGCGCAGCACAATATCCGGCATCGCCGCGCGGAGCTTGCCGATGACCTCCAGGAGCTTTGCCTTGGTGGACGGGCGGTTCATGCGCCGGAGAATTTCGTCATTGCAGTGCTGAATGGGAATGTCGAGGTACTTGACGATCTTCGGCTCACTTGCGATCGTCTCAATCAGCTCGTCCGTGATGCGCTCCGGATAGCAGTACAGCACGCGGATCCAGCGGAGCTTTTCGATCTCACACAGCTTGCGGAGCAGCTCGCACAGTTTGTTCTCGCCGTAAAGATCCTCGCCGTAGCGCGTGGTATCCTGCGCGATGATGTTCAGCTCGGTCACGCCATTGTCCGCCATCCACCTTGCCTCGGCAAGGAGATCCTCCATTGGTGCGCTGCGAAATCCGCCCCGGATCATCGGGATGGCACAGTAGGTGCAGCAGTTCGAGCATCCCTCGGCGATCTTCAGGTACGAGAAGAACGGCAGTGTTGACAGGATGCGCTCTCCGGACAGCTCGACCTCGGATTTCGGCGCAAAATGCACCACGCGCTCGCCGTGCAGCACCTTGTCCAGAATATCGACAATATCCTTGTTGTCGCCGATGCCCACAACAGCATCCGCCTCGGGGAATTCCCCGGCAGCCTCCTCCCGGTAACGCTCGGTCAGGCATCCGGTCAGGATGAGCTTTTTGACGCGCCCCTCCTGCTTGAGCTTGCTGATCTCGAGGATCGTCTCGATCGCCTCCTCCTTGGCGGACTGGATGAAACCGCAGGTGTTGACCACCGCTACATCCGAATCGCCGAACTCCGTCACCAGCTCATAGCCGTGTGCGCGGAGTTTCTGAAGCATGCGCTCCGAATCTACCAGATTTTTCTCGCATCCCAGCGAGACCATACCGACTTTAATTGCCATAAGGATTCTCCTTTTTC
>CAZKHW010000035.1:4617-17155 GCA_964552525.1 uncultured Ruminococcus sp. | reverse complement strand
ATGCCCGACACCCGCCTCCAGATGCTGTTCCGGGGTCAGAACATGCTTGGCTATCGTCACTATGCCGATGATGTGCTTGAGGAGTTCGTACAGAAGTCTGTGGAGAACGGTATCGACGTGATCCGTATTTTCGATGCGCTCAACGATATCCGCAACCTCCAGACTGCTATCACCGCTGCTAAAAAGGCAAGCCGTGACGGCAAGAAGGCAGAGGTGCAGGTCGCAATGTCCTTTACCACAGGCGAGGTGTTTACCACCGAGTACTATGTGGACTATGCCAAGAAGATCGCGCAGGCTGGCGCAGATTCCATCTGCATCAAGGATATGGCAGCACTCCTGACACCGTACAAGACCGAGGAGCTGGTCAAGGCGATCAAGTCTGCCGTTGACCTCCCGATCGATCTGCACACGCACTACACCTCCGGTCTGGCATCCATGTGTCTGATCAAGGGCGTTGAGGCTGGCGCAGACATCATTGATACCGCCATGTCTCCGCTGGCACTGGGTACTTCTCATGCGCCGACCGAGTCGATGGTGGCAGCATTCCAGGGCACGGAGTACGATACCGGGCTGGATCTGATCCTCCTCAACGAGATCCGCGATTACTTCATGGGTCTGCGGAAAAAGTACATCGACAGTGGTCTGATCGACCAGAAGATGCTGGCAGCCGATGCCGGTGCGCTGATCTATCAGGTGCCGGGCGGCATGCTGTCCAATCTGCTCAGCCAGCTCAAGCAGGCAGGCAAGGAGGATCTGCTCAATGAAGTACTTGCAGAAGTGCCGCGTGTTCGTAAGGATGCAGGTTTTCCGCCGCTGGTTACACCGTCCTCCCAGATCGTGGGTACGCAGGCGGTATTCAATGTCCTGACCGGTGAACGCTACAAGACGGTCACCAAGGAGTTTAAGGGCGTGGTACGCGGCGAGTACGGTCAGACGCCTGTCCCGATCGATCCGGAGTTCCGCAAGAAGATCATCGGCGATGCAGAGCCGATCGACTGCCGTCCGGCAGATCTGCTTGAGCCGGAGCTTGACAAGCTCCGCAAGGAGTGCGCTGAATGGGCGGAGAGCGAGGAGGATGTCCTCAGCTACGCACAGTTCGGTCAGGTGGCTGTCAAGTTCTTTGAGAAGCGCAGAGATGCGAAGTTCGGTCTTGACGGCAAGCATGGCGATGCTGAAAAGCAGATCCATCCGGTATAATCCCTGTACAACGTAATGATCCAGGTGCCTCCGGTCAAGATACCGAAGGCATCTGTTTTCCCTGTGACATCATACGAAAAAGGAGGAAACACCCATGCCGATCAGAATTCCCGAAAATCTGCCAGCCTATGAGACACTTGAAAAGGAAAACATCTTTGTCATGCCGAAGTTTCGTGCAGAGCATCAGGACATCCGGCCGCTGCGGGTGCTCATCCTGAACCTGATGCCCAAGAAGATCGAGACAGAGACGCAGCTCATGCGCCTGCTCTCGAACACCGCATTACAGGTGGATGTGGAGCTGCTGCAGGTCGAGCATATCTCGCGCAACACCGCGCTCTCCCACTTAGAGACGTTCTATAAGAGCTTTCCCGAGGTCAGGGACAGCTACTATGACGGCATGATCCTTACCGGTGCGCCGCTTGAACAGATGCCGTTCCAGAATGTGGATTACTGGGAGGAGCTGTGCGAGATCATGAAATGGACGCGCACGCATGTGTATTCGACCATCTACATCTGCTGGGCTGCACTGGCAGGGCTGTACTACCACTACGGCATCGAGAAGTATCCGCTGCCCAAGAAGCTTTTTGGCATTTTTCCGCATAAGGCGGAGGGGAATAATCCCATTCTGCGCGGATTTGACGATGTGTTTCCTGTGCCGCATTCGCGTCATTCCGAGGTGCGCCGCGAGGATATCGAGAAGGTCGCGGAGCTTCAGATCCTTGCCTATTCCGCGCTTGCCGGGGTGTATATGGTCGCGTCGCGCGATGGCAGAGAGTTCTTTGTGACCGGACACAGCGAGTACGAGCGCGATACGCTTGCACAGGAGTATCGCCGCGACCTTGAACGGGGACTGCCGATCGAAGTGCCGTTCAACTACTTCCCCGGAGATAACCCGAACTGTGAGCCGGTGTTCTCGTGGCGATGCCATGCGAATCTGATGTACTCGAACTGGCTCAATTACTGCGTCTATCAGAAAACGCCGTTCGATCTCACCGAGCTTGCCGATATGGAGGGAAAAGCATGAGCCGATCCTTTGCGGTATCCTGTATCGTCCCGATTGACGGGCGAATCCTGTTTGTGCGTCACACCTACGGCGTTGCAAAGGGGCGCATCCTGATTCCCGGGGGCTACCTGAAAGAGGGGGAGCTGCCGTCTCAGGCGGCTGTGCGTGAGCTTTTTGAGGAGACTGGTGTCAATGCCAGACCGCGCGGTATCTTTTCTGCCAGATGCAAGGACGGACAGTGGATCCTTGTGCTGACGATGGAGTACCTCTCGGGTGAGCCGCGTTCTGACGGCTATGAGAACAGCGAGGTGCTGCTCCTTACCCCCGAGCAGGCAGCTGCCCACAGCGATATCACGAATATGAGTCGGTCGATCATGCAGGCGTATCTGGATGATCCGGCACGTGTCATTCCTCTCAGCGAGGAGGTACCGCCCACCTACGACCCGGAACGGTACGAATTTTTTGGAATTTAAGGCGCAAGTGCCCGTGCGAAGAATGTCTCGGTGGAGACCTCCGGGCTGCGATGATACCGTCCAAGACCGTAGAGACAGGCGGTATCACGCGTGATGTAGTTCGGCTCTTCCCGACAGGTGAGCGCACAGACAAACCCAAGCTCTTGTAAGACCGGAATGCTTTCCCGACAGATAAAGCCGAACGGATAGGCGAAGATGTCGGGGGTGCATCCGGTCATTTCGTTTGCCCGTGTCTGGAGCTGTGTGAGATCCTCGCGGAGCATCGAGGTATAGCAGTCCGGATCTTCCCCCAGCATGATGGAGCATCCGGCACGCTGCTGGTTCGCGTGCAGATCCCAGGTGTGGCTGCCGATCTCAATTCTTCCGGAGTCCAGCAGTGTTTGCACATCTTCCCATGTCAGGTAGGAATAGGCAGGAACGCTCGGATCTGCCGGGGCGATCTCGTCCGTGTACCGCCCCACAATGGAGATCACGGCGCACATGTCGTACTTCTCAAGGAGGGGGAGCGCATCCGACAGATTGTTGTAAAAGCCGTCATCAAAGGTCAGCAGCACCGGATGCTCCGGCAGCTCTCCCTCCCCCTGGGTGTATGTGACAAGCTCAGCAACAGAGACGCTCTCATAGCCGTGCTGTGTGAGATATTGCAGATCGCTCTCGAACATTTCGGGAGAAAGCTGGTAGTCATTTGCCGGCTGCGTGATGCTGTGATACATGATGACAGGAAGAAACACCCCTTCGCGCGGATGCTCCGGCGCTGCCACCGCGCTGCCGATGGTGTGCAGGACGAGCCAGATGGCTGCGGCAACTGCGGCGAGTGACAGAAAAAATCCGATCCTTCGTGATGAAAAGCACTGGTACATGAAAAATCCTCCCTTCATGCTTTGATCGTATGCATGAGGGGATTCTGTTTTGCATGTCCCCCGGAATTTTGCATAACTGCGGACTTGCCTGCATATAGTAGTAGCAGAACGGAGGTGCGCAATGAGGAGGAAGCTAACAAGAATGCTGTCCGCGGTCATGCTTATGGCAGCAGGAGGTGCGATCACCCACTATTTGCCGGTACTCACACAGGCAGCATCGCAGATCTGCACGACGGATATGCCGTCCAAGCCGGCACCCGAGCTGTTTTTGTCGAATGGCTTTGGCGATCAGTATGTAGCACAGGAGCTACCGGAGGAGGGCGGGATCGAGGAGACCTCGCCCTACATCGAGGCAAGCAGCAGTGTCGGACCAAAGCCCTACCCGACCGAATGGGACTTGTCGGGCGGTACGGTCGAGCGCATGCACTATGGGCGGTATGCCGGGACGCAGTACTTTGACTTGGAGCAGCATGGACAGGTACGCAACGAAAGCTCGCTGTCCAACACCACGCTGTACCAGGAGAGCAAGCTGCCGCCGTCCTTTACCATCCGGGAGATCAGTGCGCCGCAGGTGCTGATCATGCACACGCACACGACCGAGTGCTTTGAGCCGTATGAGCGCGATGCTTATGACAGCAGCTTCAACTACCGCACGACCGATCCCAGTCAGAATGTCTGCGCAGTCGGTGAGCGCATCGCAGAGCAGCTCAGGGAGGCTGGCATCGGCGTGATCCATGACACGACCATTCACGACTACCCATCCTACACAGGCTCTTATGAGCGAAGCCGGAGTACTGTCAATGCACTGCTCAAAGCGCATCCGTCCATTCAGGTCGTACTGGACATCCATCGCGATGCCATCGGCGGAAACGGGGTCATTCAGCAGCCCACCGTGCGCATTGACGGGAAGAAAGCGGCACAAGTCATGATTATCTCCGGCTGTGATGACGGGACGATGGATATGCCGCGGTATCTGGAGAATTTCCACTTCGCCTCGCTGCTCGAACAGCAGATGGAGGGCGACTACCCCGGGCTGACGCGCCCGATCCTGTTCGATTACCGCAAGTACAACCAGGATCTGACTACCGGTAGTCTCCTTATTGAGGTCGGAACGCACGGCAATACCCTTGAGCAGGTCGAGTATTCCGGTGAGTTGATTGGAAAATCCCTCGCACGCGCCCTGCTCACGCTGAAAGAATAGGAGTGCCATGAAGGAAAAACTAAAACGCGCCGCAATGGGGCTTTGCCTGCATATCCTGCTCAGCGGCTTTGTGCTGGCAGGGATTCGCGTGATGCAAAGCGGCTATAATCGCTCGCACGGCGATCACATCCGTACAGCAAGTCTCTCCGTTTCGCCGGGATCAGCGCAGCTTCAGATCCTGTCGCAGACGCTTTGCATCCCCCTTCCCCCCGAGGACAGCCCCTTGCCGCTGGTCGGCTATGTCCTTGCCGATGGGACGGTCAGGCTGTGGATGAACCTCTTACTGCAATTCATGAAATAGATGTATTTTGTTCATAAAATATTTTAAAAATACCCCTTGCAAAGTGAGGAAAATTCTGTTATAATATTAAAGGTGTCCTGTTGTAGGCATCGCTTTAAGTGCCTGTAGTTTAGTTGGATAAAACAGAGGACTCCGACTCCTCAGAGCGCAAGTTCGAGTCTTGTCAGGCACATTCCGGGATGTAGCTCAGTTTGGTAGAGTGCTTGGTTTGGGACCAAGATGCCGCAGGTTCGAGTCCTGTCATCCCGATGTCTTGCAGAATGGTTTAGATACGCGCGTATCTAAACCATTTTTTATTCACGCATGTTTTAAAAGGGAACACAGAAACGGAGGAACAGATCATGGATGGAATCCTGTTGACACTGGATATCGTGATATTGCTGATACTCGCAGCCGTACTGATCCGGCTGCTGACCATGAAGGGCAGCCGGGGCATTGACAGCGAGGAAAAAGACCTGATGCAGCGGATGCTTGCGCAGACAGAGCGCAATCTGCGCGCAGATATTGCCGCGCAGGTCAAGGAGATGAACGAGAGTCTCCTACAGCTCCAGAAAGCCAGTGCCGATGCGCAGTACCGCAAGCTCAACGATATTGACCGGCAGCTTAACCAGAAGCTGGGTGATCTGAAAGCGCAGATGGACAGGGAGCATACTGCCCTGAAATCCGAAATGACCGAACGGCTTGAGACGATCCAGCAGACTGTTGACCGAAAGCTGGACGAGAGAATGACGGCATTCGGACAGATGCTCACGCTGAACCAGAAACAGGCGAGCGAGGCACAGCAGCGGCAGATCACAGAGATGGCGTCGAAGATCGACCAGAATATCGGCAAAATGAGCCAATCGGTCACCGAAAAACAGGAGCAGTCCGGAAAGGCACTCAACGCTTCGCTCATGCAGCTTGAGCAGCGGTTCAAATCACTTGAGGCGAACAATGAGCAAAAGCTGGAGAATATGCGCACCACCATGACAAGGCAGCTCACCAGCATTCAGGAGGAGAATCAGCGAAAGCTCGATTCCATCCAGAGTACGGTCAATGAAAAACTGGAAACGCAGCTCCAGAAATCCTTTCATCTTGTCAGTGAGCAGCTCGAAACGGTACATAAGAGCCTGGGTGAGATGCAGTCCATCGCTTCGGGTGTCGGTGATCTAAAGCGCGTACTGTCCAATGTCAAGACGCGCGGCATTCTGGGAGAGATCCAGCTTGGCAATATTCTGGGAGAGATCCTCGCACCCGAGCAGTACGACACCGAGGTGCCGACGGTCAAGGACAGCAAGGAGCGCGTGGAATTTGCCATTCGGCTGCCGGGAAGATCGGACGGCAAGCCGGTGTATCTGCCCATAGATTCAAAGTTCCCCGGAGATACCTACCAGCACCTGCTCGATGCCTACGATTCCGGAGACAAGGCTGCCATCGAGGAGGCAAAGAAAGTCCTTACGGCAAGGATCAGAGCCTGCGCCAAGGATATCAGCACCAAGTATGTTGCGCCGCCGGATACCACCAATTTTGCCATTATGTTCCTGCCGTTTGAGGGCTTGTATGCCGAGGTGGTCAAGCTCGGACTGATCGAACCCCTGCAGCGCGAGTATCATGTCAACATCACAGGTCCGTCCACAATGGCGGCAATGCTCAATTCCCTGCAAATGGGCTTTCAGACGCTTGCGATCCAGAAGAAGAGCAGCGAGGTCTGGGAGGTGCTTGGCGCGGTCAAGAAGGAATTCGGCACATTCCAGGATGTGCTTGACAAGGCGCAAAAGCAGATCCTCAACGCCGGAGAAAGCATTGATAAGCTCATTGGCACACGAACCCGGGCGATCAACCGCAAGCTCCGGACAGTCGAGGTGCTTGATGATGACCGGAGAGTACAGGCACTGCTGGATGTCGATGAGGAGACGTAACATTCAGAAATACCGATAAACACCGCCCCTCGTTCTCAAAACGAACGAGGGGCGGTGTTGCTTTAACGAATCACAGATTGAACATGATGTTATTGAGGATGCTCTCGAGCTTTTCCTGACTGCCGGAAGTCAAGGAGGCGGTGACCTCACCCTTCTCAAGCGCATACTGCTCGAGATCTGCCAGCGTTGCCTTGCCGCTGATGATGTCTGCGCCGATGCCGGTCGTCCAGCTTGCGTAGCGGTCGGTCACAAATTGATCCAGTCTGCCGTCAGAGATCATCTTGTCCGCGATGCGCAGACCCAGTGCAAAGGTGTCCATACCGGCAATGTAGCTGTGGAAGATATCCTCGGGCGTGAACGAGCCGCGGCGTGCCTTGGAGTCGAAGTTCAGACCGCCATTGGTGAAACCGCCAGCCTTCAGAACCTCGTACATGCACAGTGCTGCCTCGTAGACATTGGTCGGGAACTGGTCGGTATCCCAGCCCAGCAGGGTGTCTCCCTGGTTGGCGTCGATCGAGCCGAACATGCCGTTGACCCTTGCCACGCGCAGCTCGTGCTGGAAGGTGTGCATTGCCAGTGTCGCGTGGTTTGCCTCGATGTTGAGCTTGAAATCGTCCTGGAGACCGTACTTGTTCAGGAATCCGATGACGGTCGCGGAGTCGAAATCGTACTGGTGCTTGGTCGGCTCCTTGGGCTTCGGCTCGACATAGAAATCACCGGTAAAGCCGATGCTTCTGCCGTAGTCCTTGGCAAGCGTCATCAGACGCGCCATATTATCCAGCTCCAGCCCCATGTTGGTGTTCAGCAGGGTCTCGTAGCCCTCACGACCGCCCCAGAATACGTAGCCGCTGCCGCCCAGCTTGACGGTAGCTTCAATTGCCTTTTTGATCTGCGCTGCGGCAAATGCAAATACATCGGCACTCGGGGAGGTGCCTGCACCGTGCATGTAGCGCGGATGATCGAAACACTTTGCCGTGCCCCACAGGAGCTTTTTGGAGGGATCAGCCTTCTGCTTTTCTGCAATGTAATCTACGACCGCATCAAGCTTGGCATTCGTTTCAGCCAGAGAGCTGTATTCAGGAGACAGGTCACGGTCATGGAAACAGTAGTAGTCGATGGAGAGTTTGTCCATGATCTCGAACGCTGCATCGACCTTTGCCTTGGCACGTGCCTCGGGATCAGCCTGTCCCCAGGACTTGTCAGCCGTACCGACACCAAACATGTCCGTACCGTCACCACCCATCGTATGCCACCAGGAAAGCGCAAATTTCAACTGCTCCTTCATGGTCTTGCCGGCAACGACCTCCTCGGGATTGTAGTACTTAAACGCCAGCGGATTGTCCGAACCCTTGCCCTCATAGGGGATCTTGCCGATGTTCTTGAAAAATTCGCTCATAACGAACCTCCTGATAATAATGTTCTACAGACCTGTTCCATCACCTCCAAAACACTGCCTGACTTGTCCTTTTTGCATCATTCAGCATTTTTCCGGTGATGAAACAGGTCTTATCTGATCCGGTGACAAAATGTCCCGGTCGATTACCCTTTCTGTGCTTGGATCTTTGTCTGATTTTAAAGCAGGTCAAGCTCCTGATTGGAAATGTCGAAATACTCTTCAAGAATGGCGATGAAATAGCGAAATACGACCTTTCCGTTGTAGGTCATGACATCGCCCTCGTCGGGGATGCCGAGCTTGTCAAGCTCCTCGTCTGTGAGGGAGGCGATGGTCACGGTGCGGAAGTTCTCCACCGAAACGCCCGTCTGTGCAAAGGAACGCTCACCCATCTCGTCCACATGCATCTCCTCGTCATTGATTTTGAGCACCTTCCTGTCCTCGTCGGTGAGGGGGTAGGTCAGTGCGTGGAATTCTTCCTGCTTAAGTGTCACAGAAGTGCCATCGGGGTAGGTGACCTTGTAGGCATCACGTCCCAGCAGATCCATCTGGCGGTCGGAGAGAGTTACGGTGATGTCCTTGGAGATGGCAGTCAGCTCATCAAGGATCTCCTGCCGGGAGACGGTTTCCCATGCGATGATCACATTTTCGTTCATGGGACGCTCGATCTTGGCAGAACGCTGCAAACCCTTGACCCGGAACTCAACAATGTCGTAATCCAGATTCAGTTCATTGCTTTCCACAGTGACCTTGGTCGAGCCGCTGGAGCTGTCCATCGTCTGGGAGAGGGTGTAGCGGTAGATGCCGGAGGGGGATTCCCCGGTCTGAACGATGGTCGTTACCGTAGACGGCGCAAAGAGCGAGGTCGTAACGAAATAGGCAAGCGAACCGATCAGGTAGAGCAGCAGGATGACAGTGCCCCAGATGGTCTTGCCAGTCTCGCCCATGCCGGAGAAGAACAGGATGATCACCCCGACTGCAAAGGGTGGGATCAGCACCCACCATTGCCCGAAGTAGAGCAGGACAGGCAGCAGCATTCCGGGAAGAATGAGGATGCTTGCCAATTTGGTCAGAAAGCAGTCGCGCGAGTAGAGCATACAGATGAGTGCGATGACACTCACGAGGGAGGTGAGAATGCAAGCCTGCCGGGAATCCCGGAGGATCATGTCATAAAAGACAGAGTAATACGCAAAGATCATCACGAGTGCGCAGTATGCCACACTGATGAGAGAGACAGCACGTTTTGTCCAGGGGTTATCTAAGAATTTGTTCATAAACCGATCCTTCACGCGTCATGCGCGTTCCTTTCTCAATCCAGGGCAATGCCGGAGTAATGTTAGAACCTGTAAGGACAGGTTCATATATAGTATTATTATAGCATTTTTTAAATGGCTTGGCAAGAGGTTTCAAGGAAAAAATCAGATTTTTTTACGAAAAGTGCGCGGTAGCCCGCGCTGGCGAGTTAGCGGAGAGGATCCATCAGTTTCTGATGTCCGCAATGCCCTTTGCCTGCGGCAAGAGGGCAAAGCCAGCCGCGGCTCTTACGCAACACACAATTTTGAGACGATTCCCGAAGGTGGCAGCCTTGGGCAGCTTCTGCATAAAACTCACAAGTTAAGTTTACAAAACTGATTTCTATGAAAATTTTGAAAAAACACTTGACAAACCATGCGCTTTGTGATATAATGATTTCGTAAAATAAATATTTTATGAAAATCCTGTGAGCAAAAGTAAGTAGTCCGCAACACAGTATGCAGAGAGCCGGCGGTTGGTGCGAGCCGGTATATATGCTGCGTGATGAATGGATTTGTGAGGAGCAAGGGAGAACGCCGGTCTGCGGTCAGTATCTTGCGCCGCGTTCCCTGCGTTATCGGGGTAGGATATGGAGAGTATCTGAAATGAGGAGCAGTTTGCGCGCGTTTGCGCTGTATCTGCTCGAATATGGGTGGCACCACGAGTCGATCGTCCCTGTTTTTGTAACAGGATGAGCGGCTTTTTTTATTTTATTACAAGGAGGAAGATCACATGCTTTACCCGACACTCGACACTGTACGGGAGCTGTCCGCACAGTACAACACCATCCCGGTGTTCTTCACGTTTCCGGCAGATCACCGGACACCGATCAGCATTTTCACCGCCCTCTCGCATGGAGAGGAGACCGCCTTTCTGCTGGAGAGCGTCAACAATGGTACGCAGTGGGATCGCTATTCGTTCATCGGTTTTCATCCGCAGCGCGAGGTCAAGGCGTTCGGCAGTTCCCTTCAGGTGACCGACAGCACCGGCAGCCGGACTGTCATGCAGGACGATCCATTCGGCTATTTACAGGGACTGCTCGATCAGCGCAGCTCCCCGAAGTTTGACGAACTGCCCTACTTCACCGGCGGCATGATCGGCTATTTTGCGTATGATGCTGTCCGGTACACCGAGAAGCGTCTGAAGAACATCCCCGAGGATGACACCCGGATGCCGGATCTGCATTTGTTTGACTATCACGAGCTGGTCGCATACGATCACCTCAATTCCAACGCCATCGTCATTGTCAATCTCTGCACCGACCGTGATCTGGAGGAGCAGTACCGATACGCAGAGACTCGTGCTGCCGAGATCGCAGCGAAGATCGACAACTGCCACTGCCGCGGTCAGTTCCGTGACGACGAGCCGGCTGTCCGTGTCGGCTCGAATGTCACCAAGGAGGCGTATATGGAGATGGTCGAGCGTGCCAAGGAGTACATCAGGGCTGGTGATATCTTCCAGGTCGTGCTGTCACAGCGGTTCGAGGTCGATAATCCGCCGGACAGCTTTGAGGTCTACCGCCGTCTGCGAGCAACCAATCCCTCGCCGTATCTGTACTACTTCAAGACACGCGATTACGAGATCGCAGGCGCATCGCCGGAGCTGCTCGTCAAGGTAACGGACGGCATCGCCGCAACGCGTCCGATCGCCGGAACGCGTCCGCGCGGCAAAGACAAGGCAGCGGATCTGGCGCTTGAGAAGTCCCTGCTTGCCGATGCCAAGGAAAAGGCAGAGCATACCATGCTCGTGGATCTGGGCAGAAATGACCTTGGCCGCGTGTCGGAGTACGGCTCGGTGGAGGTCACAGACTTCATGCGCGTTGAGCGTTACTCCAAGGTCATGCACCTGGTGTCCGATGTGCAGGGCAAGCTCCGCGCGGATATGAAACCGATGCATGCGCTCCAGTCCGTTCTTCCGGCTGGAACGCTCTCCGGTGCGCCGAAGGTACGCGCCATGGAGATCATTGACGAGCTGGAGAACCGCAAGCGCGGCATGTACGGCGGCACGGTCGGCTATTTCGGCTATAACGGCGACATGAACACCTGTATTGCCATCCGCACCATCCTGTACCGCGGCAATAAGGCGTATATTCAGGCAGGTGCCGGCATTGTGGCTGACTCTGACCCGGAGAAGGAATTTGAGGAAACCACGCATAAGGCTGGCGCGATGCTCAGCGCATTGAAGGAGGCAAGAAAATGATCCTGGTCATTGACAATTACGATTCCTTCACCTACAATCTGGTGCAGGAGATCGGCGAGATGTGCGGCGATATCATCGTCAGAAGAAATGATGCGGTCACCATCGAGGAGATCACCGCCATGGCACCGCAGGCGATCATCGTCTCGCCCGGTCCGGGTTATCCGGAGTCGGCAGGGATTTCGATCGAGACGATCCGCCGGTTCAGCGGCACGATCCCGATCCTGGGCGTGTGTCTGGGACATCAGTCCATTGTGGAGGCATTCGGCGGCACGATCATTCGGGCGCGTCAGCTCATGCACGGCAAGACCAGCTCCATCAAGTTTGAAGAAAAGCATCCGCTGTTTGCCGGCATCCCGTGTCCGCTTACGGTGGGACGCTACCATTCGCTCATCGCGGACGAGAGCAGCCTTCCGGAGTGCCTGTATGTTACGGCACTCGATGAGAACGGGCAGATCATGGCGGTTTCTCATAAGACGCACAAGACCTATGGCTTGCAGTTCCATCCGGAGTCCGTTCTTACCGTGGACGGCAGACGGATGCTGCGCAACTTTCTTGTGATCGCCGGTATTCTTCCCGAGGAGCTTCCGGCAGAGGAGAAGCCTGTCACACTCCAGCCGTACTATGCCAAGCTTATGAACCGCGAGGATCTGACGATGGACGAGGCGGAGGCATGTATGGACAGCCTGATGGGCGGCAAGGCAAACCAGCTCCAGATCGCGG
>CAZKHW010000035.1:1773-4607 GCA_964552525.1 uncultured Ruminococcus sp. | reverse complement strand
ACGGCACTTGCTACCAAGGGCGAAACACCGGACGAGATCGCAGGCTTTGCCAAGGGCATGCGTGCCAAGGCATCCTTAGTCCCCGATGCCAATGACACCATCGACATTGTCGGAACGGGTGGTGACAAGGCGTTTACGTTCAATATTTCCACGACCTCTGCCTTTGTGGCAGCCGCTGCCGGGGCAAAGATTGCCAAGCACGGCAACCGCAGCGTTTCCTCCAAAAGCGGCGCGGCGGATGTCCTCGAGGCATTGGGCGTGAAGATCGCCACCAAGCCTGAGCAGGCGAAGGCTTGCATTGACGAGGTGGGGCTGAGCTTTCTGTTTGCGCAGAGCTATCACGCAAGCATGCGCTTTGTCGGACCTGTCCGCAGTCAGCTCGGTGTCAGAACCGTGTTCAACATCTTAGGACCGCTGACCAATCCGGCGAAGGCGGATTACATTGTGCTGGGCGTATATGCCAAGGAGCTGACCGAGATCATGGCGCATGTCCTCCAGCAGGTAGGCATCAAACGCGCGATGGTCGTGTTCGGCAACGATGTGATGGACGAGATCACCGTATCCGATGCGACCACCGTCACCGAGGTCAACGGCGATGAGATGACCACATATGAGATCACGCCGGAGCAGTTCGGTCTGGGACGCTATGCCAAGGAGGAGATCGTTGGCGGCACACCGGCGGAGAATGCGCAGATCACGCGCGGCATCCTGTCCGGCGAGATCACAGGTGCAAAGCGCGATATCGTCCTGATGAATGCAGGCGCGGTGCTGTACACCTACAACATCGCGCAGACGCTGGCAGAGGGCATCAAGCTTGCCGAGGAGATGATCGACAGCGGCAAGGCACTTGCCAAGCTTGAGGAATTTGTGCGGTTCACGAACGAAATGGAGTAAGTGATGGCGGATATTTTAGAGAAGATCTGCGAGCAGCGCCGGGTGCAGCTCGCAGAGGAAATGGCGCGTACTCCCCTGAGCGAGATGCGCCGTCAGGCGGAGCATTCCCCCCAGCGTGCAGGATTTATCGAGGCATTGTCCAAGCCCGGGCTTTCCTGTATCTGCGAGGTCAAGAAGGCATCTCCCTCCAAGGGGCTGATCCGCCCGGACTTTCATCCGGCGGCACTGGCAAGGGAGTACGAGGCGGCAGGTGCAGACTGCATCTCGTGCCTGACCGAATCGCACTACTTTCAGGGAAGCTCCGCGTATCTGCGTGAAATCGCGGATGTGGTGAGCATTCCGATCATACGCAAGGACTTCGTGATCGACGAGTACATGATCTACGAGGCAAAGGTGATCGGCGCAAGTGCCGTGCTGCTGATCGCGGCTGTGCTGGACGATGCACGGCTCAAAAGCTATTTTGAACTGGCGCATTCTCTGGGACTCGATTGTCTGGTCGAAGTACACACCGCCGAGGAGACTGAGCGTGTGCAGCGATTCCAGCCGCGTCTGCTTGGTGTCAATAACCGGAATTTAAAGACGTTTGAGGTCGATCTGGGGCATACCGCGGAGCTGGCATCGCTCCGTGCACCGGGACAGCTTTTCGTCTCCGAGTCCGGCATCCGGAACAACGCCGATATGCACACGGTACAGGCAAACGGCGCAGATGCCGTTCTTATCGGCGAGACGCTCATGCGCAGTGACCATATCACCGAGACGCTGCATGCCCTCCGGGAGGGGACACGATGAGCGTCTACCTAAAGATCTGCGGCATCCGCCGGCAGGAGGATGTGGCGGTGATCGGCGAATTTCCGCCGGATTTCGCAGGCTTTATCTGCTCACAGCCATTCTGGCGGTACGTGTCTCCGGAAACGGTCAGGACACTGACATCTGCCATGCGCGGCGAGATCGCGCGTGTGGGGGTGTTTGTCGATCCGACTGTGGAGCAGATCGCCCCGTATGCGCCGTACTTGGATGTGATCCAGCTCCACGGTGAGGAGACTGTTGCGCTGATCGGGGAGATCCGGGAAAGATTTCCCAAGCTGGAGATCTGGAAGGCGGTGCGTGTGCAGCGAGTGCAGGACATTGCCGATGCAGACGCCCTTGCGGTCGATAAGCTGGTGCTGGACAGCTTTTCCGCACAGAGCCACGGCGGCACGGGAACGCTGGCACCGTGGGACATCATCGTGAAAAACCGTCCGTCCAAGCCGTTCCTCTTAGCAGGCGGCATCAGTGCGGACAACGTGCAGCAGGCGATCGCCGAGGTGCAGCCCTGGGGCGTGGATGTCTCGAGCAGCGTGGAGACGGATCGATGCAAGAATCCTGCGAAGATCGCACAGCTTGTCAGGCTGGTGAACAGTCCCTTGTACCAAAACGTGAAGAAAGAAGGATAAACATGGAAAAAATCGGAAGATTCGGTGCATTCGGCGGACAATACGTCCCCGAGACCGTCATGAACGCCGTGTCGGAGCTGCAGGAGGCTTACGACCGCTATAAGAACGACCCGCAGTTCCTTGCAGAGCTGCGTGAGCTGTATCATCATTATGCATTCCGTCCCTCTCTGCTGTACTATGCAGAGAAGATGACCAAGGATCTGGGCGGCGCGAAGATCTACATCAAGCGCGAGGATCTCAACCACACCGGCTCTCACAAGATCAACAATGCCCTCGGACAGGTGCTGCTTGCCAAGCATATGGGCAAAAAGCGCATCATTGCCGAGACCGGCGCAGGGCAGCACGGTGTGGCAACTGCGACCATTTGTGCATACTTCAACATGGAGTGCGAGGTCTATATGGGGCGTGAGGACATGGAGCGTCAGTCACTCAACGTGTACCGCATGGAGCTGCTCGGTGCAAAGGTAACAGGTGTGGATTCCGGCACGGCAACACTCAAGGATGCCA
>CAZKHW010000035.1:0-1763 GCA_964552525.1 uncultured Ruminococcus sp. | reverse complement strand
AGGCAATGCGCGACTGGGCAACCAACATTGAGACAACGTTCTACTGCATCGGCTCTGTCATGGGACCGCATCCGTATCCGACGATGGTGCGCGACTTCCAGAAGATCATCGGCGAAGAGGCAAAGCAGCAGATCCTGGCAGCCGAGGGCAGACTGCCGGATTGTGTGGTAGCCTGTGTCGGCGGCGGCTCAAATGCGATGGGTATGTTCTACGACTTCATCGGAGACGAGGGCGTGCGTCTGGTGGGCGCAGAGGCAGCAGGCCGCGGCGTGGACACCGAGGAGCATGCAGCAACACTGACCAAGGGGGATCTGGGCATCTTCCACGGCATGAAGTCCGTGTTCCTCCAGAATGACGAGGGACAGATCGCGCCGGTATATTCGATCTCCGCAGGTCTGGACTATCCCGGCATCGGTCCGGAACATGCCTATCTCCACAGCATCGGCAGAGCCGATTATGTAGCCATAACGGACGAGGAGGCAGTACAGGCGTTTGAGTATCTCTCGAAGGTCGAGGGCATCATCCCGGCGATCGAATCTGCCCATGCGGTGGCGGCTGCACGTAAGATCGCGCCGACCATGAAGCCGGACGAGATCATGATCATCAACCTTTCCGGCAGAGGAGACAAGGACGTTCAGCAGATCGCAAGATACAGAGGAGTGAATTTAAATGCCTAACAGAATTGACGCGAAATTCGCAGAATTGAAAGCACAGGGTAAAAAAGCCCTCATCACCTACATTGTAGCCGGTGACGGCGGCTATGAGCTGACCGAGCAGGCGGTGCTAGAGATGGAACGCAGCGGCGCAGATATCATTGAGATCGGCGTACCGTTCTCCGATCCCATCGCAGAGGGCAAGGTCATTCAGGAGGCATCGCTGCGCTCCCTGCGCGACAACGGTACCACGCTCAAAGGCGTGTTCGAGATGGTCGTGCGCCTGCGGCAGCAGACGGACATGCCGCTTTTGCTGATGCTGTACGCGAACACGATTTTCCGCACGGGCACGGACTATTTCTTTGAAAAGTGCTGCGAGATCGGCATAGACGGTGTGATCGTGCCCGACCTGCCGTTCGAGGAGCATGACGAATTTGACAGTGCTGCCAAGGCGAACGGCATCTACAACATCAGCCTTGTCACCCCGGCAAGCAGCGGAAGAATCGCAAAGATCGCTGCCAAGGCAGAGGGATTCCTCTACTGTGTCTCCTCCACGGGTGTGACGGGCATGCGCGATACGTTCACCACGGATTTCGATGCCTTTTTCAGCGAGATCAAGGAGTTTGCGGCAGTTCCGTACTGTGTGGGCTTTGGCATCCGCAGCGGTGAGGCTGCCAAGCGCATGGGGGCGTACTGTGACGGCGTGATTGTCGGCAGTGCCATCGTCAACCAGGTGGCTGCACACGGCAAGGATGCCGTTCCGGAGATTGCCGGGACGATCCGGGAGCTGAGGGGCGGACTGGATTCCTAAGTGCAATACTAGGACACAAAGAAGGCGTACCATTTAGTTCGATACTTATTAAAGAAGTTTAAGCCCTGAAGCAATTATTGATAATTGCTTCAGGGCTTATTGTTACTATTCGATTACTCGCATAAATCAAAATTTGCGTATGAGTCCGCGCTGACGAGTTGGCGGCAAGGAAAGATCGGATTCTGGTGTCCGCAATGCCCTTTGCCTAGCGGCAAGAGGGCAAAGCTGGTGCTGTGCTAAATCGGAATTTACCTCAAAAGAGTTTGCCTTATCTCATAATAAGCGAATAAATCAGATAA
>CAZKHW010000034.1:0-17517 GCA_964552525.1 uncultured Ruminococcus sp. | reverse complement strand
GGGTCTGGAGGCAGGGGGCGTTGCCCCGTTCGGGCGCATTGCCGTCATGGCAGGTCTTACCGCATTCTGCGGTGTGATGGCACTGCTGTTGCACTGAATATCCGGCAGTTTCTGCCGGGAATGGAACAATCCCCTATGAAAGGAAGGATCCCCATGGGACGAGCGACGAAAAAAGCGCGTCAGGCGCGCCAGGAAAAGAAACGCGTCCGCGTCGGCTTTACCGATATGACCTTTACGCTGGTCGTGCTGGTGCTGCTGGCAATGGGCATTGTCATGATGTTTTCGGCAAGCTATGCCATCGCCGTGAACGAGAATAAGGCTGGTTACTATTATGCTCTGCGCCAGGTCATTTTCGGCGGCATCGGGCTGATCATGATGGTGGTCATGAGCTTTATTGATTATCATGTCTGGACGAAAAAGGGGCTGGCGGTAGTCGTGTACGCCGGGGCGGTGATCCTGCTGATCCTGGTCAAGTTTATCGGAACGGATCTGAACACCGGATGTACACGCTGGATCGATCTGGGCTTTACGACCTTCCAGCCGTCGGAGCTGGCGAAATTCGCGATCGTCATCCTGTTTGCCTATCTTATTGACCAGAACTATGACAAGATGAAGCGGTTCATTCCCGGTGCGCTTATCTATGCGATACTGCTTGGTGTGATCGTCGGACTTCTGATGCTTGAGCCGCATCTGTCCTGCTCGCTGTTGATCGTTCTGATCGGTGTCACGCAGATGTTTGTCGGCGGCACGAGGTTCGGGCATCTGCTCATTATCGGCATCGTTGGTGCGGCACTTCTGGGGCTGGTGCTGATGTACCTCATCAATACCAAGGGTGTCGGCTACTTCACGACACGTATCGAGACATGGCTGCATCCGTTCGACAGCGATGATGTGGCTGGTACCTGGCAATCGAGGCAATCCCTGATCGCCATCGGCTCAGGCGGCATCTTCGGACTGGGATTGGGTGAGTCCCGGCAGAAGTACCTGTATCTTCCGGAGTCGGAGAACGATTTCGTGTTCTCCATCGTCTGTGAGGAGCTGGGACTGCTCGGCGCGATCACAGTGATTCTGCTGTTCGTGCTGCTGGTGGCACAGGGTTTCCACATCGCTGCGCACAGCAAGGATCGCTTCGGCATGCTCGTAGCGGTGGGATTTACGTTGCAGATCGCGCTGCAGGCGTTCATTAACATTGCCGTTGTCAGCGGTCTTGCGCCCAATACCGGCATCAGCCTGCCGTTCTTCTCCTACGGCGGAACGGCGCTCATCATGCAGCTCATGCAGATGGGCATTGTGCTGAATATCTCACGCTCACGGCAGATCGTGGAGGATGTACCCTCCCGTGCCGTGCAGACACCTGTCCCGGACACACGTCAGGGGGCATGATCCTACCAGAGGAAGGAAGCAACGCTATGAAGGTTTTACTTGCAGGCGGCGGCACAGGCGGACATATCAATCCTGCGCTCGCTATTGCCGGCATCATCAAGGAACATGTTCCGGATGCGGAATTTCTGTTTGCCGGAACGCCCAATCACATGGAGGCTAAGCTCGTGCCGCAGGCAGGATACCGCATCGAGTTCATCCGCGTCGAGGGTTTCCAGCGCAGGGTGAGCCTGGAGAACATCGGACGCAATGCCAAGGCACTGTGGTATCTTGCAGGCTCTGGTGCAAGGGCGAAAAAAATCGTGAAGGACTTCCAGCCGGACATCGCTATCGGAACGGGCGGCTATGTTGCAGGCCCTGTCATCCGCATGGCGGCAAAAATGGGCATTCCCTCGGCGATCCATGAGCAGAACTCCTATCCCGGCGTGACCAACAAGCTCCTTGCCAAGGAGGTCGATCACGTCATGCTCACAGTCGAGGAGGCACTGAAATACTTCGGCGAGGGCATCCGCTATACTGTCACCGGACTTCCTGTCCGCAGGGAGCTGCTGTGCAAGCAGAAGGCGCAGGCACGGCGCGAGCTGGGATTTGACGATGCCTTCACCATTCTGTCATTCGGCGGTTCGCTGGGGGCAGGGTGCATCAACGAGACAATGGCAGAGGTGCTCAGATGGCATACCTCCAAGGAGCTGAGGATCAATCACATCCACGGCTACGGCGGCATGGGCAGGGACACCTTTCCCCAGAAGATGCAGGAGTACGGCATTCCGATGAAGAACAGCCGCATCCGCATTTCAGAGTATATCCATGATATGGACACCTGCATGGCAGCCGCGGATCTGGTGGTATGCCGTTCCGGTGCAGGTGCACTTGCGGAAATGGAGGCAATGGGAAAGCCCTCCATCCTGATCCCGTCTCCGATCGTGGCAGGCAATCACCAGTATCATAATGCGATGGTGCTCGGCAATGCCGGTGCGGCGCAGGTCATTGAGCAGAAGAATGTCACGAATGATGACATGATCTCACGGATCGAGGCACTGTACTTAGATCGTCAGAAGCTTACGAGCATGGCGGCAGCCACTGCCGGTCTTGCGGTGCGTGACACAGAGGAGCGCATCTGGAGCGTTGTGGAGCAGCTCATGCAGAAGCGGTAAGCGATTCACCAAATACGCCCTCCTTTCATAGTATGCCAATGAAAGGAGTGGGAGGTCATGCAAACATTCGTGATTCACGGCGGCAGGCGGCTGGAGGGGGATATTACTGTGCAGGGTGCCAAAAACAGCGCACTGCCGATCCTTGCGGCCGCACTCCTCTGCAAGGGGGAGAGCGTGCTGGAGAACTGTCCGCAGCTCTCCGATGTGTACGCGGCATGCCGCATTCTGAGCAGCATCGGCTGCAAATGCACCATGCGCGATCATACCGTTATCGTCAGTGCGGATGCCCCGGATAAGACAGCCATCTCCGAGGGGCTGATGCAGGAGATGCGCTCGTCCATCATCTTTCTCGGCGCTATGCTCGGGCGGATGGGACGTTGTACCCTCGGCTATCCCGGCGGCTGTGAGCTGGGACCCCGTCCCATTGACCTGCATTTGCAGGCACTTGGGCGGATGGGGGTGCGTATCTCGGAGGAGGGCGGCATTCTCACCTGTACTGCCCCCAAGGGGCTGCACGGCGCGCGCATCCATTTGCAGTTTCCGTCGGTGGGTGCAACGGAGAATATCCTCCTTGCAGCCGTTCTTGCCAAGGGAGAAACGACCATTACAAATGCTGCGCGTGAGCCGGAGATTCTGGATCTTGCCAGGTATCTCAAGGCGTGCGGCGCACAGATCGAGGGGGCAGGATGCAGCACCATCCGTGTGCAGGGTGTGAGATCCCTGACAGGGTGCGCATACAGCATCATGCCCGACCGCATCGTCACGGCGACCTGGCTGGCATGTGCGGCGGCAACGGGCGGAGAGCTGCGGCTTCTGCGAACGGATGCGGCAAGTCTCACCGGGATCCTCGAAGTGTTCGAGGACATGAACTGCCGGTGCAGCCGCACGGAAAACACACTCTGTTTTTCGGCAGGACATCCGATCCGTGCGCTCCGGTACATCAAGACTATGCCCTATCCGGGATTTCCGACCGATGCACAAGCCATCGTGATGGCGGTGCTGTGCAAAGCGAATGGCACCTCCGTAATGGAGGAGACGATCTTTGAGAACCGCTACCGCCATGTAGACGCACTGGTGCGCATGGGAGCGGACATCCGCATTGCCGGACGTGCAGCGGTCATCCGCGGTGTCCATGCAATGCACGGCGCACAGGTGAGTGCGACCGATCTTCGCGGCGGTGCGGCAATGCTGGCAGCAGCACTCGGTGCAGAAGGGGAAACGGTGCTGTCCGAAATTTCCCATATCGACAGAGGATACGACAGTCCCGAGCTTGTCCTGCGGGCTGTGGGCGCAAGGATAGAACGAAAATAAAAGCAACAAGGAGCTGACGATCATGAGAGATGTAGAAAAGAATAACATGCAGCACCAGACCAGCAGCAAGCGTTCGCGCAGGCGCAAACGCGGCAGGTCTGTGTATGTGCTGCTTGTGGTGCTGTTTGCGGCGGCAGTCATCGTAACGCTGTCCATGACGGTGTTCTTTAACATCAAGACCATCCGCGTAACGGGAAATGCCGAAAATTACACAGCGGAGGATGTTGTGAAAGCTACCGGCATCTCCATCGGTGACAACATGATGCGCCTGAAGATCAGCGATGCCGAGACGCGTGCCATCAGCTCCCTGATTTACGTGGAGAGTGTCGAAATTGTACGTCAGTTCCCAAATACGCTGGAGATTCGCGTGCAGAAGTGTACTCCGGCATACAACGTAGGATACGAGTACGGCACGCTGATCGTGAGCGAGCATGGACGCATCCTGGAAAACAGCATGGATCCGAAACAGGGGCTGGTGCGCGTAGTCGGCTATAAACCGGAAAAAACTACGCCAGGCGAGTATATCCAGGCGGAGGAGGAGCGATACGACAAGGTTTTTGCGGCATTCCGCGAGCTGATCTATGACGGCGATCTGGGCGTTCCGATCACGGAGATCGACCTGACGGATTTTAACGATATTATGGTGAATTTCGACCATCGTATCATCTTCGACATGGGCAACTGGAGCGAGATCAACTATAAGATCAGCTTTGCCGAGCAGGTCATTGCCGGGCAGCCTGCCGACAAGGAGGGCTATCTTGTAATGGTCGGCACGAACCAGTGCTCATTCCGCAACAAGTCCGATTACGAGGCATCGCGCAAGAACGCGCAGGAGGCGGCGCATCCCACACAGCCGCATACTACAGAGCCTTCGACCGAGGAGACCACAGAGGCTGAACCGACCGAGGAGAGCGCAGAGCCGGAGGGCGACGAGGCAGGTTAAAATCGGAACATACCTGCCCTCCGCTTTTGCAGGATTGGTTAATTTCATTAAAAACCCGGGAATAACGATTACTATCGTTGTCGATTATAAGAAAAAAAGAAAAATTCACAAAAAGGTCTTGCAATTACAGGGCGAATGTGTTAGAATAATAATGTATCTAAGTGTCTTAAAGACAGATAATATGCACCAATTGTCCGCAAACGAGTGGAACACGGTACATTTGTGTGCATTGAAAAGGAAAATATCCCCCAAGTGGGCTAAAAGAAGAATCAGATTCGGTAGGAGGAACAGAAATGACGGACTTCATCTACGAGGAAGCATTTGAACCCGATGTGAATATTAAGGTGATCGGTGTCGGCGGCGGCGGCGGCAATGCCCTGAACTGCATGGTCAATTCAGATGTGAGCGACATCGAGTATGTAACAGTCAATACGGATGCCAAGGCGCTCAAGAACTCCAAGGCTGCTACCCGTATCCAAATCGGTGCAAAGCTGACCAAGGGTCGCGGCGCAGGCAATAAGCCGGAGATCGGTCAGCACAGCGCAGAGGAGAATATCGAGGAGATCGAGGCTGCACTCAAGGGTGCAGATATGGTGTTCATTACCGCAGGCATGGGCGGCGGTACGGGTACCGGTGCAGCGCCCATCGTTGCCAAGACTGCACAGGGTATGGGCATTCTGACAGTTGCAGTTGTGACCAAGCCGTTCGCGTTTGAGCGTGAGCAGAAAATGGCACAGGCGGAGGCTGGCATCAGCGAGCTGAAGAAGTACGTTGACTCCCTGATCGTGATCCCGAATGAGCGTCTGCTCGTCGGTCTTGAAAAGCCGCTGACCATGAAGGAGTCCTTTGCGCTCTCTGATGACATCCTAAAGACCGGTGTCAAGAGCATTGCGGATCTGATCGTTGAGGAGGGCTACATCAACCTGGATTTTGCTGATGTTTCGACAACGATGAAGGGCGCAGGCTATGCGCATATGGCGATTGGTCACGGTCAGGGCAAGGACAAGGCGACCGAGGCTGCCAAGGCTGTTATTTCCAGCCCCCTGCTTGAAACCTCCATCGCAGGTGCTAAGAGACTGCTCATTAATATCGCAATGTCCGAGGACACCCTTGCATCCGATGTGGATACTGCCTCCAAGATGATTACCGAGGCCGCTGCTCCGAATGTGCAGTTCATCTTTGGTGCAGCGTTCAAGGAGGACATGCAGGACGAGATGTGCATTACTGTCATTGCTGCTGACTTTGAGGATGACAGCAATTCTCATGACGACGCCAAGGCTCTGGAGGAGACGAAGGCGGCTGCACAGGAGGAGATCAACGACAGGCTCAAGAACCTTGAGGATGCTTTGATTGATAATAAGATGGACTTCGGTCAGCCGGCAGCACCGCGCCGCCAGGAAAATGACATTGACATGAATGATATTTTCTCCATTCTTGGCGGAAACTAAGCGTATAATGAAACTGATGACAAATCCCGTCAGTATTATACTGACGGGATTATTCTTTGAATTTGTGCATGGTGTACAAAAACCGTCATCCGAATTGTACGGATAATCACTTGCAACTCTCTGAAATATATGGTATAATAATGATAATAATGAAAACAGAATGGGCATACTATTCGTGATATTGCCTGTTTCTGCAAAAAGGAGAGATTATCATGGCAGATATTCCAACCGGAGTCCTGAAGGAAGCACCGCTTGGTAAGCGGGGTTTCGATAAGGATCTCGTTTTCGCGTATGTTGAGGAGCTGAACGCCAAGATCGATGAGCTTGAAGCTGAGCTTGCAGAGTATGAGGAGTCAGGCGGTCAGCACGAGTCACAGCTGATCCAGGAATACAGACGTGACCTTGAGGCTGCACAGAAGCGCATGACTGAGGCTGAAAAGGCTGCAAGCGACTGCGCAGCACAGCTTCAGGGCGCAAATGATAAGGCTGCACAGCTTGCAGCTGCACTCAAGACTGAGAAGGAGGAGCGCAGCGCTGATGCACAGAAGATGAAGCAGCTTCTTCAGCATGCGCAGGCATCCTCGGTTGATGAGGAGCAGGTGCGCGAGTATCGCGAGGAGATCCTTGCGCTCAAGACGGAGATCAGCCAGTTGACGTATGAGAATGATAAGCTCAAAAGTTCCGCAACCGCTTCTTCGGAGCTTTCAGAATCTGTCAAGGATCTCCAGAATCAGCTCAATGCCAAGGAGACGGAGATGAGCAAGCTCCAGAATGAGCTGAATGATCTGGGAGGTCAGATTTTTGCCAAGGATTCGCAGATCGATGAGCTTAACGCGAAGGTCGAGGAGCTTAATACAAAGGTCGAGGAGCTGGAGTCTCAGCAGAGTGAGGCAACTTTCATTGCACCGGAGATGGATATGAGTGCTGCCTACGCACAGGCACAGAAGATCACAGCGGATGCACAGAAGAATGCAAATCAGTTCGTTGTACAGGCAAAAACGGCTGCGGATAAGATGACGCGTGATGCAGATGCCAAGGCGAAAAAGACGATTGCAGATGCAGACGCGCGTGCAGAGCAGACCATCAGCGATGCAGAAGCACAGGCGAAGGAGACCGTTGACAATGCCAATGCAGAGGCTGAGCGTATCATGAAGGATGCGGAGGAGCGTGCGGCTGCTGCCAATGCTGAGGCTGATGCGATCTTCAAGAATGCCAAGGAGCAGGCTGAAGCAGAGACCGTTCGTATCAAGGCGGAAGCACTTGAGCAGGAGAAGAAGGTTCGTCAGCTCACCGCTACCATCCGTTCGATGCTGAACATCGAGATCGAGGGCGTAGAAAAAAGCATCAAGCAGGCAGGCGAGCTGATGGCGCAGGCTGTTGCTGCGATGGATGAAAAGATGGATTCTGCGAATTCGATCATCAACGAGGCACGCGCGAGCGTGGAGGAGACCACCAAGATGGAGGAGCAGCGCATGGACGAGATCATGAACGCTCCGGTCTCTGAGATCAAGACAGTCGAGGAGACAGCCAAGGCGCATGGCAAGGCAGCTCCATCCAATAACGATGACTTTGCAGAGTCCATGATGAATGATTTTGCAGCGGCACCGAATCTCGAGAATAACTTCAAGAAGCCTGTTAAGGATACAAAGGTAACTCCGATGCCCAAGCCTGCCAAGAAACTCAACTTCGATATGAGTGAGCTGGTCAAGGACGCAGAGGCTTCTATCAGCGACTAAACTATCCCCTAGAGGTGTAACTATGCCGGAGATCCGGAAGATCAACGCGCAGGATCTGAAAAACTGCGCAAAAGAGCTGAAGATCGGCGAGAAGATCCTGCTTTCAGGATATGTCTATACAGCACGTGATGCCGCCCACAAGCGCATTGCTGCATTACTCGACGAGGGTCGGGAACCGCCGTTTCCTATAGAGGGTGCCGTGATCTATTACGCAGGTCCTACCCCGGCACCGCCCGGAAAGCCCATTGGCTCGTGCGGTCCGACAACCTCGGGACGCATGGATCCGTATGCACCCAGACTGTTGGATCTGGGGCTTGCGGCAATGATCGGCAAGGGCGAACGCGCCAAATCCGTGCAGGATGCCATTGTCAGAAATCAGGCAGTGTATCTGTGTGCGGTCGGCGGTGCAGGCGCATTGGCAGCCAGGTGCATCAAAGAATTGCAGGTCATCGCATTTGAGGATCTCGGGTGCGAGTCTGTTAAACGGCTGTATATCGAGGATTTCCCCCTTGTCGTGTGTAACGATGCGCAAGGCGGCGATATCTTCTCGCAGGGGCGTGAGACCTACGCGCAGGAGGACAGTCATGTCTGATCCCGGGCTTGATTCCCAGCCGGACGAGATGCTTGCTGTATTGGCAAGAACCTCGGTCGAGGCGGAGGGCGCACTGCTTTCGCGCTATCTGCATCTGATCCGCTGCTACGCCGGACGGTTTGCGCCGAACGGTGATGTGGATGATCTGGTGCAGGAGGGGCTGATCGCGCTGCTGCAGGCGATCCCGCAGTTTGATCCTGCAAAAGAGAAGCGTTTCTCGGCGTTTGCACAGGTATGCATTGCCAACCGGATGCGCAGCTTTGTCCGGCGCGAGCTGAAAGCTGCCTCTCCAGCAGAGGATCTGCTCAGGGTACTGGAGGCACAGGGCGAGTTCGTCGATCCGGATACGCCGGAGAGCATTCTTTTGGAAAAGGAGAACTTCCATACAGCGCGGATGCAGGTCATGGCTTTGCTGTCCGACCGCGAATGGGAGATCCTGCAATGCATGATGGAGGGCACAACATATGCCCAGGCAGCACAACGCCTTGGCACGACACCCAAAGTCATCGACAACGCTATGCAGCGCATTCGCAGAAAAATGCGCGCCGTGCGGAGTGCGGATCACTCCGATCACAAATGATCGACTCCCGGAATCCCGGGTGCGATAAATGCAAGAGGGCTAGTAGCTTAATCAGAGCGGTTTTCATTCTCGTTTTTTGTCACGTTGGCAAATCCTATTATGAAAAATGGTGACGGTTTTACTCCGTCCGTAGTCCCAAACAAAATACTCAAAGTGAGGTAACCAATCATGTACGAAGACAAGACATTAGTATGTAAGGACTGCGGCAACGAGTTCGTATTCACAGCAGGTGAGCAGGAGTTCTACGCTGAAAAGGGCTTTGAGCACGAGCCTCAGAGATGCAGAGACTGCCGCGCAGCACGTAAGGGCGGCGCAAAGGCTCCGCGCGAGATGTTCACCGCTGTCTGCGCTGGATGCGGCGGCGAGGCAAGAGTTCCGTTCCAGCCCCGTGAGGACAGACCGGTATATTGCAGCGAGTGCTTCGCTAGAATGCGCGAGGAGTAATTTCGTCTGATTTGAGAAATACAGAAAGCACGGCGTTTGCTGTGCTTTCTGTGTTACCATCAGTATGGAGGTGAATGCATATGGTAGTTGATAAGAACACGATCATCGGGGATATCCTGGATGAAAATCTTGAGGTCGCTGCACCGTTCTTTCTGGAGATCGGCATGCACTGCCTGGGTTGTCCGGCGTCGCGCGGTGAGACCATTGAGGAGGCTTGTCAGGTTCACGGTGTGGATGCGGATGAGCTGGTGACCAAGCTGAATGCCGCATTTGGCAACTAGGATCAGAAAGGGCTGCGCCGATGCGCGGCTCTGTTCTTTTACCGCAGATTTTGGGAAAATTTTGGAATGCGCCGTGCGCAGAAAGGAGAACATCATGCTCAATTCCAGACTGCATGCCTGTGCAGATCTGATCCGCCCCGGCGCACATGTCTGCGATGTGGGGACGGATCACGCGCAGCTTGCTGTGTATCTCCTCGAACAGGGGATCGCTGCGGATGTGATCGCCTCGGACATCGGCGAAGGTCCACTACAGGCGGCGGCACGTACCATCAAGGCACACGGGTTGACCGGCAGGATTTGCACCATTCTTTCGGATGGGCTGCAAAGCATTCCGCCGGAGGGGCTGACCGATATCGTGATCGCCGGCATGGGTGGTGAGACGATGATCCATATTCTGGAGAATGCGCCGTTCCCCCTGGAGGGAAAGCGTCTGATCCTACAGCCGATGACGAAAGCGAGAGAGCTTCGCAGATGGCTGTTCTGCGAAGGATTTTCGATTACCGCGGAGACCTGTGTCCGTGATGACCGCTATCTGTACGCCGTGATGTGTGCAGAATTTACCGGAGATCGGCGCGAACCGGATGCCGCTGCCCAGATCTTGGGCGCGATGGATCTGCGTCAGCCCGACTGCATGGCGTATGCCAGACGCGCGTATGCGCAGCTTTGCAAGGCGCGTGACGGCAGACGCAATGCCGGACAGCCGGACGAGCCGTATGCATCCGAGGCGCAGTGCGTTTGGGCGCGAATGGAGGAAGGAAAATGACAGTTCAGGATATTTATAACGCAATTGACGCATTTGCGCCGTTTGCGGCACAGGAGAGATGGGATAATTCCGGTCTGCTGGTCGGCTCGCCAAGGGATGCCGCGGACAAGGTGCTGGTGTCGCTGGATATCTCCCCAGCGGCGGTGGAACGTGCGCACGAGCTGGGGTGCAATGTGATCGTTTCGCATCATCCGGTGATCTTCTCGCCAATGAAGCAGATTCCCTCGGACAGTCCGGTCTACGCGCTCTGCCGCTATGGGATGGCAGCGATCTGCTGTCACACGCCCCTCGACATCGCGCCGGGCGGCATCAATGATCTGCTCGTTGACCGCCTGCGGAACGTTTTGGAATTTGCCGAGGAGACAGAACCTCTGGATGCCGCCGGATGCGGCAGGATCATCACATTTACGGAGCGCATGCGCATCACGGATATTGCCAGAGCTGCCAAAACAACACTTGCATGCAAGTCTGTGAGGTTTTCGGCGGATGACGGAGATCCGAAGATCCAGCGTCTTGGCATCTGCTCCGGGTCTGGTTCTTCGATGCTTGAGGAGATCGCAGACCGCTGCGACTGTCTGCTCACCGGGGATGTCAAGCACGACCGCTGGTACAAGGCGGAGGAGCTTGGGCTGGGGTTGATCGACTGCGGTCATTACCACACCGAGGTCATCATGGTGGATGCCGTTGCCGACAAGCTCCGTGCGGCGCTGCCGGATGCACAGATCGTTGCGTTTGCGGAGGGAGATCCGGTTGATTATGTCTGATACAGTATGGATGTGTCCGTTCTGTGGCGGCAGGCTATGCGAGGAGGGACTTTCGCTCCGATGCGGAAATCGCCACAATTTCGACCGTGCCAAGCGAGGGGCAGTCTATCTGCTGCCCTCGAACCGGAAACATGCCGAGATCCCCGGGGATAATCCGGAGATGGTTCGCGCCAGACGCGATTTTCTCAGCAAGGGCTATTATGCGCATCTGCGCGATGCCATCTGCGATGCGCTGCGTGCGCATCTCGTGCCGGGAACGACTGCCCTGGATGCCGGATGCGGTGAGGGGTACTATACTGCTGCCATCCACGCAATGGCGGCAGAAAGTGCGGTCTATGGCGTGGATATCTCCAAAACCGCCGCCAATCTGGCAGCCAAGGCAGATCCTGCCGGGCATTATGCGGTGGCGAGCGTGTTTCATCTGCCAGTGCTGGAGGGGAGCTGTGACGCGTTGGTAAGCATTTTTGCTCCATATTGCGGCGAGGAGTTTCGGCGCGTGTTAAAGCGCGGCGGCATGTTCGTCATGGCGATCCCGGCGGCAAAGCACCTGTGGGAGCTGAAAGCTGCGGTCTATGCCACACCGTATGAGAACGAGGTCAGGGACTATGGGCTGGAGGGATTTACCTTTGTGGAAAAAATCACGGCAGCGCGTGAGATCGAACTCGATGACCCGAAGGACATTGCCGATCTGTTCATGATGACCCCCTATGCCTATCGGACGGGTGCCGCAGAGCGCGAACGGCTCAGCGCATTGCAGACACTGACAACGGCGGCTGCATTTGAGGTGCTTGTATACCGCAAGGACTGATCCTCAAAATAGCAAAGGAGGGACATTTCATGTTAAATTGGTTATGGAACAAGATCCGGGGTCATGCAGACCGCGAGCCGGAGCAGTCCCCAATACCAATGCAGTTACGGTACATCCCGGCAGAGCAGCCGCCAAAACCGGTGCAGTCACAGCGCATTCCGGCAGAACCGCCGGTGATCCATGTGACGGATGCTGCCGCGGCGCGGCGATTGTTCCGGCAGTATGACGGCGACAGCTATGCGCTGGAAAAGGCGTGTGATGCGCAAACACTCCAGGATTTCCGACAGTTTTCGGATGCCAAGACAGAAAAGCTGTGGGCAGCAGAGCTGTGCCGCGAGAAACTGGAGGCGGCTGCGGCAGGCACTGCACCGTATGATAATATGCTTGTAGAAGTCAACAGGCTGATGGACTACTATCTGCGTGATCCGATGACAGAGCTGTACACGAAGGCATGGTTTGCCGTGCTGGATGCAGAGCCTGCATCGCTGCGTGTGGGGTGCATTCTGGTGTATCTCGAGCTGTTTCTCAAGCGGTTCTCGCCTGAACAGGCGGCGCAGATCCTACCCCTGCTTGACCGGACGGAGGCGTATCTGAAACAGCATGCCCCTGAGGCACTGGCGCAGAGTCGCTACACGAGCCATGAGGGACATTTCCGGGAGATCTGCGGCGAGATCAGGCGCATTGTGAGGGAATCCACACCGGAGGAGAGCGCGTTCTCCTTTGTGAAAACGCCGCCCGGTGTGTTGGACATCATCCGCGATTCCCTCATGGAGGAATGGCAGAATATGGACACCGTGAAGGAGCTGACCGCCTGTCTCAACTGCGTCTACGGTGTACAGGGGGACGCGGCAGGAGATCGGCTGTTTCTGACAGGCTCGAGCAACGCCGCGGATTACCCCTCTCTGGAAAAATGGGATATTCTGGAATTTGCGGCAGTCCTGATAGACGAGCGCAAGGCAGTGCAGTTCCGGTGCAGGCGGACGGATGACGGCAGCCTTGCGATCGAGTCCCAATATCTGAAAAAACAGCCGCTTACCGCAAAGCATCAGACAGCATTGACGCAGTCAGTGCGTGCTTACAGAAATATCAAGGCAAAACGTGCATTTCTTGATGCATGGGATGGCTGGGCAGATGCGGCGGAGGCGTGTCAGGAGGCGTATTTGGCGCAGTTCCCGAAAGTCATGCGTGATGTGTATGCGCGGATCCCCGATTGCGCCATTGCGGATACGCTGACGTTGATGGTGGACTATGCCGAGGAATCCATCGGCGAGTATGGCACAAACTCGATCCAGTTTGCAGAGCCTGCATCGGCTGCTGAGATCGCACAGTGGGAACAGACGCACGGCGTTTGTCTGCCGCAGGCGTACAAGCAGCTTCTGGAGTTTGCAAATGGCGTTTCACTGCCGTTTGCGATCGAGCTGTTCGGCTTGGATCAGCTTGATCTGCATCATGACGCTCTTGCGAACGAGGGGTACGGTGCGTATCACCAGATCGGTTCGTTCATCGGTGACGGCACAGGCATCCTCTTTTGCGAAAACGACGGTCAGTTCTATAAATGGCAGGATGGAGAAATCAGCGAGATGGGAGATTTTGACGATATGGTGTGCTATATCTGCAAGATATAGCACGGATTTCGGGCAAAGCCACGGGGAAAATATGCCAAAAAGACGATGATTGGAAGATTTTAAACAGGCTCTAAGGAGAAAAGGAGGCAGAACATGGCATTTGACGGTGCATACCTTTATACGATACAGCAGGAGCTGGAGCCGCTCATTACCGCGCGTGTGGACAAGATCCACCAGCCCTCAAAGGAGGAGATCATCCTGTGCATGCGCGGACGGGAGGGCGCATTGCGCATCCTCATCAGCACAGCCGGGGACAGCGCACGCATCCACCTGACGCAGATCCCGGTCGAGAATCCGGCAGTACCGCCGATGTTCTGCATGCTCCTGCGCAAGCACCTGGGCGGCGGCAAGCTCACGGCCGTGCGGCAGGACGGACTTGAGCGCATTTTGTTCCTTGATTTCGAGTGTACCAATGAGCTGGGAGACCGGGTGCAGCTCACCCTCGCCTGCGAGGTCATGGGACGCTATTCCAATCTCATCCTGATCGGACAGGACGGCAAGGTCATCGACAGTCTCAAGCGCAATGCTGATGTCACGCGTGAGCGCGTCCTGCTGCCGGGATTTGCCTATGAGATGCCGCACCGCGCACGCAGATTGAATTTCCTGACAGCGGAGGATGACACCATTCTCAGTGCGCTGCTCCTCGCGCCCGATGCCAATCTTGACAAGGCGCTCGTGAGCCTGTTCGAGGGCGTGTCGCCGCTGCTTGCCCGGGAGTGGGCGTTCTACGTCAGCCGTGACGCGGTTCGCAGCCGCGAGTTGACCGAGCCGCAGAAGGCGCGGCTGCTGTTCACGATTCATGAGACGGCGCGCAGGCTGCGCGAGCGTGATTGCCAGTTCCACATTCTCCTCACTCCGGAGGGTGTGCTGAAGGATTTCATCTTCCTGCGTCCCCAGCAGTACGGGGCACTGATGGTAGTGCGCGAATGCGCATCGGCAAGCGCGGCACTCGATGAGTTTTATGCCAAGCGGGATCTTCGCGCACGGATGAAGCAGCGTGCCAACGATCTGTTCAAGCTCATCATGACGCGTATGGAGCGCGTGACGCGCAAGCTTGCAAACCAGCGCGAGGAGCTTGCCCGTACCGACCAGATGGAGCGCAGCAAGCTCTTCGGCGATCTGCTGTCAGCCAATCTCTACCGCCTGAATAAGGGCGATACCGCGGCAGTTCTGGAGAATTTCTACGATGCGGCATGTCCGGAGATCTCCATTCCCTTACAAACGAACCTGACACCTGCGCAGAATGCCCAGCGGTATTACACGCTTTACCGCAAGGCTGCAACGGCAAAGGAGAAACTCGCGGAGCAGATCGCACAGGGCGAGGCGGAGCTTTCCTATCTGGAGAGCGTATTTGATGTACTCAGCCGCGCCGAGAGTGAAGCGGATCTTCTGCTTTTGCGTGAGGAATTGCAGCAGCAAGGCTATGTCCGCAGCCGGACAAAGCAAAAGCCTGCCAAACAGCAGCCGCCGATGCTGTACGAGTCCTCGGACGGTTTCCCGATCCTGGTCGGGCGCAACAATCGCCAGAACGACCAGCTCACGCTGAAAACGGCATCGAAGAACGACCTCTGGCTTCATACGCAGAATATCCCCGGCTCGCATGTCATTCTCGTGACGGACGGCGCAGAGCCCAGCGAAACGGCTGTCCGCGAGGCAGCGATGCTTGCCGCCTTTCATTCCAAGGCACGGGAATCCGCACAGGTTCCGGTCGATTTTACCAAGGTGCGCTTTGTTAAAAAGCCGAACGGTGCCAAGCCGGGCATGGTGATCTTCACGAACCAGCAGACGCTGTACGTCAAGCCCGATGCGGCAGCATGTGAGGCACTGGAGGTGAGGGACTGATGCGGCTGGGGGAGAATTTTTTCCGCCGCGACTGTCTGGAGGTCGCGCCGGAGCTGGTTGGCAAGATTCTGGTGCATCGGCTGCCGGACGGAACGGAGCTGCGTGAGCGCATCGCCGAGACGGAGGCGTACCGTGGTGAGGAGGATCTGGCGTGTCACGCATCCAGGGGTAAAACGCCCCGGAATGAACTGCTTTGGCGGACAAGCGGAACGATCTATGTGTATCTGTGCTATGGCATCCACGAGCTTTTGAATGTCATCACAGGCGAGGAGGGACAGCCGCAGGGGGTGTTGCTCCGTGCCGGAGTGGAGCATAACGGACCGGGTAAGCTGACGAAATTCCTGCAAATTGACAGATCCCTCAACGCCGGGAGCTTTACAGACGGCGGTGAGCTTTGGTTTGAGGATGACGGAATGTCCTGCACGTGGCATACCGATGTGCGCGTGGGCATCGACTATGCCGGAGAGTACTGGAAAAACCGCCCCTGGCGTTGGGTGATAGACCGCATTGGCGATCCCAGATGACGAGGCAGTAGAGGAGGGGGGCAGAACGCAGCTTCCTCCGAAAGGATTTCACTGTCCTGCTGTTGAATTTGTATTGACATCTGACAAACTCTATGCTATAATGAAAATTGGATAAAAGTCCCTTTCGGGTCATGCCTGCAATTTGAGATCCACCAGGAGGTAGTACATGGCAGTTCATGAGCATATCTGCGGCGAATGTGAGTCGCATCAGGAGCGCATCGACAAGCTTATGGGAAAAATGCCCGACACGGAGATTCTCCAGAGCGTGGCAGAGCTTTTGGGACTGTTCGGTGATCCCACGCGTGTGCGCATCCTGTTCGAGCTGCTCAGCCGTGAGCTTTGCGTCAGCGAGATCGCACAGACGCTGGGGATGACTGCCTCGGCGATCTCGCACCAGCTTCGTATTTTAAAGCAGGGGAGACTCGTCAAAGCGCGCAGGGACGGGAAAACGATTTACTACTCCCTCGCGGATTCCCATGTTAGAACCATATTTTATCATGCGCTGGAGCATGTGACAGAGTAATCGGCATTCCAGCCTGGAATGTAAAAAATAGAAAGCCCCCACGCCCTGGGGAGAATGGAGAAATGTATGAGAAAGATGAAGATCGTACTGGCAGCAGTGCTGGCAGCTTCGATGTGCATGGGTGCTGTTGGCTGCGCAACTACGAAAGAGGGAGAACTGTCTCAGGCGGATTTTTCGATCCAGGAGATGGACTCCAAGACCCGTGAGGAGGTTGCAAGTCTGGCAGCGGCAGACGAACGGCTGACCGGTGAGCTGGAGAACAAAACCATCAAGTGGCTGTCCGACTGGGATATCAACCCGGACGGCACAACAGGCAAGACAACGCCGACGGATCTGGCGGTATTCCAGGAACGTTACGGCGGCGAGGTACAGTGGTATCAGTGTCTGTATGCCGAACGCTACGATCAGCTTGCCAACTATATCAACTCTGACGAGGGCATTGATTTCTTCTATGCCGGCAATTTCGATGCATTCCCCAAGGGCGCGATCCGCGGCATGTTCGTGCCGTTTGATGACTATATTGATCTGGACGGCGATCTCTGGAAGGATGTCAAGGACATCAACGATTCCATTGTCTGGAAGGACGGTCACTATATGGCAGTGGTACAGCTGACCGGTGATAACTGTGCCGTTGTTTACAACCGTGATACCGTGCAGGAACTGGGATTTGATGACCCTGCCGAGATGTTCGAGAAAGGCGAGTGGACATGGGATGTGTTCGAGGATATGCTTGAAGCATTCGTGGATGTTCCCAACCAGAAGTACGGTCTGGACGGATGGTGGTTCGAGTCGGCATTGT
>CAZKHW010000033.1:0-17603 GCA_964552525.1 uncultured Ruminococcus sp. | reverse complement strand
CTCTTTCGCATCTGGCTTTGTGCCTCGCCCTTGCAATACATCAAGTATTCCTGCGGTCGAGTCACTTTGCCATATGCGAAAGATCCTGCGGAATCTGGCACTTCTCCAGTTCCCGAGGAGGTCTAATTTTAAGAACTTGAATTGTGAGTTCCATGCAAACGCTGCCCCACCCCCTGCCCCCTCCCCAGAGGGGAGGGGGTGAGAATGGCGGTGCTGCGCACCGCCGCCGCCCAAGGCTGCCGCCTTTGGAAACCGCTGGCTGTGCGCTTTGCGCCAGCGCGGATGCCGTACTGCGCCAGCTTTGCCCTCTTGCCGACAGGCAAAGGGCATTGCGGACACCAGAATCCGATTTATCGTCAGCACCAACTCGTCAGCGCGGACTCCGCGCTAGTTCTCCTCAACCGTAAGATAGCGCCGTCTGAGCATCCCTGCCTTGTTCAGGACGGTGAGTGCTGCCGCGCAGATACCGATGACTGCCGTCACAACGATAATGGCTTTCAGAACGTCTTTCATAGAATTGTCCTCCTTACTGATATCCGGCACTGCCGGATTTGATATATTACTCCGTCTCCTCATCAGCATACCGGGAATCCACATCCAGATATTCCTCCAGCGTCAGCCCCTGCTGGTAGATGGCAGCGGCATGCTCCTTGCCGACATAGCGGATGTGCCACGACTCGTAGCTGTAGCCGGTGATCTCCTCCTTGCCCTTGGGGAAACGGACGATAAAGCCGTATTCATGGCAATGCTCGGCAAGCCATCTGCCCTCGGCGGTGTTGGCAAAGCCCTCGTTGTCGATGGTGTTGCAGTCGATGGTGTAGCCGGTCTGATGCTCGGAATGCCCCGGACGTGCCGACCAGGTATCGGCATACTCCTTGCTGTAGCCGTTGACCATGCTGTTGTAGACCTTGCGCTGGAAGTCGTAGTCGCGGTAGCCCGAGCCTTGGTAAATGTTCAGTCCCTGCTCGGCGGCGGCGGCACACAGCTCGTCAAACGCCGCCTGCGTCACGGGCAGGATGCCGGGGTCGTAATCCGACGGCAAGCTGTAGGTCTTGTTCACCACGAGGATATTGTCCACGTAGGTACAGCCGTTGATGACACTCAACTCACGGACAGTCACCGGAATGGTGATGGATTCGTCCTGATAGCTTGCTGTAACGGTGCAGTTTCCGCGTTCAAGACCGGTCACCATGCCGTCAGGCGTGATATCCGCCACATCCGGATCACTGACAGTCCACGTGACCTCATCGGAACTGACCCCTCCTGCCAGCGAAAGTGGGATCGTCTGGCTGTGGTTGACGCGCACGTAGACATGGGATCTGACGGTGTACAGTGTGCCGTTCGCCGAAGAACGCGGTCCGGTCTCCTCGGGAACAGGTGCTTCGGTGACGACCACATAGGTCTCCTCCGCGGACGTATCGGGGGCAGCTGTCGATGCGGACGGCTCGATGATATCTGCGTGCGGATCATCGGGGAGAGAGTTTTGCGAGGTCTGGATCGCATCCGGATCTTTGGCACGGGAAATGATCTTGGTGACAGCAAAGATCAGCACGATCAGCAGCAGGACGATCAGAACGAGGTATCGTCTGCGGCGTGCCGCACGCCTGCGTATCTCATAGGATGTCATAGAATTCCTCTTTTCTATTGCAGCCGGCAGATCCGGCTTGTCCTTTCCTGGAGCATATATATCTATTATACCATAAAACCCGGGGTTTGTCACCCCCTTTTTCGGATATTTTTTCAGCAGAATCTGACAGCACCGGGGAGAGGGGCAGAATTTCGGGAATACTTCACAAATTCCGGACATGGTTTTTGTGTATCTCCACAAAATGGAAAACCTCCGCCAATATTTTGACGGCTGCGTTGTTATAGAGAGTGAGAGATCGTTGAGAGGGTCGATCAACAACCTATGAAAGGGTTGAAATGCCAATGCAGCTCCTTGTTCTGCACTGCCGGGAGCTGCACATTTCTAACGGCAGAGATGCTGGAAAATTGTTCCAGACCTTGCTGCTGAAGATGCAAAGGGAAGTGCATCGCACAGGCGATGCAGATTCCCGGCATCGCGAAAACGCTGATTCCGAACTGTTTGTTCATTTTCCTTTCTGCATATCCCCCTGTCCGGGACAGGGGGACATGTTTGTATGCGGGCAAAAAGCCTCTTATCCCATCGGATAAGAGGCTTTTATGTGCGTTTGAGATACCGCGAGGTCTTTTTCTTTTTCTTCTGCTGATACATCACATTATCAGCAATCGTCACAAGCTGGAACAGATTCATATCCGGCTGCGGCACGGTGATATGATATCCGATCGACGTTGCCAGACGGTAAGGGAATCCGCGCTCTGCGTTGATGGCATCGAGTGCCTGATAGATGCTCTGTTCCAGTGCCTTAGCACGTTCCTCGGTATAATCCGCCCCAAAGACAATGAACTCATCTCCGCCGAACCGGCAGCAGGTCTCCTCCCCACACACCTTCCGCAGCACCTCCGCCATCGCCGAAATGGCGATGTCGCCTGCCTTGTGACCGTAGGTGTCGTTGATGACTTTGAGACCGTCCATATCCAGAAACATCAGCATCACAGGCTTCTGCTGCTCGATGCACATCTGGTACGGATGCTGGGTGTTGATCCGGAATCCGTTGCGGTTGTTGATATTGGCGAGACTGTCCACGGTGTAGAGATTGTTGAGCTTCTGCGTCACCCGGTCAAGACAGATGATCTTACGCACGCTCTCCAGCGAATTGGCAATGTCCATCACACAGTTGTGGAACAGCTTGCTCGTCACGGGGAACTCGCTGTCCTTGATGACCACATAGCCCATCGTGCGTTCCCGGAAATGCAGCGGCACATAGTAGTAATTGCCCGGCGGATTATCCGCATCGAACAGTCCCGGGAGCATCTCCTCTGCCGGAAATTCCTCCAGGATCGGGAATGTGCCGTCCCGGTATGCCAGCGGCACCATGATGCTCGTGCCGTAGCCCTCGGTGATGAAGTGGTCGGGCGATAGGATGTGCATGAGGTAATTCTCCTCCGTCTCGTCCGCCATAATGCCCTGCTTCCAGCTGTCGCACAGGCACAGGTAGAACTCCTTGCACTGGAATTCCGGAATAAAATCGCGCAGCTTCGCCGTATAAGCCTCCATGCTGTCGCATGCGGCAAGTGCCGAGGACAGGCGGCTGGTAAAGGATACATCCGTTGTGAACGATTCGAGGACGGAATAGTTGCGCCGCCTGAATTCATCCGCATCCATGACCGGCACCTGATCGCATCCGCAGCTCTTGGAAAAGCAGCAGCGTGTCTCCAGAATCGTTTTGCGCTCGGGCAGTCTGCCCTCCAGGTGATCCATGATCTTCTGGCAGGCGAGCATGCCCACATGCCGGAGAGGACGCTCCACCGAGGTCAGCGAAGGCGCGTAATTGCGTGCATTCTGCGTGTGGTCAAAGCCGGAGACCGCCACATCCTCCGGGACGCGGATGCCGCGCGTAATCAGCGAATTGACGGCAGCAACTGCCATATTGTCGTTGGCACAGACGATGGCTTGGGGAAATTCCAGAGATGACGCGCAGAACTGCTGCACCGCCAGCGCGCCGTCCTTTGCCATAAAATGACCGCGGTAAATGCGCTCCGGCTCCGGCTTGATGCCGTTTTCCTGCAAAGCGGCGTTGTATGCGCGCAGACGCTGCACGCTGTCCACATTGTTCTCCGGTCCGGAAATATAGTTGATCCGGGTAAATCCATGATGCACGATGAAGTGCTCGACCATCGCATGCATGGCAGCCTCGTTGTCGATGCCGATGCTGTACAGCCCCTCGACTTCCTTGTCGATGCACACCGCCGGAATACCGGATTCACGCACTGCGCCCAGCACACGCTCCAGACAGGCAGCGTCCTGAATGGTATTGATGACCAGCACCACGCCGTCAAAGCGCCGGAGATTCGCCAGCGAGAAGATGTTGTACTCGCCGGTGTCATGTCTGATGCCGCTGCCGATGTTGCCAAATGCCACAAAATGATGCAGCGTCACCGCATTGGCGAATGCATATGCACGGATTCCGCTGAGGATGCCGCTTTGGTATTCCTCGTCAACCGTCGATACAATGACCGCAATATGAACTGGTTTCTCACGCATCTGCACTCACCTCCCCGATACCGATCTTCTGTCAATCCATCAAGTCAAATTGCCAGTACGTTTAATTATACCATAAAACCGTAAACTTTGCAATACTATTTTATGAAGTATTCATGAATAGACCGCCCCGGAAATTGCCGGGGCGATCTGAAAGCAGCGATCGTTACAGTCTCACGCAAGTCTTGTGCCGCACTGCGCACAGAACACGGAATCCGACTGTGCCTGGGCGCCGCAGTTCGGGCAGAAGTGCGGTGCATTGGCATCTGCCGGCATCTCCTTGGCAGGCTGTTCTGTCTCGGGGGCTGCCGGTGTTTCGGGAGCTGCCGGTGCATCGGGTGTCTCCGGTGCAGCAGGCGCAGCGGCAGTCACATCCTCGGCGGTCTGATCCGGTGCGGCAGCAGCGGCTGCTGCGGTAGGATACTGCGGTGTCAGCTTCTGACCGCAGTTGGCGCAGAAGATCTGGGTGGTGTCGTAGGTCTGACCGCACTGCATGCAGACCATCGCAGAGGGACGGACACGCGGTTCAGCGGACTTGGTGTCAGGAACGGGAACCAGCTCCGGACGGCGCGCCTGCACCTCCTGGATCTCGGACTCCAGCGACTCGATATGCCGCATAGAGGTGAGGATGGCATCGACCTCTGCGAAAAATTCGCAGCCGGGATCGTTGTTGTACTTCTCATAGTAGAGCTGTCCGATCTCCGCATATTTCTGCTGAATATTGCGCTTTTCGGTGCTGATCTCACGTTTGAGGGAATTGGTGTCGCTGAAGTTCTTGGCACTCTGCGAAACGGTTCTGCCTGCATTTGCCAGATTAGCACTGAGCTTATCAAAAAATTCCATAGCCATAATAGTTACCTCCTGATTCGTGATCCGGGTATGCGGATGCTCTGATAGTAACAGTATAGCATAACTCGCCGGAAAATGCAAGAGGTAATCGCAAGAAATCATGAAAAAAGCTCCCGAAGGGGCTGCTTTCTGCCAGCCAGTCTTTTTTTGTGAGAAATTTCAAAAAATCTATTCCATTTTGCAGCCGTTTGTGCTATAATATAAGTATTACACTTGTGTCATACGAAACGGAGGTTTTGTAAATATGGTCAAGCCCTACTACATGAACCGCGAATTGTCGTGGATCGCATTCAACGAACGCGTCCTGGAGGAGGCGGAAGATCCGAATGTTCCGCTGCTTGAGCAGCTCAGCTTTTCGGCGATCTATCAGAGCAATCTGGACGAATTTGTCCAGGTGCGCGTCGGCGCGATGCTCGACCGCAAGCGCACCGCCCCCAAGAAAAAAGACGGCCGCAGCGGTATGAAGCCCAAGGAGCAGCTCCGCGAGATGCTTGCACGCATTTCCGGACTGATCCCGCGCAAGGACAGAGCCTACCTGCAAACGATGGAACAGCTTCGGGACTACGGCATCGAGCATATCCGCTTTGCCGATGCCAGCGCGGAGGAACGCGCCTACCTCGAACAGTACTTCAAGCGCGAGGTCAAGCCCCTGCTCTCTCCCATCGTCATTGACAAGGCGCAGCCGTTCCCGTTCCTGCGCAACAAGCAGCTCTATATCGCCGTGCATCTTGCATCCAAGAACGGCGTCAAGCTGGGTGTCATCCCGGCACTGGGCGCTGCCGGCAGAGTTATCCGTCTGGGACGCACCGGACGCTTTATCCTGCGCGAGGATCTGATCCTGCACTTTGCACCGCAGGCATTCAAGGGACACAAGGTGCTGGATGCTGCCATCATGCGCGTCACGCGCAGCGGCGTCATCACCTACAATGAATCCGCACCCGATGAGGAAACTGATTTTTGCAGCGTAATGGAGGAACTGATCCACAAGCGCAGCAAACGCGAGGCAGTGCGCCTCCAGATGAACAGCTCCCTTTCCCCCGAGGTCATGTCCTACCTGCTCGGAAAGCTGGGATTAAAGAAAAAGCAGCTGTTCTTTGAGGAAACGCCCCTCGACCTCTCCTTTGTCTATAAGCTCGCGGATTTCAGCGATTCCGCCGAGCTGCGCTTTCCGGTGCAAAAGCCCCAGATCCGCCCGGATATCTCTCCCAAAATCGGCATGATGGAGCAGATCCGTGCCCACGATCTGCTGCTTTCCTACCCCTACGAGAGCATGCTGCCGTTCCTGCGCCTGCTCGACGAGGCTGCCATCGACCCGGATGTTGCCTCCATCAAGATCACACTGTACCGCGTGGCATCCAACAGCCGTGTCATTGACGCACTCTGTCAGGCTGCCGAAAACGGCAAGGATGTGCTGGTACTGGTGGAGCTTCGCGCACGCTTTGACGAGGAGAACAACATCGGCTGGGCAAAACGTCTGCTGGATGCCGGCTGTACGGTCATCTACGGTCCTCACAATATGAAGGTGCATTCCAAGCTGCTGCTGATCTCGCGCTGCACCGACAACGGCGTCGAAAATTTCGTGCAGATCGGTACGGGCAACTACAACGAAAAGACCTCGCGCATCTACACGGATCTGAGCCTGATGACGGCAGATCCCCGGATCGCCGAAGATGCACGCCACGTCTTTGATGCGCTCTCCACCGACAGTCTGGTGGAGCATTCCGAACAGCTCCTGGTTGCACCGCTGTGTCTGCGCAGCCGCATCCTGCGGATGCTGGAGGAGGAAATTCAGCATGCACAAAACGGCGAGGAGGCGTACTTTGCCGCAAAGATCAACTCCATCTCCGACAAGGGACTGATGGATAAGCTCTGCGAGGCATCGCAGGCAGGCGTGAAGATCGAGCTTTGCGTGCGCGGCATCTGCTGTCTCAAACCCGGTGTGCCCGGCTACACGGAGAACATCCGCATCGTGTCCATCGTGGGACGTTATCTCGAGCACAGCCGCATCTACATTGCCGGCACGAAGGATCGCCGGAGGGTCTACATCAGCTCGGCGGATTTCATGACGCGCAACACCATGCACCGCGTGGAGGTCGCTGCACCGCTGCTTGACAAAAAGCTCCGCGAGCAGGCAGTCAGTCTGGTACAGCTTTGCCTGTCGGACAATGTGAAGGCGCGTATCGGACAGCCGGACGGTACGTTTGTACACTGCATCCCCGTCACGGGAAAGGGTGCGGTCAATGCCCAGGAGCAGCAGTATCAAAAGGCTGCCAAAGCTGCCGCCAAAAAGTGATGACATTTGCCTGCCGGGGAAAGCGTTTCCCGGCAGGCAGTGAAAGGAGCGAACCGTGCAGGAATCTGAATTTTTAAAAACCGCCAAGGGCGAAACATGGCAGGAACGCGCCCAGAAATCCCTCTGGACGTTCCTGACCATTGCCGCGGCGGTCGTGTTCTACTATCTGATCCAGTATCTGGGGGCGATCTCGGCATATATCGCGGCAATTCTCAAGGGCATCAGCCCCGTGATCTGGGGACTGGTCTTTGCGTATCTGCTCGCGCCCATCGCGAGCTTCTACGAGCGCAATCTCACCGAGCTTGTCCAGCGTTACAAAACCTCCAAGGGCAAGGAATCCACACCCAAGACCGCCCGGCGCATCCGGGCAGGGTCGGCGATTCTGACCGTGCTGACGGCGATCGCGTTCATTGCGCTGATTTTGCTGCTCATCATTCCGGAGATCTACAACAGCATTGCCGGCATCGTCAAGGCATTGCCGTCACAGGTGGAGAATCTTTCGGAAAATCTGCAAAACAAGACATTCTTCGACAACGAGACGACGCTGGGCGCGTATGCCAATTCGGCGATCCTCGGCGCGCTGCAATCGGTCGAGGATTGGCTGCTCAGCGATTTTTCCAAGCAGGCGACCACGCTCATGGAGTACTTTTATACGGGTGTCAAGGGCGTGTTCAATGTCATCTACAATCTGGTGATCGGTCTGATCCTGTCGCTGTATATCACCATTGACCGCGAAAAGCTCCAGAACCAGATCAAAAAGCTCACCTATACGCTCCTGCCCAAGCAGCGTGCGACCAATGTCCGGGTGATGTTCAACCGCGCCAATGCCAAGCTCAGCACCGCCATCCGCGGCAAGATCGTGGATTCGATGATTATCGGCATGATCCACTTTGTCATGCTCAGCTTTGCCAATCTCCTGCCGTGGTTCAACTATCCCTATCCGGTGCTGCTGGCGGTCATTGTCGGCATCACGAATGTTGTGCCGTTCTTCGGACCGATCGTGGGCGGCTTTATCACCGCGGTGCTGGTGCTGTTTGAGAATCCGTCCATGACGATCCCGTATCTGGTCATGGTGGTGATTTTGCAGCAGTTCGACTCCAATTTCCTTGATCCGCACATTGTGGGCGGCTCGATCGGGCTGCGGCCGTTCTGGTCGATCAGCGCGTGTCTTTTAGGCAGCGCGATTCTGGGCGTACCGGGCTTTGTGCTTGGCCCTCCGATCGTTTCGTTTATTTATGAGATCGTCAGCGAGACGTGCGACCAGCGGCTGCGCGCCAAGTCGCTTGGCGACATGTTTGACCTTCCTCCCGAGCCGACCGAGGACGCTGTACAGGACAAAACGCCCTCGGAGACCAAACGGCTGGAGCAGTTCATGCAGTCAAGCGGTGAGAAATTCTCCGAATTCCTGCAAAGGATGAAAAAGGATAAATGACGGCGCGGTGCATCCGCCCCACGGGTTTCGTGGGGCGGACTTTTTTGCGGAAACACTTGCAAATTGATAAGATGTATGATATACTTATATTATTAATATCATTGCTGGAGGTAATTTTATGAAATTGAAACCACTGACCGCCGGACTGCTTGCCCTGACCATGCTCTGCACCCCGGCAGCAGGGACTGTGCAGATGCTGACCGCCGCCGCAGAGGAAACTGCGCCCACCTCCGGCACATGCGGTGAGAATGTGACATGGGCGTTTGACGAAAGCACCGGAACGCTGACCATTTCGGGAACAGGGGAGATGGAGGATTATAATTGGGAATCAGCTCCTTGGGGCGCCAATGTATTAGAGATAAGCTCTGTCATGATTGAGGACGGTGTGACGAGCATCAGGAGCGAGGCATTCAGCAACTGCGAAAACCTGACCGAAATCACCATCCCAGACAGTGTAACAAGCATCGGGGGTTTTGCATTCTCCAACTGCTCCAGCCTGACCTCTATTACCATTCCGGACAGTGTGACGTATATAGGATGCTATGCATTTAATGAAACGCCATGGCTGACTGCAAAACAAGAAGAAGATCCCTTAGTTGTTGTCAATGGTATTTTGATTGATGGAAGAGCATGCTCCGAAGATGTCACCATTCCAGACAGCGTGACGAACATCGGGGACGGGGCATTTCAATCCTGTAGCTTGACCGCTATCACCATCCCGGACAGTGTAACAAGCATCGGGATCATTGCATTCGACGGCTGCGTAAACCTGACCTCTGTCATCATCCCGGACAGTGTGACGAGCATTGAGTACGGTGCATTCATGCACTGCACCAGCCTGACCGCCATCACCATCCCGGATAGTGTGACGAACATCGGGGAAAGTGCATTTGATAGCTGCACCAGCCTGACCGAAATCACCATCCCGAATGGTGTGACGAGCATCGGGAAAAGTGCATTCTCGTGGTGCGAAAACCTGACTGACATCACCATCCCGGACAGTGTGACGTATATAGGGGTCAGTGCATTTTCTGTAACGCCGTGGCTTGATGCAAAACGAGAGGAAAATCCGTTTGTGATTGTCAATAGCATTCTGATTGATGGAGAGACATGCTCTGGTGACATCACCATTCCTGACGGTGTGACAAGCATCGGGGACGGAGCATTCTCCTGGTGCGACAGCCTGACTTCCGTTACCATCCCGGACGGCGTGACGAGCATCGGAAAATGGGCGTTTGAATCCTGCACCAGCCTGACCGATATTACCATCCCGGACAGCATGATGAACATCGAGTACGGTGCATTCATGGACTGCACTAGCTTGACCGATATCACCATCCCGGACAGCGTGACGAGCATCGGGGACGCGGCATTTTACTACACCAGCCTGACCGACATCACCATACCGGACAGTGTGACGTACATAGGGAACAATGCATTCACCCGCTGCCAAAACCTGACCGATATCACCGTCCCGGACAGTGTGACGTACGTGGGGAGCTATGCATTCAGCGAATGCGAAAATCTGATCAACATCACCTTCCTGAACCCTGATTGCGAAATTTATGATGATTCTTTCACCATCAACAATGGAAGGGATGAGGATTACAATGCCATTTTCACCGGTACGATCCACGGCTACGCCAACTCCACCGCGCAGGCTTATGCCGAGAAGTACGGCTATACCTTTGAATCTCTCGGCGATGCTCCCGAAGCTCCCACGCTTGCAGTCGGCAACATCAACGGTGATGATACGATTGACGCATCCGATGCTGCCGATCTCCTCATTGCCCTTGCGAACATCGGCGCAGGACAGGACAGCGGTCTGACCGCCGACCAGGAGAAAGCCGCCGATGCGGACGGCAGCGGCGAACTCGATGCCGGAGATGCTGCCATCATCCTGCAATACGCCGCTTACCTCGGTTCTGGCGGTACGGGAACGCTGGAGGAGTATTTAGCGCAATAAACCAACCGTAACCATAGCTCATGCCCAGCTTTGCCCTCTTGCCGTCAGGCAAAGGGCATTGCGGACACCAGAATCCGAAACTGTCCTTGCTGATAACTCGCAAGCGCGGTCACCGCGCCGTTTCTTCGTCAAAAGAGCTGGATTTGCACCCTTTTGGGTAGAATATGCATGCATTTTCACCACAAACTTATTGACAATCCCCTAAAAATATGGTATAGTTAAAGTACTAATAAACTGTTAAAGGAGATTTATCAGCGATGCGTACCATGAAAAAACTGATCTCTGCTGTCACCGCCAGCGCGATGACGCTCTCAATGGCAGCCGCGCCCATGACCGCAGGACTTTCCAATGTCAGCGCGCTCAGCCTGGTTGACAAGACCGCAATTGACCTTGTCAACGAGATGGGCAGCGGCTGGAACTTAGGCAATACCTTCGACAGCGTAAACACCTGGGATAACCCCCTCACCGTGGAAAAGATCGAGACCGGCTGGGGCAACCCTGTCACCACTGAGGCGATGCTCACTGCCATCCACAGCTCCGGCTTTGACAGCGTGCGTATCCCTGTCACCTGGATGCAGATGACCGAGAACGGCACGATCAAGGAGGAGTACCTCGCCCGTGTCAAGGAAGTCGTGAACTATGCATACGGTAATAACATGTACGTGATTATCAATATGCATCACGACGGTCTGGAGGGCAACTGGCTCAATGCCGGCACTGCCGTTAAGGATCAGTTCGCCCAGATGTGGACACAGATTGCAAATTATTTCAGCGATTACGGTCAGCACCTCGTATTCGAGGGCTGGAACGAGATCGCGTGGGACAACGGCACATGCCTTACCATGGGTCAGGCATTTGTCGATGCCGTTCGTGCCACCGGCGGCAATAATGCAAACCGTCTGCTCGTGATCCCCGGTCCGAACACCAACATTGCAGCAACGCTGGAGGCAGGCTTCCAGATGCCGAAGGATGCTGCCAATATGCTGGCAGTTGACGTTCACCACTACGACCCGACCACCTTTACCGTATGCACCCCCGGCACGGAGGAGAACCAGTGGTACAAGGCATCCGCTACCTGGGGTACGGACGAGGAGATCAATGCAGTCAAGGCGAATTTCGCAAACCTCAAAACAAAGTTCGTAGACAACGGCATCGGCGTCATCTTCGGTGAGTACGGTGTTGAGAACGAGCAGAAGGAGGAGGCATCCCGTCTGCTGTACACCAAGACCGTTGCATCCTATGCCAAGGCGACTAACGGCTTTGCCGCGTACCTCTGGGATTCCGGCAACAGCGGCGATATGAAGTATTTCGACCGCAAGAACCGCACATGGCTCAATCCCGAGATCGGCACAATGTTCAGTGAGCTGGGCGGCGGCGATATCGGCAGCTTGGTCGTTGACTGGATCCCGGCCACCGTTTCCGAGGTCATCAATGACAAGACCGGCAAGCCCGTGCTTGGCACTTACCTGATCTCGCTGGGCACTTCCACCAAGTTCAAGCTGGAGATGACCAGCCAGTACACCAGCGCAAGCGGTTCCGGCGGCATCAGCTACTGGGATAACAACGCCAATGGCGGCGAGGGCGCATGGGTTCAGAACGGTCTGAACGTGAACTGGTCCATCGACAAGGACGGCAACTCCGAGGTCAACCAGGTCGAGATCAACGGCGATGAGGTCACCACTGTCATCAATTACAATTTCTTTGAGCTGCCCGAGGGTGTCAGAACCGATTCTGTCCAGTTCCAGATCTACTACGGCGGTTACGCTGACGAGGCAGGTGACTGGCACACCCTGTCATCCAACGACTATCCGGTCGTTTCCAAGGCGTATGTGACCGGTCTGGTAGAAGCTCCCAATCCCACCGAACCGACACCTGAGCCAACTCCCGAACCGACACCTGAGCCAACTCCCGAGCCGACTCCTGAACCAACTCCCGAGCCGACTCCTGAACCAACTCCTGAACCAACTCCTGAGCCGACTCCTGAACCAACTCCTGAACCAACTCCTGTGCCGACCCCTGAGCCGACACCGCAGCCGAGCATTGATACCATGGAGCTGATCCCTGGTGACTGCAATGCGGATGGAGAGGTCGATATCCTGGATGTCATTATGCTCAACAAGTTCCTGCTGGGTGCAGCGAAGTTCAATGCGGCACAGAATTTTGCAGCCGATGTGGATCTCAGCGGCGAGGTCGATTCTACCGATTCACTCAACATTCTGAAGTTTGTTGTGAAGATCATCAGCAGCTTTGACGAAGTATGAGATAACGTACAAACGGGGGATGCACTGCATCCTCCGTTTTCTGTCCAAGGGGCAGCGCTTGTTTCAAATCATTTAGGAATTTCAAAAATTTCTGTCACATCGGCGTCAGATTTACGTCTATGTTTTTGAAAGGAGGGATCGCCGTGGACGATGAGCAGATCATCGGGTTATTTTTTGCCCGTGAACAGTCCGCCATCGCGGCTGCACAGGATGCCTACGGAAAGTACTGCTTTTCGGTTGCGGACAACATTCTGCACAGCCCCGAGGATGCAGAGGAATGCGTCAGTGACACCATGCTCCGCGCCTGGCAGACGATTCCGCCGCAGCATCCGTATCACTTACGCCTGTTTCTGGCAAAGATCACCCGAAACCTTGCCTTTGACCGCTATCGCCGCGACCACACGCAAAAACGCGGCGGCGGCGAATTTGAGGCGATCCTCGACGAGCTGGCGGAATGCGTGGCATCCTCTGAGGACGTGGAGGCTGACTTCGACCGCCGGGCGCTGTTTCGCGCCATGTCAGATTTTCTGCGCAGTCAGCCTGTACGGGAGCGTCAGGTGTTTCTGCGGCGGTATTTCTACGCACAGTCTGTCAAGGATATTGCCCGGGAATTCGGACTGAGTGCCAATCATACATCCGTCCTGCTCCGGCGCACACGCGCCAGACTGGTCAATTTCTTAACTGAGGAGGGGTTTCTGGGATGAAACGTGAGGATTTATTTGATGCCATCGGTCATGTGGATGAGAACCTGCTCGATGAAAATGTCATTCCGGATGAGCCTGCTGTCTGGCGGTGGATCCCCCGGATCACAGCAGTCGCCGCATGTATCGCGGTCGTTCTGGGAACGGCTGCCTGGACGAACAGATACCGCATACCTCCGGAGGATCTTCCTGTACTGGCAACGGAGGGCAGCGCACGTCTGGCAGCCAGTGAGACTGCTGCGCCGGACGATGCGGCGTTTACACAGGTGACCGAAACGGAGGAGGAATCCGAGGAGGCGTATCCTGACGATACGCAGGCGGACAGGATTGTTTCCACAGAATTGACAGAAACTATGGAAACCACGTCCTCATCCAATGAGAGTACCGTTGATTATGACAGACCCCTCTGGAAACTGGCGTATGAGCAGTGGGTCACCACTCTGTGGGACGAGGAAATGGAGGCAGATCCGAAGAAGGAGACGGGTGAAGGCTACACCTACAATCTGCTGCACATTACCAGCGGCAATATACCGGAACTTGTGGTATCGAATGAGCAAACAAAGACGATAAGCCTGTATGTGTTTGAAGACGATAGGCTGTATACACTGATGAACGAAGTGCCGCTTGGCATCTACCGGTATGTCGAGGGAGAGAATACTATTATTTGTCAGAACGATACAGTGGAGCGCGAGATCTACAGCGTGTGGTGGATCTCACAGGAAACGCATCAACTGGAATACTCCTATATGTTTGAGGTCGAGTTTTCCGCGCAGGATGCAGAGGTTGTGGATAACGGCAACACTGACGGGGAGACGGTTTTTCCACGATACTATCTGGAGAATGTGGAGATCTCCAAGGAGGATGCAGAGCCTTATCTCAAGCTGATGTACGCTGACCATCCCTCGATTATTGGAATGATGGACTATTATGATATTAAGCAAAAGCTGGGGTAGCGCGGCGGCGCGGCAGCCCGCGCTGGCGAGTTGGCGATAACGATAGATCGGGTTCTGGTGTCCGCAATGCCCATTGCCTGCGGCAAGTGGGCATTGCTAGGTAAGATAAAAACGGCGGTGCAATGCACCGCCGTTTTTTTTCGGAAAGTCCCTCTCCAGAGGGGACAGGGGGGAGGGAGGCGTTTGCATCAAACTTATAAAAAATGTAAAAACTTTGAAAAAAGACTTGAAATTTACAGACAAAGTGATTATAATAATATATGTAACGATCCGGCATGGATGCCGAATTAATTTTAACCGAAAGGACTTAACGATATGCTGATTTTAGTAGTAAATGCAGGCAGCTCCTCCCTCAAGTACCAGCTCCTGAACATGGACGACGAGAGCGTCCTTGCCAAGGGCAACTGTGACCGTATCGGGATTGACGGTCATATCTCCCACAAGACCGCAGACGGCAGAGCCTATGATGCGGACTGCACATTCCCGACCCACACCGAGGCGTTCATGAAGCTCGTGGAGGTACTCACCACCGGTGATGCTGCTGTCATCAAGGACATGAGCGAGATCTCCGCTGTTGGTCATCGCATCGTACAGGGTGCGGAGATCTTCTCCGAAACCACCCTCGTGACCGATGAAGTCATCGACAAGATCGACGAGCTGCGCGACCTCGCGCCTGTCCACAATCACGCACATGCACTGGCACTGAGAGCCTGCAAGTCCGTGATGCCTGCCGATGTTCCGCAGGCGGCTGTTTTTGATACCGCATTCCACCAGACCATGCCCGAGAAGGCATACATGTTCGGTCTGCCCTACGATGACTACGAGACACTCCATGTCCGCAAGTACGGTTTCCACGGCACTTCCCACCGTTTCGTGTCTCAGGCACTTGCCAAGGCAATGGACAAGGATGTCAAGGATCTCAAGATCGTCTCCTGCCACCTGGGCAACGGTTCTTCCATTACTGCCATTGACGGCGGCAAGTCCGTTGACACCACCATGGGCTTTACGCCCCTTGACGGCATGCTGATGGGCACCAGAACCGGCAGCGTAGACCCCTCTGCTGTCACCTTTGTTATGGAAAAGCACGGCTTTACGCCCTCTGAGATGAGCGACTACATGAACAAGAAGTCCGGATTCCTCGGTGTATCCGGTGTCGGCTCTGACAACCGCGATGTTTCCGCGGCTGCTGAGCACGGCGACAAGAGAGCGCAGCTCGCCAAGGATATGCTGGTGTACGAGATCAAGAAGTACATCGGCGGCTATGCAGCAGCCATGAACGGTCTGGATGCTGTCCTGTTCACTGGCGGCATCGGCGAAAATGCACCGGATGTCCGCGAGCAGGTATGCTCCGATATGGAGGTACTGGGCATCAAGATCGACACCGTGACCAATGCAGGCATTCACGGCAAGCTCTGCAAGATCTCGCAGTCTGATTCTCGCGTTCAGGTATGGGTCGTACCGACCAATGAGGAGCTGCTTATCGCAAGAGACACCCTCGCACTGATCTCGAAGTAATTGATATTGCTAAAAAGAAGGGGAATTTCGACAATTCCCCTTCTTTTTCGATAGGAGGACAGAACCATGTACGAAACCTTGATGCAGGCTGCCCGTCAGGCACGGGAGCAGGCGTACTGCCCCTATTCGCAGTTTGCCGTGGGAGCAGCACTCCTGTGCCGGGACGGCAGCATTTACACCGGCTGCAATGTGGAAAACGGCTCGTATTCCCTGGGGATCTGCGCCGAGCGCACGGCGTTTTGCAAGGCGATCTCGGACGGCAGGCGGCAGTTTACGGCGATCGCCGTCTGCGGCGGAAAGGTGGGGACAGCTCCGGATGCTGTCACACCGCCCTGCGGTGCATGCCGTCAGGTGATGGCGGAATTTTGTGACGATGCGTTTGAGATCGTGCTCGCTGACGGCGTGCATACCCTCGGGGAGCTGCTGCCCGTGCGCTTTGCGCTGTAAGGTGCTGCCTTAATCAAACGCACGTAACGCGCCTTGCCCCCAGATGATAAACAGACAGCCCGAAAGCAATCCATAAAAATTGCTTTCGGGCTTTTTTATACGCTTATCCTTTTGCAAAGAAGGCATAGATCCTCTGGTTAAAATCCTTGGCTTCGTTGTACGCTTCATGGCTCAATTCGGGATAGAGATAATAGTCGCAGTTCAGCTTTTCGGCGATCTCCACGGATGCCTCTCCCGTAACGATCTTGTCCTTTTCGCCGCCAAGCACAAGCACCGGACATTGTATCCTGTCGAGCTGCTCATACGTGTTGCAGGTAAGACACGCCCCGGCAAGGATCAAAAAGCGTTCCACCGGCATCAATTTCTGGGTTTTTACCGCTAAAGGGACAAACGCCTTGTACCTTTTTATGTAGGCTTCTGAATACCCTTTGTAAATATAATCCGCCGCGATCGCAGACAGCCCGGACTCCTGCGCCAATGCGATCCAATGCTCTATGACCGTTCTGACCGTTTCATTGCTCCTGCTCAGCGTCACACCCAGCACCATCTTGGAAACCAGTTCGGGATGATGGATGGCAAGATCCTGGGCAACCATTCCCCCCTGGGATGCACCGAATACATAAGCACGGCGCAGGCGCAACGCATCCATGACCTCTGCCGCATCCTCGGCAAGGTCATGGATCGTGCAGCCTTGTACTGCCGGTGTCTTTCTGTCAAACAGATACACGGTATATTCCTTTGCAAAGATCCGATAGTACCAAGCCACGACCTTGGAAGAGCCTTTGATGTCAGAAAGCCGCAGTCCTGGGATCATAACCAGCGGTTTGCTGCCCCTTCCAAACGAGATGACCGACACCGTTCCTCCGGTGACCGGAACGGTAAATTCCTTTGCGTGATACAGCATGTCCTCAGCTCCCCTCTGTTTTTGATCTATCCTGCTACTATTATATCCTAAAACCGCAAATCTGTCAATGGCTGGCGTCTTTGGAATACGCAAATCAATTTCCCCAAAAAGCGGTTTCCAAAGGCGGCAGCCTTGGGCGGCGGCGGTGCGCAGCACCGC
>CAZKHW010000032.1:0-17686 GCA_964552525.1 uncultured Ruminococcus sp. | reverse complement strand
TCCATATTTTCTTATGGTGATTATTGGCATTTACACGGTTCTTTATTCAGACTCCGGACTGTCAAAAACCCTGAGGATTACATAGGATTGATTTATCAAAAAACATATTACAATAAATACTGCCGCAGCCCTGTAAGTATCAGGACTGCGGCAGATTATCTATGGTTTCTTATTCTTGAATTTCTTTCCCACATCCAGACCGCTGCTTACAACAGTGCCTCTTTTCACAATATCAGAGCAAAATCTGCTGCGCAAGGCATTCTCAATGATTTTACATTTATAAACTCTGCTGAATCAATATAGCTCTATCCCTTTTTTATATGGATATAATGAAACAACAAGTTCAGGATGACCACTATAGAATCGTTCCATACTAATATGCCCTTTATATATTCTAAATGGAATAACAATTCGCTTTTCTGATTTTTCTCTTAAACAAAATGATAACACATTAAAATCATTAACGTAAGCAAAAGCTTCACGATCAACATAATTTATATAGGATCTGCTTTGTAATATGTAATGATGAAGGTTGATTCCTGCATTTTCGCCTTGATTATTTGAAATATTACTAAAATCTGCTGTTACAAGAAGAATATGATCTGCTGTTTCAAATGCTTCTTCTTTCTCAGCCTCCACATGATATCTTTCCATAAACTCATCATATGTTAACAATTCAGTACTAACAACCTTAATGGAATACCCGTCCATGTTTTCATTAGCACTGACAAAAAAGTCATTTTCAAGTGGAACGTCATCAGTCATTTTATAGTTCTGGTGTATTGGATAACTCTGATTAGAATTAATATAATGGAATCTTAATGCAAATAAAACTGCAAAAAGCAATAAAACAATAGAACAAATTATCTTTTTCATATTCCCTCACACTTATTCCTGCACACTATTATCACAATATTTTTTGATAAAAAGAAAAGAAATTGAAAATAGCAGCATAATAACTGTTTCTATACTCACAATTTTAATATTGCTGAACAACTCAGCACTGGAATTAATAAATGCTATTAGTGAAATATCAGTCGTCAATATTCCGACATATAGTTTTTCTAATTGTATCAAAACAATTAGAATAGGAGCTATAAAAGCGACAAATGCTTTATTGTGAAATAACATCAAAAGTATATAGGCAATGCCTCCGATCAGACCTCCGATAATGAAAATACAAACAATATATAGAATTTCATATACGATAGGATATGTGTAGAACAAATCACTGAATGCATGATATGAAAACACACCATAATAAATATCATAAACAGAGTCAGGGTTAAGGGCAGGAACAAATAGCAGAACAGATAAAAAGTTAATCATCAAGGGGATAGAAACTGCCATTCCTGCTACAGTGAATGAAGCAAAGTAATCTATAAAATGCGATCTGGAGTTAGTATTCTGTTCAGTTGGTTTGCAAAGTTTTTTTTTGCAACGATTTAAAATGGGCAATGTGGCTAGCACAGGAAATAGCCAAAACAAAACAGTTGAGAAAATGTTCTGCTTTCCTCCACCAATCCAGAAGGTATAGGCTGAGAAAATAGGCGTTAACATATTATAAGACAAATTTTCATTTACTGGCACGCTATCATAGTACAACCTTATATTAATAAATGCCGACGCCAATGCCAGTATAGAACCTAATTCGATTGCAATGTAAAAAACTACATTTTTAACGTCAGCTTTTATTTCCTTAATCAAATTATTCATATGAGCATCCCTTCACTTGTTGTTTATTAGACTACCTCGGAAACTATTCTCATCACTGGATGGCGGTTAGGAGAATAGTCTGCAAAAGACAACCTGATCAAAATCAGTGTTCTTTCACTGAATTTTATCAGTTGATGTATGTGTAAGAATGACCGCTTTCTTTCACACTATCTGGACTCCAATAACCAGAAATATCTTCTTTCGAGTCGGTGCTTACTACAATTGCTGCATACTCAGTATTGGTTTCATAAATTAAATTGTAGATAAGACACTCTCTATTTGCGGGAACTGTTAAACCAGTTGTTTCATAATACTTAATTCCATTTTTGGTTCCTGCATCACGCGAAACATAAAGACCATTTACGTAATGATAACCTTTTACAGAAACTTTTACGCGAGCATTGCTCGGGTTCCAAACATAAATACATGAACTATCTTCTTTTGCACCCACGTAGACACCACCACGATCAAAATGATCATCATGTGCATACCACTTCAGATTTTTTGAACTCGCAAATACTGGAAGAGTATTCATCGAAAGTAATGCGAATGCAGTACAAGCAATGATTCCAGCCTTAAATGATTTCCTTCTCATATTATCAATCCTTTCAAATGATATAGTTAATCGCAGTAAAAGGACACTCATATGAGTAATTTGAATTAAGAAACTATATTTTAAAATGAACACTGTGTTAAGGAAAACGTTTAATACTTTTCACTTACAAACAATTTTATGCGGCTTTGTATTGTTTTTGCTGTTTCTTCTGGTGTTTTTACGTTATCAAACATTTCCCATAATTCCTCTTCAATGATGGTAAACATCTCATCGTCAATGCCATTATTGATTTTTTTTGTATTGTCAATGAAAGCTGTTAATCGATCATATTCAGTTTGGGTTAAAGTTCCTAAGTCAATCTCCTCGACTCCCTGAAAACCAACCTTATTTTCCTTTCTTTTCATTTCTTCATTGCCTCTGTCATGAAATGCATCGTTATTGATCGGAAAATTATATTCTCCCAAAGAGTATTGTACCTCATAAGAAGCAAGTGTCCTTAAAAATTCCCATGCACCTTCCTGTACTTCTGGCGATGACTTTGCATTGATTGCGTATACATTGAGTGGAGTTATAAAGGAACCGCTTTCATCATCAGAAGGATATCCTACTAGAGTTACTTCATCATTTCGTTCATTCCATAATTTCGTATGAAAATCATCAAAGTTATATACCCTGAATGGAAACAAAAAGGTCGGTGCATCCCAATCAGTATCAACCTTATATTGTGTCGGTTCAGGAAAAGAGTTGCAAAAATTGAGAATATCAATAAATTCAGGGGAATCAAAAAAGCATATTTCATTGGTATAATCTATGAAAGAACTCAGTTCTCCACGCAACAGCGTCATATAAACATAATCTTTTGTTGTCTGTCCATTAAAGGTAGAATTTGCAGGCATTTTCTGCCAGGCAAATTTCAGGTCATTCATGGACCAATTCTCTTTTGCTCCTACATATTTGGTATAACCCGCCAATGTTTCTATTTTAAATGCTAATGGCATATAGTATAAGTTGCCGTTGACTTCAGACAGTTTCAGCACATGCTCATTCAGGCTATCCAAGTTTACTTCTGGATCATTTTCCATATAACTGTAAAGATCAACAAAAGCACCTTTTTCAACTAATGAGTTAAACTTTCCATTATCAGCAAAAACACTTTGGGGTATGATATCTAATTGTTCCCCATTGATCAAATCCATGCTTAACTGAAAGTCAATCTTGGAATAGGATTGCATAGACGGACCGCCTGCTCCATCTTTGCTGCTATCATAGTATTCACTATAATCCTTAAAAACAATTTGGTATCCATTGTCAGCGGAATTAAAATCTTCCACGGCTTCATCGAAGACTCCATTTATACCGTTTCCACCATTTACACAAATAAAGTCATTGTCCGGTATTGACCATTTGGGCATCGTAATTATAATATCCTCTGGTGCAGCAGAGCTGTTGTCCTTGTCAGAAGAAAGATCGTTATTATTTGAGGAAATATCATATGGAGTAGAGCCACATGCACTTGTCATGATTACTCCTATCAATGCTAATGCGATCAAAAATGGCTTTTTCACTGTAAAACCTCCTGTTACAATAATATTAGTCGGATAAAATCTTCACAGCCGGTGAGGGTTTACGCGCACTTGTTACTTTAAGTTATACCTGATTCCGCAGAGTTCATAAATGTAAAACCATTGCTTCAAAACCTGAAAGATTGATTGACTGCCCAAAAGCTAAACATAAGCAATAAGTCTTATTGAAGCGCTCGCCTCTGTTTTATCTCTATGTCCATCATACCCATTTTTCCATGTTAAGTCAAGCAGTTTTCCTATTCTGCATAATATTTTCCTTAACGGTAAAATTCACACACTTTTTACAAAAAAATCAATTATTTTATCTCACAAAACGATAGTCCACGCTCTTTTAACTTTTGACAAATTTCCTCCATAGCACCTTCACCGATGTTACGAATATTCCTTACTTCGGCTTTTGTTAACTTACAAAGCTGTTCAAAGGTATATATGCGTGCCTTTGAAAAGGCTAATATAATTCTTGTACTGAAAACATCTTCAAATTCACCCATCTTCTTAGTTTCATCAGAGTTGCGAACTGTGATAGAATGTAAACGCTCTCTCAAAATATTCTGAGTCATTTCTTCCTGCTGCTTGGTACATCCGCTAGGTAGCAATGTCATTACAATATCCAATGCGTTTTGTAAACCTGCCAGATGTTCCAAAAACTCACTAGAAGTCATGTTATTCCGCTCACACATTGCAGCATAAGCAATAAACTTCCCACACTCTGCAATTAGTATCTTCTTGCAATGTTCCGCACCATAGTGGTCAACAAAACGCTGACAAAATTCCTTATAAACTTCATTTTTCATAAAGCACACCTCATTTATCTATTTATTTGCGGTATAATTAAGTTAACTGGCGAGTTAACACATTTCTTTCGCATAATCCGATATTATACGTTATCATTATCAAAAATGGCTTAAATATGCAGATTCAAACTTTATCATACCATTTTTCTGACCATTTATCATAACCCGCTGTCACTAACATACTACTTTCATTTTTCATTTTAGCAGCCCTCCCTAAATTTTTTCTATTATATCACATTTAATTCTTGAAATCAAGTCTTATACTGTAGGCAGTAATCGTTCAACATAACGTTTTTTCATTTCATCGGATGAATGCACATACCTGTTAAGCGTGATATTTACGTCTGCATGTCCTAAAATTTCACTCAATGCTTTAGGATCAAAGCCTCTCTCAATGCACAAGATCGCATAGGTGTGACGCAATCCATGAAATTTGAGTTTGCGGATGCCGCACTTTTTCAATACTGCCTTAAACCGATTCTGCATTGTTCTTGGTTCGAGAGGCACACCATTTCCGGAAAGAAGATATGTAGTATGTAACCCCTTAAAATTCATAAGATACTGACAAATAAATTCTGGCATCGGTACATTTCTGATTGAAGTACGGCTTTTGGGAGTTCCGATCTGTATCCTTGTTGTCCCATCCCCTAATGATATACGCTGGAGTGTCTTAGTAACATGCAGCTCTTTACGGCTAAAATCAACATCATCCCACTGTAATGCGCATAACTCACCAATTCTGATTCCGGTATATAAGCAAAGCAGGATTCCCATATTCGTCAGATTAGGATTGTAAAGCAAATATTGTTCCAGTTGTTTGCGTTCCTGCTCATGTAATACAGCAAATTCCTCAATATTCTTTTCAGATTTTGGGAGTCTGACATTTTCTGCTGGATTCTCAAAACCATATTCAGAATGTGCATAGGAACACCCAGACTTAAAAATCGTTAATATTTCACGGGCGGTCTTGACAGAAATACCGCCCTTTTTATCTTTTCTTCCGGATGTAAGCAGTTCTGATACCCATGCATTTAGTTTCTGCTTAGTAAGAACAGAAAAGCGGATACCGCCAATATATGGATACACATGATTATTCAACAGCCGCTTATAATTGCTGTATGAGGCGGGCTTTACAGTCATTTTCTTATCTGCAAGCCACTCTTCGGCAATTTCTTTTACTGTGCATTTCTGTTTCGGAGTATTCTTTTCAGGATTCATGCGCTTCGCATTCATTTTTTCTTTCACTTCGGCAAGTGTTCTGGCATAGACATAGCTATATTTCAGCTTACCGTCCTCACGATAACCAACCGGCACACGCCCCTCAAATCTTCCGTCCTTACGCTTGTAAATATTACTTCCTCTTCTTGACATTTTCTTACTCTCCTTTGACAATATTCTGACGGCTTAACAATATTTTATCTGTGAAAAATCGTTCATTTTATAAGTATTTTTGCTTAAACGCTTTACAATTTTCAAAAACAATGGTATAATAGGCTTAAATTCCAATTGTTTGTGGTGTGATTTCAGCGATTTTCTATTTCGTATAATATCGGATTATACGAAACTAAGCCTAATTTTTTCTCCATTCCTCGCAATACAATTTTTTCATAGTGAAACTTTGAAACAAAGCCCACAGTTTCACTATGTATTAACAGTATCAAATTATGCGATTAAAATATCATCACTCCGCATTTCAGTAGCATAATCAACCATATCATGCTCCAGCTTATCCAGCAGCGTTACCACAGCAGGAACGCTCATATCAATGCCATGCAGCACTTCCAGTGCCTGTGCTTTATCACGACAGCCAAGCGACCGGAGCAATGTGCGTTCCTCTGCTGTCAATATGCTATTCATGCAATCCCTCCTATTACAGCTTCGGCTTTTTCGATGGCTTCTGCTTATCAGATGATTCTGCCGGTGAATCCTTCCGGCTGTCAATCGCTGCCTGTCGGTTCTGAACCGTATCAAGAATTCTGTTTTCGGTCAGCTTCGGCTTCACGAAATCGAGCAGAGGTCTGAATCCAAACGTATCCACATAGAAAGCCTGATCCTTCACCACAGCCACATCACTCACGGACAGGCTATGCCCCGTGAAATCATCCGGGCGCTCCATATTGAATTTATGAAACAATTCCTCAAGCTGCATACGCAAATCCGGACTGTCCGTAACATCCGCAATCCTGCCCTCATATACCAGATCATAGTTGGCAATATCCGGCGTTACACCCTGCTTTGCAAGCGAATCAAATGCTTCAAAGCGAATCCCTCTTGTTTCATCGCCGCCTTTGAGCTGATAAATTGCAAAGTCATTCTGCTGCTCCGGCGGTGCGGGTGGTGCAGGCGGCGCAGGTGCAGCGACCGCTTTCTCCACAACCTGATTCTCCGTTACGATATTCTGAGCGATTGCCACAGCCAGTGCCGCATTACAGGTTTCAAAATCACCGACTGTAATCACCTTGCCGACCTTGTAGGTATCATCCGGCTTTTTGATATACTGCTGCACATAATGGGTATCCGGCGATTCCTTGTTGGCATTAAGCTGAATGCGATACACCACATCCGGCAATCCCTCTGCCTGTTCCTTTGACTGCTGCCGGAATATCTCATTGGACTTTTCATCAAGCGTTTGCGGATGTACCAATTCACAGCGCACAGTTTCTTTTTTCTGATGATACAATTCAAGCAGGGCTTTCTTTGCCTCCGCAACAGTAGCAATATTTGACTTGACATCCGTTACCAGCCCATCCGCACTGATCGTGCAAATCGCATATCTGTTATTGGTGTTCTGCCGGACAGCATACTGCTCCACAGGCTTTTCTTGCAAACCAGCATGATTCATTCGCTCTGCCAGCTGCGCTTTTGCCATTTCCAGAGCCGGTCTGTTTTCCGGTGCATAGGTCTTTTCGGTCAGCAACTGGTAATCCTGTGGTGACATATCCACATGTGATACAACACCCTCCGCATCAATGCAGTCTGCATTGATCTTTGTCACCTTACTGTAGAAATTCTTTGCCGACAGTTCCGAGAGCTTCAGCTCACGTTCATAAGCATCATTATCCAGCCAGCCGATCTCATCCACAAAGTATTCATTGACAGAGGAATGGTAATATTTTGTTTCCGGAATACCTCGGTAATCATCACGCAGTTCAACACGCTCCGTTGACAGCAACAGCTTGTCCGACAAATGTCCCGGCAGCTCCGGCTTTTTCTCAGCAGCCTGCACCTGATTCAATTCCCGTTCACGATCCATCAGGTGTTCATACAGATGATTTACCATAACCGGGTGACGCTCCGTCAGGAATTTCAGCCGCATATTATCACTGTCAAACGGAAAAGCAGCCGCCCTGTTTTTGACCTCCTGCCGGAATCGCCCATCAAGGTCTTTCCGCTGAATCGTTGCCGCAAGGGTGTACATAGTACGTTCCAATCCGAATTTATCCATCAAAGCCTGCATAAAGCCTTTCAGGTTACGGTTCTCATATTCAACCGGCAAATTCTGGTCAATGAAATCCCGGCAGGCTTTGGATACCATGATACTGTTCCGGAGTGCGTCAATCTGATCGTTCTGCTTCGCTTCTAGATAGGACATGGTGACAATCGGCACATCCTTGAGCGATTCCAGCAGTTCAGGGCGTTTTTCCGGAATGCCCTGTGCATCTTCATTGTGCTGCATATTGCCCTGCGAAGCATCATACATCGGCACATTCTGCTGATTGGCTCTGGAATAGCTTGCCTTGACCTTTGAAACAGCCGCTTCATATCGGGGAATATCTGTCTTTCGCACGGTGATCGTCACAGTATAGCCCTTATTCAGACCGCTGTATGGTACGCCGTCCATATCAAGCTGCTTTGCAATATTCTGTGCATGACGAGGTTTGAGTTTTGTAAAATACTGCACCTGCGACTTATCCCCCAGCTCTGCATAGGGCGTGTTGCCAAATACATTCGGATTATTCCGCTGTGGTGAAGCCGGATTCTGCTGCATCGGTCTTTGCGATGTATAGGGTGCAGTCGTTCTCTGTAACGGCGGAGGAGCAGACCGCTGATAGCCAGCTTTGACCTTTTCCACCGCTGCCTGATAGCGGGGAATATCTGCCTTGTTGACTGTGAGCGTCACATCATAGCCGTTTTTCTTTCCGCTGTACGGAACACCGTCCATATCAAGCTGGCGAGCAATGTTCTCTGCATGACGGGGATTCAGCTTTGTGAAATATTGCAGCTCCGATCTGTCACCCAACTGCGCATAGGGTGTATTCCCGAAAATGTTCGGGTTATTCTGTACCGGATTTCCGTAATCCGGATATGTATTGTTCATCACTTTTCCCTCCATATTTCTGAAATTTGCTGTATCAAAATCCATAGCAGCATAGTATTCCTCCGGAAGCTCCGGCAGTTCTTCCACCATATCCGGAATTTGCCGCTGAATCATTTCCATGCCAGCGATCATCCGCACAGTATCGGAAATGTCCTCATGCTCACTGGCATATTGCAGGATTGCGTCGGTATCCTCTCTGGAAAATGCAACACCTCTTTCGGCACATTCATCCATCAGAAATTCCGCTTTCTGTATGTTGTTCAGTTCCGTATCAGCGAGCTTTTCCTCCATTGTCAGGTCACGCTTCTGCATTTTCAGCAGCTCTGATTCTATCGCAGCAGACAACTTTTTTGCCGCTGCCTGCACATCCTCCAGCACTTTGGTAAGCTGTTCAAGCTACTTGCCGTCGCTCCATGAAGCAATATACGGAAATGAATAATCCGAAGTATCCAGTCCGAAACGCTCTGCCACGATAAAAGCCGTGGATTCAGCCTGCACCTCTTTTTCGCTACGAGGGGATTGCACCGTATCAATTTTCAGATCCGGGTCATGCAGCAGCTTATGTGCCGATTCATGAATTGCCGTTTTCAGAGTTTGTGCATCGCTCATACCGGACTGCACCACGATTTTGTTTTCCGACGGACTGTAATACCCCTTTGCACCGCCCTTAATATCCTCAAATGTAATGTCAATGCCGGTTGCTCTGGACAGGGCTTTGAGCATAGCCTCCTTTTTGTCAGCGTCGATCTCACCCTGCAATTCCTGCACCGGATCAGGAATTTCCTTGCCCGATGTCTGGCTCACATCAAACACATACACTTTCTTAAATGCAATATCCATGATTGGCTTTTCCAGTGTTTCGGTCTGTTCCGTACCGTCAGCATTGTACACCTTGTTGCCGAACTCATCCGTAACAGGGCGTTCAATTTCCATGATCTGATTGGTCTTGTAGGCAACCGGCGCAAGAATCTCAATGCCGGACTGCCCCTTATCTACCTGCCGTCCGAGCTGTTTCCATTTGCCGTAAGAAGCAACAAGTGTCGCATCCAGCTTCTGCATCATAATCAGCATTGTATTATTGGCAGAATAATTGGTAAACCGGGACATGAATTTTAGATACTCTCTGTATCGCTCAGATGTAAAAACCTGCTTCACGCCCTCATCAATGCGGTTAAACAACTGCTCCATTTCCGCACGTTTCTGCGCACGGTATTCCGCTTTCTGTTCAGGCGTGTATTGCTTTTTCCATGCCATTGTATCACCTCCGGGGTTTGTTTGTGAGTTTCGGCTTTACTGCCTGCTCCAGTTCTTTGGGAGAAATAGGTTCAGGCTGTTTCTGCTGTTTCCGATCAATGGAAATCTGAATCCGGTCTGCCGTTTCTTTTATTGCGTCCGGAATATCCTCAAATGTAAAATCATTGCTGCGCCAATGTTCATAGATTTCATCTAATGTATTTGGTCTTGACAAAAGAGCTTCATATTGCTGTTTTGAAAGAAACGGCGATGTAACCGTACAGCATTCAGTAATTCCCTCTTTTGCCACGATTTGCAAAGCAGATTCAACCACTATCACACCGGATTTTGTACGCATTTCAGCGACGTATTCATCAAACTCTGAATGCAGCTTATCTGAAAGCTGCTCATTAAATCCGTTCATACTGAATTGCCAATACTGGTATCTCAGATTCCCATCCGTCAAATTTGTTGAATCCTCAACAGCATTTTTGAATTTCTCCCAATCCGGCAGTCTCATCATTTCATGTACCGTAGCTGCTAAATCCTTATCCTGCACGAAAATTGCAGCCCCTATGTCCAGCGCACTCTGTAAATCGGATATATCATAACAGTAATTGAAACCTTCACACGCACGAAGCGGTACATGGAGCTGATACAGTTCCTCTGCGACCTCATTTGTAACGGACAAACTTGCCTGATCTGTGGCATAAAACGCACCGGACTGCACATATGCCACAGCGTCGTTATAGCTGATCTTATCATAATTGACCGCTGCCAGACAACGTGCCGCAGTTTTGGGATAGACTGTATACAGACTGTCCAGAAATTTATCTACATACTGCTCATTCTGGATTACACACTGCGAATGCTCCATGAGCATCATAAAACTATCCTCTGGTATTCTGTTATGATAGAATGCCTGTGCCAGCTTATTAAATGTCTGCGATGCAAAGCGGCTGTCTGCAAGCATTCGGGCATATTTCCCATTGTAGTTCGCCATAACAGACAGGGATATATCTGAATACCCCTGTGTCATGACCTTGCGGAGCTGATTCTCACCAAGCACCTCTGAAAGTCGTTCCAGACTCTCATCTCTGTCCATAATTCCCATGTTTATCTTGCCCCCTCTATTATCTCTTGAATTTATGCACTGTCGGCTTATCCTCTGCCGGGGAATTCGGAACAGCCGGCTTTTCCGTATTTCTTTGTGTTGGGACTGCAACCGATACATTGCCGACACGGATTGTATCAGGCATTACCGATTCAGTCTGCTCCGGCGTATCCGATACCGGAATCTGCTCATCCGGCGTACTGTCCATACTCAATTCCGCATTGACATATTCCAGCCGTTTCTGCATATCTGCAAGCTCCTGCGCACGTTCAAACGGTTTCGCCATATTTGCCCTTGCATCCTCCAAATCCTGTTTGGCTTTGTCCAGATCGGCAGAAAACTGCTTGATTTTGGAATTGAACTGAATGCCTGCCAGATTTTCAATACGGCGCACATTACCCACGCCATTTTTCAGGGATACCTCCGCCATATATTTCAGATTGCCATGCAGACATACACTGCAAGTCGAGCCAATGCCAAAATATCCTGCCTGATTCTTCTCAATTGTCAGGTCAAATCCGAAATACTTGCCCAACCTGATCGTTTCTCCGGTAGAGGAACACTTAATTAGAGCCTTTTCGATTTCTTCACCGGCTTCGGGACGGTCTGTATAAATCTTTCCGTCGATTTCAATCTGAAATTCTGCATTGTCAGGATGCTGCTCCTGAAATGCCCGCAAATCACCGCTTGCCTTTTCCAGCAGAGCTGCATAATTTTCAATTTGCTGCGGCAGCTTGCGTTCAGCCAGCTCCTGCATTTTGAACAGTGATTTCTTATGCTCCGCTTCCAGTGTTTTCAGCATTGCAATGTCGTTGCCAAGCTGAATTTTCTCTTTGATTAAAGGATTGCCGCTTGCAATCGCCTGCATTTGTGAATAGGTCAGTACCATTTCGTCAACATCCTCCGATACACGCACCGGGTCTTTCGAGGTCATGATCTGGTTGATAAATTTTGCCTTATTAGTGATAATGCCCATCATGTAAGCATCAAATGTATTTTCTGTCAGATAGTGATAAATCGCTACCTCACCAAAATTGTTGCCCTGCCGGATACCTCTGCCGTCCTGCTGCGTCAGGTCAGCCGGTTTCCACGGAATATCCAGATGATGAATCGCACAGATCCTGTCCTGCACATTTGCACCTGTTCCGAGCTTTGATGTGCTTGCAATAATAAAGCGTTTTTCGCCCTTACGAAGCTGCTCAAACATATCTGCTCTTGCCTTATCAGTTTTCGCATCCCCGGCAAAACAAATCTCATCACGGTGAATCCCTCTGCGGACAAGCTCATCCTTGATCGCTTCATAAACAGAAAAATGCTCCGCATCCTCATTGATTGCAATATCGCAGAACACAATCTGCACACCCTTTTCCGTCATCGTATCATGATAATTCTGTTCCAGATTGTCGATCAGCATCATGACCTTACTATCCGGAGTAGGGGCTACATCCCTGAAAATGCACCTACTGTCCAGTCCAAGTAAACGTGCTTCATGCGTGATTTTGAGCATATTGTCCTCCGATGGGTCAACATTGCCGTTGTGAATACGCTCCGAACGAGCCGCCAGCTCCTGCATATATGCCTTCTGTCTTTCATCCGGCTTTGCTGTCACGACGATAGGCGCATCTGTCTTTAGATCGGGAACAGGCAGCCTTATCATATCTGGTGTCTGAATATCTGCAAATTCCTTGTACATCTGCATCAGCTCCGGGATATTCACGAATTTGGAAAAACGGTTTTTCATTTGAAAGCCGTTTCCGGCAGGCTTGATCTCAAGCTGTGACACCACCTCGCCGAATGTACTTGCCCAATCGTCAAAGGTCTGTAATCCGGCGTTTTCTAACAAATCCGGGCGCAGATACCGCTGCATGACATAGAACTCCACCATCGAATTAGAAACAGGTGTTCCGATGCTATATAAAATGTTATTGCAGCCGAATTTATCATTCAGATAGTTGCATTTCATCAGCATATCCTCAGATTTTTGCGCTGCCGTTGTCTGTACGCCTGCTACATTGGACATTTTTGTTGCGACAAAGCAATTCTTGTAATTATGGGCTTCATCACATACAAGATAATCAAAGCCTAGTTTTTCAAAGCAGAGGGAATTATCCTTTTTAGAGGATAACAGCTTTTGCAGCCGTTCCTCTATTCGCATTTTCTGCCGTTCCAGAGCCTTGACAGATACCCGGTCAGAGATGTCTGTTTCCTCCAATGCGCTGACTATCTCATCCAGCTCCCGTTCCATAAACTGTTTGCGGTATTCGTCAGACATCGGAATGCGCTCAAATTGCGTGAATGACATAATGACTGCATCATAATCGCCGGTCACACATCTTGCAATAAATTTCTGCCGGTTATCCTTTGTAAAATCCTCCGGACGAGCGACCAGTAGTTTTGCATTAGAATATAGCCGCATCCATTCACTTGCCATTTGCAAGGTCAGATGCTTCGGCACAACGACACAGGCTTTACTGATTAACCCAAGCCGTTTTTTCTCCATCGTTGCCGCTATCATCTCAAAACTTTTGCCAGCACCGACGCAGTGCGCTAACAGCGTATTACCGCCCAGCTTCGCACGGAGTACCGCATTCTGCTGATGTGGGCGCAGCCTGATTGCCGGATTCATACCGGGAAAGCTCTGGTGACTGCCGTCGTATTCTCTGCCACGAATCGCATTGAACAGATAGTTATACCGTTCCACATATTTCTCACGGCGTTCCATTGTTTCCCATATCCAGCCCTTAAACGCTTCTTTCATCTGCCGTGCCTTTTCTTTGGCAAGCTGCGTTTCCTTTGCATTGACCTCATAATATATCTTGCCGTCAGCGTCCTCACAGCGGTCACGCACCACAATGTCACGCTGGTTCAGCAGATTCTCAAAGATATGGTAGCTGCTCATGCGGCTTGTGCCGAACATCTCATTTGCAGCAACGGACTTATCCTGATATTTGCCCTCAATTTTGTATTCACCCATTTTGGTACGGGAAACAGGATGCATAAATATATCGCCCTTGCAGCATTCCCGGAAGAATTGGTTGTAGTCCTCCAGATCGATCCAGTTTGCACCGATACGAACGGAAATCTCATCCGCTTCAAGGTCTTTCGGAATCACAGCCTGCAATGCAGCCACATTCTTTTCAAACCGGTTGTCGATCAGCCTTGCATATTCCTGTGTAATTTTCAGCTTTTCACGGACATTGCCGGATAAATACTCACTTGCGTCCTCATAGCCGGATAACGGGTCATCGTCCTTGATCTTAGCAGGATTCCGGAAAATTTCGCCCTCCAGTGCTGCAATCATCTGCTGCGTTTCATATCCGGCGAGCTGCGCCATATATGCAATATCCACTCTGCCCAGCTTATCCAGCGAAACCTGCAATGCCTCCTGCGGCGTATCAACAGAGGTGATTTCGATTTCCGGCTGAATGGTGCGCTTTGTGAATATTTCCGCCTTTTCCACGGTTTTCTTTTTGGCATCAATGATCTCCAATGCGGCGAGTGTATTGTAATCATCGTCCTGCCGGAAACAGCGTTCATTTACGCTGTCCGTAATATTGCCATAGGATTTGCGGAATTTATCATATACAGCGTTCAGTTCCGTTTGCAGAGCTGCCAGTTCCTCATCCGAGCAGCCAGCCGCCTGTGCGTCAATGACAGCCATAGCCGCCTGCCTGATCTTGTGCATACCCATCATTCTGTCAAGCGTTTTGCCGGATTCCTGCACCCGGAGCATAATCTCATTGTCACGAAAATACAGCTTGCCGTCTACAATGGTATGCGTGAAATTCCGGACTGACGGGTCAGCCGGGATAATGTCACCCTCCTTGACCTGATTTTCTTCGGCTTCAATGGTTTCGATCGTTCCCTCAATTTTGGAAACAGCCGCCTTGATCTGCTCCGCAAGCGGAATACTGTCATCACCGATACAAGTCGTTACCTTGCTGTCATCACCATATTTGCCCTTCATACGCTCATCCCATACCATTGTGCCAAGCACCATTTCCGGATGATCGACAAAATATTGATTGCAGGGAATCCCATCAGGCGTTTTACCCATGTGAACCCAAGAGGGGACTTCAATGGTAAGGGTATCACGCTTTTTCAGAAACAGAATATCCGTTGTGGTTTCCGTTCCGTTTTTCTTGAAAGCACTATCCGGCAGTCGAATCGCTCCGAGCAGGTCACACCGTTCCGCCAGATACCGCCTTGTCTTTTCGCTGAGCTTGTCCATTGTGAATTTGGAGGTGACGATTGCCACCATACCGCCTGGCTTGACCTTATCCACCGACTTTGCAGCGAAATAGTCATGGATCTTGAATTTGTACTTGTCGTATACCTTATCGGTGACACGATAATCACCAAACGGAACATTGCCGACCACCACATCAAAGCTGTTATTGTTGAAATGCGTCTGCTCGAAGCCCTTGACCTGAATCCTGTCCTGTGGGTAAAGCTGCTGTGCGATTCTGCCGGATATGCTGTCCAGCTCCACACCATACAGCCGTGAGCCTTGCCGCATATCCTCCGGCATTTTAGAAAAGAAGCTGCCAACACCCATTGACGGTTCCAGCACATTACCGCCGGAAAACCCAAACTGCTACAATGCCTGATAGATACCGTCGGTTATGTCCGAGGGCGTATAAAAACTGGTCTGTGTAGACGCTCTTGCCGCCCTGTATTCCTCCGGAGTCAACAGATCCCGCAGTTGCTTCTGTTCATCCGCCCAGCCGGTTGGCGCAGCAGTTCCGAGGTTGCTGACACTTTCGGCGGCTCTGTCCATCGTAAATGCCTGCGGAATGCCGCCCCATCCGACATACTTTGCCATAATGGACTGTTCCTCCGGCGTGGCATAGCGGTTTTCGGCTTCAATTTTCTGCAATACCCGAATCGCTTCAATGTTGGACTTGAACCGGGATTTTGCACCGCCATGCGCCACATCATCCGGATTGAAATGATAGGTTAAGGGAATACCGGTTTTCGGTGCTTGCTTTTTTGCAGCGACACGCTCTGGTACATTGACCGTAAACTTCGGCTCTGCCTGTTGCGTTTCGGCTTCTGCTATTTCCGTTTCTGAAATTTCCGGTTCATGTGATATATCCAGTACATAGTTGATCGCATCGGCTTTTAATTTTGCCAGTTCCTCCGGCACATTGAGATCAGTATCTTCCTCCAGCAGCTCACGGAATTTTTCATAATCCTGAATTTCCACAAGGTCATGTTCAGAAACGGAAAGCACCTGTGCAGCCGCAAACGGGAGGTCAATCGCTTCCTCCAACTCCCATATACCGCCGTCAATGATCGTCAGATCAGGTGCAAAAATAGTATAGGCAAGCCCCTCATCCACCTGCTGCAATTCTACAATTTCGTCATTCTCCAGATTCATGAAAGCGGCATCACCCTGCTCCATATCCTCTGGTTCTTTCTTAGGCGTATCATCCAGCGAAACGCCGTACTGCTCCAGTACCTTTTTTGCCCGGTCAATGACATATTGATTGAATGTGCCTTCTGCGGAACGCTGCAAATCACTTTTTGCACAGCGGATTCTATCATCAATCTCCTGCTGCGTGATGTATTTTCCCTCTGCGATCAAACGTTCAACTCTTTCGGCAACCTCATTCCATTTCATCAAAGCGGAGCATTTGGATTCCTTGCTGAATGCGTCCTTTTCCAACAGAATACCTTTTCCGTCATGATTCTCATTGAACCCTAATCTGCCCATACCGCCGATACCATACTCATGTTTCAGGAACTTGATTTTCTCCGGCAGGGTATGTTCTTCCGCAAAAAACTCTGCAATACGAAACTTTCCGCTTTCAATGCCGCTGCCACGGGTACACAAAAGCTGATCCTTTTCATCCTCTGTAATGAAGAATTGCGGATTGAAACTGAAATCCGGCTTTGCAAAAAATTCTGTCCTTTCAAGCTGCAAATCCTGTAAGCGTTGCAGCAGTTCCTTCGGCTTGTGATAATGCATTCGCAGAGCGTCAGGATTCTGCGCATATTCCTGCAAAAATGCTTTCATACCGTCAATATATTCCTGCACCGTTTCCGGATTTGTCAGTGCCGCCTTTACCTTTTCCTCACATTCAGGGAATCCGCCCCGTGTCATTTCCTTTGGCAGAAAGAAATCAACCGTTACATCACGTTCCAGAAACAGCAGTCGTTCTGCGATAACGCCCAGCTCATGATCTGCCGCACGGTCGATCACATCCTGTGAGGTAAATTCACCGTTTTGCAGCAGCGCCTCGATACGCTCCGACACCTGATCCCATGACAAATGCACATTAGAATTAGGATTGTGGGCAAAATTGCCTGCCCCTAGACAGTGTCTACAGAAGATTGACATAATCCTGAAAATGTGCTATAATAGAC
>CAZKHW010000031.1:0-18026 GCA_964552525.1 uncultured Ruminococcus sp. | reverse complement strand
ATCAGACCAGCTCCCAGGTGAATGCAACGTCCTGCGACAGATGAATGTCATTGGGGGTGAACTTGGGAAGTCCCACGCTGCGCAGCAGTCCGGAGGGGGCATGGAAGTTCGTTGCGGAATCTGCCGTGAGCGTGCCGAGCTGATAGTCGATGCTCTGAAGATCGCCCAGCTCACAGCCCGAGGCATTGGCGAGGATCTCGGCGCGTTCCCGGGCATTGGCGGCAGCATCGCGCAGCAGCAGTTCCTCGGCGGCACGCGGATCGCGCAGGGTAAACCGGATGCGGCACACCGGACAGGCATCGCAGCCGGAAACGGCGGTCAGCACCTGTGACAGCAGCCCCAGATCAAGCGCAAGCTCCAGATACATCCGGTGCGTGCAGCAGTAGCCCGACTGTACCGGCTGCCAGCCGCCGTTGGCATCGGTCTCGAACTCCGGCTCAATGGTGAAATCAGTGGTCTTGACCTGATCGGGGGAAATGTGAATGGAGCGCAGTGCGGTGAGAATCTCCTCATTCTGCACACTGGCAAGCTCAAGCGTCATGCTGTAATCGGCATCCTTAGCGCAAAGCTCGATGGTAATGCGGATGCAGTCGGGCGCAACGCCTGCCTCGCCGCCGCCTTTCACGGTAATGGTTCTCATGGGATCATCCTTTCTTCATGGTAAATTGTATTACTGCAACCTGAGCATTGAGCCGGCATTCCCTAAGAGCCTGTTTAAAATCTGGAGATAGCCGGATTTTAAACAGGCTCTAATGCTGCGGCTCATGCCCGGATCTGTTTACGAGGTCAGCTTCGCCCAGCCGTCAAGGCTGTTCTCGTTAAGAAATGCCTTGGGAATATAGGCATAGGCAATACCGATCCCCTCCGTTTTATGGGAGGAAGCGGTGATATGGAATGTAAGGCAGACCTTTCCGTCCGGGTACATTGAGGTGTTGATGTCATCGGCATACTCAGTACTTTCGCGGTCGAAGATACTGACAAACAGGGTGCTGTCGTCAAGGCTCGGAGCATGACCGTGACCTCTGAGTATGCTTGCTAATTCAACAGTATCGGCAGCAGCAGCAAGCCTGTCAAAATCCGCATCGCTTTCCACGGCATACATCTGCAACGGGAGCTTTTCAAGGAGTTCAGCATCGTCAACGTATCCGCAGCCAGTAAAGTACAGAGGACTTTGCGTATAATCGCCGGTATCAGGAACCGTCCAGCCGGTATATTGCGTATCGGCATGGATATACTCGGACGGAACGGCTGCAAAATAACAAACGCCTGTCATCACGGTAGGAACAGGTTCATCCGGCTTTGGAGCATAGCTGTCCTGCGTATTCACGAAAAACATCTTTTCGCCGTCAATCAGCAGTCCGCCAGCCCTATAATGATAGCCGCCGCTGCCGAAATTCTTCTGTACCATAGCGTAAACGTAATCGCCGAGGGGGTACTGTTCGAGAACGCTCGCATCTACCTGCTCACGGTAGCTTTGAGGGAGAGCCTCAAGCTGCTCCTCACTGAACACAAGCCACCAGGTGATAGGGCTTTCATCATTGTAATCGCCGCCTGTACGTATCAACATGTCCTGCCCTGTAAGCAGAACCACATGTTCGCTGTATTGGGACATGTCGATTTCCTGCGGCATCGGCGGAGACGGTTCATCCGGCTCTGCTACGGCGGTCGTCTCGGGGAAAGTCTCAGGTTCTGTCGAAGCATCGGTTACCGTCTCGTATTCCGTTGGTGAAAGAGCATGGGAAGTCTCAGAAGTATGTTCTGATTCCAATGACATTTCTGCCATCGAATAGCCGAGGTCATATCCGCAGGCGGTAAAACCTGCTGCCATCACCATGCAGAGCATATATGAAATTACGTTTTTCACGCCTGAACCCCCTCTCATTCATTAGACCTCCTCGGAAACTTACGAAGCACCATCTTCCTTGTCTCTTTCGCATCTGGCTTTGTGCCTCTCCCTTGCAATACATCAAGTATTCCTGCGGTCGAGTCACTTTGCCATATGCGAAAGATCCTGCGGAATCTGGCACTTCTCCAGTTCCCGAGGAGGTCTATTTCTATTATTGTATCACGATTACAGGAGCATGTCAACGAAAGCCCGGGGATAGTAAACGAAATGTAACACGATTGTAATTTTTGGAAAAATACAAACCATTCATAAATTTTTTCAATTTACGCCGCTGTATGCATAATGACTGCCCATCCGGTCATACTAAGCTCGGAGGTGATAGTATGACTTCAAAGGAACTTCAGTATTTAGAGGATGCACTGGGTCATGAAAAATTCTTCCAGACCAAGTGCAACGAGGCGATCAGCTCGCTGTCCGACGAAAATCTTCGCTCCTGTGTGCAGATGATGGCACAGAAGCACCAGCAGATCTATTCCAATCTGTACGGATTACTGTAAGGAGGGACGAACATGGACGAACAGAACATCATGGAGAATATTCTCCAGCTTGAAAAGGCTGTCTGCGGACTGTACCTCCACGGTACGATCGAATCCAGCACACAGGAGGTCAAGCAGAGCTTCCGCACGGCACTCAATGACTGCCTTGGTATGCAGGGACGCGTCTATGACGAGATGGCATCCAAGGGCTGGTACCAGACCGACAACGCCGAGCAGCAGAAGCTGTCGCAGGTCAGACAGAAATTTTCCTGCTGACACGTCAGCACGGTATCTGACAAGAACCGGAGGGACTTTGCACCCTCCGGTTCTTGTGCGTCAAACGGGACAGCCTCTCCCCTCCCGAAGCGTATCATACACACAAAACGACACACCCGGGGTACTGCCGGGTGTACTGCTGACCAGCCGGAACTTTCGCGGATCAACCTCCGGAAAGAACGCGTCCCCCTCAAATTCCCCGTCGATCCGGGTCACATACAGCCGCTGTGCAAGAGCCATCCCCTGCTCGTAGATCGCCTGTCCGCCGCAAAGGAATGTACTGCATGACCGGTCAGCGGCATGATGCTCCGCAAGCCGCAGAGCCTCCTCCAGATTTCCGGCAGTCACAAGCTGCCGGTCGGAAAACTGCCGGGTACGCGAAACCACGATATGAAACCGGTCAGCAAGAGGTCTGCCGATCTCCTCGAACGTCCTGCGCCCCATGATAACGATCCCCCCGGACGTGATCCGGCGGAAATACGCCCTGTCCTCGGGAAGATCCCACGGAATCCTGCCGCCGCAGCCGATCACGCGGTTGCGGTCACACGCCGCGATCATGCACAGCATGTGTCTCCAGCCTTTCCAGAAGCTGCTGCACTGTCTCACCAAGCACAGGGTGGACGTACTCCGGCATCAGCTCGGACGCCGGACGCAGCACAAAATCGCGGTTGTGCATATCAGGGTGCGGAACGGTCAGCGCAGGGGTGTGGATGACCGCATCATCGTAAAAAATCAGGTCAAGATCGAGCGTCCTCGGACCCCAGTGAATCTCCCGAACGCGCCCGGCATCCTGCTCCACCGACTGTAAAAGACGCAGCAGTGCCTGCGGCGAGAGCAGTGTCCGGCACAGCACAGCACCGTTCAGAAAATCCGCCTGCTCCGTATAGCCGTAGGGCTTGGTCACGATCAGCGAGGAGCTGCGCAGCTCCTTGATATACGCACTGGCACGGAGCGTTTCGAGCGCATCCCCGATCAGGCGGCGGCTGTCACCCATATTCGAGCCAAGCGCGATAAGTGCCGTATGCCACGCGCGCTGGATGGTGACCGAAACATTGCCGAACTCCATGCCGATGGGAGCTTCGGGCTTGCACAGCTCGATCTCCACAGACTCCACAAGCGCATATTCTTGTAGGATCGCCGCTGCAATTGCCTGCGCTGCCGCCTCGATGAGCCGGTAATTTCGCCGTGTCATCACCGTTTCGATCAGACGGCACACCTGTCCGTAATCGACCGATCGGTCAAGATCATCAGAAATTCCGGCATACTCGGTATCCAGATACAGCTTCGCATTGACATAAAAATTCTGCCCGTTCACCGTCTCGTGCTCAAACACGCCGTGATGCGCAAAAATTTTTAGCTTCTCAATCGTTATGTGATCCATGGGGATATCCTTTCCTGACCGCCGTGAGCATCTGAATGGCACGGACATTTTCCTTCACGTCATGCACTCTGACGAATGCGGCACGTTTCATCATTGCAGCACAGGTAATGGCAAGCGTTCCCTCAAGCCGTTCGTTTGCCGGAAGTCCAAGGGTCAGCCCGATGACGGATTTTCGCGATGCGCCCATCAAAATAGGAAGTCGGAACGCATCTGCGATCTCCTCCATCCGGTCAATGACCTCCAGATTCTGCGCATAGGACTTGGCAAAACCGACCCCGGGGTCGAGGATAATCTGCTCACGGCGGATGCCTGCCTGCTGTGCGATTTCGAGCGTACCGCGAAGGTCAGCCAGTACATCCGCAAAGAAATCGCGGTAATCGGTGTTGTTCCGGTTGTGCATCAGGCAGCACGGCAGATCATGCACAGCGATCAGTGCCGCCATCTCGCCCCCGTCATAGCGCAGTCCCCAGATATCGTTGATGAGGTCTGCCCCGGCTGCAATGCCTGCGGCAGCGACACGGTGTTTGTAGGTATCAAGGGACACGGGAATGTCGAACCGCGCCTTGATCGCCTCGATCACGGGAGCGATCCGGCTGATCTCCTCCTCCTCAGAGATCTGTGTGTAGGACGGTCGTGTCGATTCGCCGCCAATGTCGATGATGGCAGCACCCTCGGCGATCATCTGCTCGGCACGAAAGAGTGCGGCATCCAGCGTATCAAACGAACCGCCGTCAGAAAACGAATCCGGTGTCACATTCAGGATTCCCATGACATAGCAGCAGTTCGCTGTATCAAATTCCCTGCGACCTATCAGCATACTCAAACCTCGATTGTCATATTTCGTTTTTCCGTGCTCCAGAAGCACTCCGCCTGTGCGCGGCAGGAAAAACACAGCCGCGACTGCTTGTCCGCCCGGCGAAAGACCGCCTCCAGAGAATCCGGCGGCGCACAGTCATTGCGGTGACTCCCGATCATGCTCAGAACGCGCTGCTGCATGGCATCCTCACAGCCGACACGCTCCAGAATGACCCGTGCCTTTTGCACACCGGCGCGGTCGTGGGGCGTTCCGTCCCGGTACTGCTCTATCCTGCCGATGTCGTGGAGCAGTGCAGCAGTATACACGGTATCGGGATCTGCGGCAATTTGCAGCTCACTGCACAGGAGCAGCGTGATCCTTGCCACGCTCAGAAAATGCTCCATATCGTGCCTGCAAAAGATCCTGTCGCGCTCAAGCCCTGCAAGCTCCTCTACGGTGCGGATGTACAGGCTGTCCGCCAAGACCTTGTTTGCGATTTCAAGTTCCATTGTTTGTTTACCTTATCTGTCAAAAATAGTGCGTATGGATGGCATGATTCATTATAGCACATGTGAGGGGGGATTGTCAAGCCGGGATGCAAAGCCATCCGCAAATCAATTTTGTTGCATTTCATTGTGAGTTTCATGCAAGAGTCGCCCAAGGCTGTCGCCTTTGGAAACCGCTGCTGGTCGGCTGCCGCCGACCCAGCTTTGCACGCTTGCCGTCAGGCAAAGGGCATTGCGGTCACTAGCACCCGATTCGTCGTCCTTGCCAACTCGCCAGCGCGGTCACCGCGCACGCACCTTGACACGGGTGTAGTAAAACACCGCCAACTGGGTTCTGTCCCGGAGCAGGAGCTTGTCGAGGAGGATGCTGATATAGTTGCGCACCGTTCCCTCCCCCAGAAAGAGCCTGGCGGCGATCTCCTTGTTGGACAGTCCCAGTGCCACCAGCTCCATCAGCTCCCGTTCCTTGTCCGTGATGCCGTGGGCGGTGAAATCGAAGTGTTCCCTGGGGTTCATCAGATCCGGCAGCTTTTCCATGATCGTATCGCCAAACACGCTCTGTCCGCGCATGACCGCCTCCAGGGACGGCGCGATCACCTCGAAATCCTGTTTGAGGATATACCCCTTTGCGCCCATTTGCAGCGCATTGATAATGTACTCGTCGTCGGAAAAAGTGGTCAGATACAGTATCCTGGCATCGGGAAATGCCCGAAGGATCTCCCTGCCTGCGTCAATTCCGCTCATGCCCTCCATCCGGATATCCATGAGCATCACATCGGGCTGCTGTGCAGCGTACAGGGAAACTGCCTCCTCTCCGCTGCTCCCAATCGCAGCCACGGTGATCGTGCCGGTGCTTTCCAGAATGGTCTTTAAGGACATCGCGACCAGCTGGTCATCGTCTATCACGACAATACGCATGGGTCATCTCTCCTTTGGCAATGTCATAAAAATACTGAAACCTTTTTCGGTTGCTGTGATACGCATCCTGCCCCCTACATCTGCCGCACGGCTCTCCATATTCCGCAGCCCTATGCCGCTGTGGGAAAAGGTCGAAACGCTGCCGTTATCCTCGATCAGCAATTGGTAGAACGCCGGATGCTCCCGCAGGATCACCGCGATCCTGTCACCATTTGAGTGCTTGACGGCGTTGGAGATCCCCTCCTTTACCACCCCTGCAATGCACAGCTTGATCTCTCCCGGTATATGTGCTCCGGCATCGTATTGCAAGGTCACATCAAATCGTTCATCCACCGCCGCTGTCATTTCTGTCAACGCCTTTTTCAGGTCGATCGAGGTGTCGTGGAGATCGTGAACACTGGTGCGGATGCTGGTCATCGCCCCGTCCAGGGTAGATTTCAGATCCCGCAAAGGCGCGCGCAGCGTCTCGTCCTGGTTGATGACCTGCATTGCCCCGATCTGCAGAATGGAACGCGTGAGCATGTGTCCTACATTGTCGTGGATCTCCCGTGCAATGCGGTTGCGCTCCTTGAGCGTGGCGATGTGTACCTCGTTATCCTGACTTTGTATCAGCCGGCAGTTCTGGGCGGTAAGCTGCATATTTTTCTCCGTGATCTCGTCCCGGAGGAGCTTGAGGTTCTCCACAGCCGATTCCAGACCGGATACACGCATATAGAGAATGACCGCAATGCCGATGCCGGTCAAAATTACCATCCCCTGCCTGGGTTCGAGCATCTGCGCGTGAAACATCGCTGCGGCTGCCGGAATGGCGAGCCACCACTTCTTTTCACAGAGTGCATCATAGAGCACCAGCGGCACTGTACAGAAAAAGCCGGGAACGCACGCGCACACGACCGCACCGCCTGCAACGATGGCAGATGCTGTTCTTGTACTGGTAAATAGCTGCACCAGACACGTGGCGGCACAGGCAGCCAGCAGAATGATGACAGGACCTGTAAAATCCTCCCCCAATGTAAGTGCCATGAGACACAGCATCAGGAGGGCGGATTTTTCAAGCAGTCGATGCATTTCCATCACTTCCTTTTTACCATTATACCATATTTCTGCTCCGATTGCAAGAAAGGTTTCCAAAGCTCCCCTTAAAAAGTGACATTTGTCACAGGGAAATCATGACGGAATGCACTGTACATCTGCCAAAGAATGCGGTATAATAAATACAGTCCAAAACAAACGGAGGTAGCAACATGAAGAACACAGTTGTTCACATCGACAATCTTGTGAAACGGTACGGTGAGTTTGTGGCACTGGACCATTTCAGTCTTTCCATTCACGAGGGAGAGATCTTCGGACTGCTCGGGCCAAACGGCTCGGGAAAGTCCACCACCATCAACTGCCTGCTGTCCCTGCTGGCATACGACAAGGGAACCATCGAGATCTTCGGCAAGCCCATGACTCCCACAAGCTACGACATCAAGAAGAACATCGGCATCATCATGCAGAATGTTGCCGTATTCAATGAGCTTACCGTGTATGAGAACATCGACTATTTCTGCGGACTGTACATATCCGACAAGACACGCAGAAAGCAGTATGTAGACGAGGCGGTAGAGTTTACCGGACTTGGGGATTTCCTGAAACATCGCCCCAAAAAGCTCTCCGGCGGTCTGCTGCGCCGGCTGAACATCGCCTGCGGCATCGCCCACAAGCCCAAGCTCATCATCCTCGATGAGCCGACCGTTGCTGTTGATCCTCAGAGCCGCAACAAGATCCTCACCGGGATCGAGGAGCTGAACCGGAACGGTGCGACCGTCATCTACACCTCCCACTACATGGAGGAGGTCGAGCAGATCTGCAGCCGCATCGCCATTATGGACAAGGGGCAGATCATTGCGGAGGGGACAAAGGAAGAACTCAAGGGCATGATCCGCAACACCGAAACCATTACCATCGAGATCATCGGACTGACAGACGGCATCCTCCGGCAGATCCAGACACTGCCCCATATCTGCCGGACGGACTATGACGATGCACGGCTGACGGTGTACTGCTCCGGCGGAAGTCACAACCTTGTCCGCATCCTCCGGGTTCTCCAGGAGAACGATCTCCCCATTGGCAGAGTGTACTCCGAGCTGCCCACGCTCAACGATGTGTTCCTGGAAATCACCGGCAAGGAGCTCCATGATAGGGGGGAATCCTGATGTTTCTGCACAATTTCAAATACGAGCTGAAAATTTTCCTCCGCAGCAAGTCCATGATTTTGTGGCTGATCCTCTTTCCCATCGTTCTGGGAACGCTGTTCAAGATCGCATTCGCTTCGATTTACGAAAAAACAACGGTATTTTCCCCCATCCCCACGGCAATTGTTGAAACCGGGGAAAACCAGGTATTCCAGGAGGTTCTGACTGCCGTTTCCGGAGAGGACGAATCCTTGCTGGATGTGACCCGTACAGATGAAGAAACCGCGCTTGCCATGCTCAAAAACGGCGATGTCGAGGGAATTCTCTATGTGGGCGACTCCCTCTCCCTGACCGTTGCCGGCAAGGGCATGCCAGAGACTATCCTGAAATCCTTTGTCGAGCAGTACGGCGTCTATGAAACGCTCATCCGTGATGTACTCGAACGCGATCCCATGGCACTGCCGGATGTCATCGAGGCACTTTCGGCGGATGTCCGGACATGCAAAGAGATTCCCGTCACACAGGGAAATCCCGACCAGTTCATCCAGTATTTTTACAACCTCATCGCCATGGTGGCGATGTTTGGTTCTATGAGCGGCATCCATATCACGGAGCTGAACCAGGCGAACCTCTCCCCCCTGGGTGCGAGAAAGAACTGCTCCCCTACCCCGAAATCCGTGGGCATCCTCTCCTGTCTTGCCGCGCAGTTCCTTGCGCAGGCGGTTTGCATGGGCATCTGCGTGACGTACCTTGCATTTGTGCTGAAGATCGACTTTGGCGACAAACTGCCTCTGGTATATGCAGCTGCCGTGCTCGGAGGATGCCTGGGCGTGACCTTCGGATTCTTCATCGGTTCTGTCGGCAGAGCCAAAGCCTCGGTCAAGGAGGGCATTTGCGTGTCTGTCTCCATGATCCTGTGCTTTCTCAGCGGACTGATGGTCGGGAATATGAAAGCCATCATTGCGGAAAAGCTCCCCTGGTTTAACGCTGTCAACCCTGTTGCCATTGTGTCCGACAGCTTTTACTGCCTGAATCTGTACAGTGACACGCAGCGGTTTGGAGTGAAGATCCTCTCCATGCTCATCTATACGGTGCTGTTCTCGGCTCTGGGCATCCTGTTTTCAAGGAGGAAGAAATATGCGAGTCTTTAAGGTGTTTTTTAAGGTGCTGAGCCAGAACGCCGTCAGTGCTGTCATCTATCTGGCTGTCTTTGTGAGCATTTCTGTGTTCATGGCATTCGGCGGCGATTCCTCTGCAGCGTTCGAGCAGACGGCGATGAACCTCTGCATTTTTGATGAGGACGATTCTCTGGAAAGCCGTGCATTGACGGAACTGCTCGCGGAGAACAACAACGTTGTGGAGCTGGAAAACGACCGGGATGTTCTGATTGATGCCCTGTACTACGGACGCGCGGATTTCGTCCTGACCATCCATGAGGGGTATGCGCAGCATCTGGCAGACGGCAATACCGCAGAGCTGTTTGAGAGCCAGCATATGCACGACAGCTATTCCACCGTCTATATGGAGCAGTTTCTGGACGAATATGTGGGCTTGGTCACTGCCTGCATGGCAGGCGGTGACAGCATCGAAGCGGCTGTGGCACACGCAGAAACAGCACTCTCCCAGGAGGCGGATGTGACCATGGCGGTATTCGAGGAGAACGAAAGCGCCGTCGTGGGAAATAATATCGGATTCTATTTCCGGTATCTGCCCTACATCCTCATCTCCATGATGATGAACTCCCTGTGTCCTGTGCTGATCGCCATGAACCGGAAGGACATCCGCTACCGGACGAACTGCTCCGGCATCCGCCCCAACACCTACACCATGCAGCTATTTGCCGGCAGTGCGGTCTACATCGCAGGCGTGTGGCTTCTGCTCATGGCAGTGGGTCTGGGCGTGAACGGCGGCATGTACCAGGGAGCTGCCTGGATCGCTGTGGCAAACAGCTTGGTATTTTCCCTGTTCTCGGCGGTTATCACTATTCTGGTGTCCAGCTTCGATGTCAATCCCAATGTCATTAACATCATAGCGCAGGTGCTTTCTCTGGGTATGAGCTTTCTGTGCGGCGTCTTTGTGGATCAGTCCCTGCTGGGGGAGGGTGTGCTTTCTATTGCCAGATTCCTGCCTGCCTACTGGTACATCCATGTTCACCAGATGCTTGTGGGGGTAGAGCCGTTTGACACCGCCGGTGTTGTCACTGCCCTGGGCATCCAGGCGGCATTTGTGGCAGTCGTCGGCATCCTGACCATCCTGATACGTCGGATCCGGTACACGAGCAGTGCTGCCCGGCAGACCGTATCATCGTAATTTTAACCAAACCATAAAAAAGACCGCAGCACTCGCAGCGGTCTTTTTTATGATGCATCGTTATTCCGGCAGCTCCATCAGTGTACCCATGAAGATCGGCAGGTAGGTCTGTGTGTCCACAATGCAGTAGACGAACGGTCTGTCAAGGATCACGCGATTGGGTTCGACCGGTTCGCATGTCGGAGCATCCATGATGACGCCGGAGACGGCAGCCGCCTTCGTCCCCTCCTCAAACACATCAATATGTGTCTTGTGCAGAACATCGCTGATGTACAGGTTGTCATCCGGTGTCCATGCCATTGCCGAAAACTTCCCCAGAACACGCGAATCGAACGCGGTAGGCATTCCCATCGCACACAACGGATCTTTCAGGGACAGCTCAAAATCATAGCTGAATTTCGGGATGCCGATATCGACAGACGCATACTCTGCACCGGACAGCGTTTCATACAGCGATTCCGGTGTCAGGGTGTCGAGATATTCCGTCACCGTCATGCCTTCCTCCGGCAGCAGTGCTGCAAACGCATACTTACGGCCGCTGTAATACTTATAGAAGCCCTCCGCATGCGCATCGTGAAGATACCTACCCACCTCATCATGCATCATGCTTGCCTGCTGCACCGTTCCGTCATAGGCGGTAAATGGTCTCTCGCTGACGCATTCCTCGTAGAACGGTGTCTCCCACTTGGCATCAAAAGTCACGGCATTGATCAGACACATCACATTATCTTCGGTCAGCTCATCGAGGATCGATGGGATCATGTGATCTGTCTTATCATCCACCCATGCATTGATATCATCGACCGTTGTCTGGTCAAATGGCGCAGCGTAGGCATCTGCCCCATAGTAATCGGCATTGGTTTGCAAAAAATCAGGATTTACAAGGATGCGGTCGGTTTCGTCACGGAACCAGATGGAGTTCGCCGTAGTCAGCTTGCTCCGCTCATCATTCGGCAGTGTGGTGCGCTGGGTGTACAGGCAGGGATTGAGCTGTTCGATCTCCATACCGCCGATGGTCTGCTCCATTTCCGCCTTGGTGTCCCCGACTGCGCCGTTGGCTGTCATGCCAAGTGCCTGTACAACAGAATAGGGCGATACGAAGGTATTGGTGTCCTCCGATGCCGTGTTTTTGAGCAAGGACAGGGCAAAACGCATCTGACCGAGAACGAATGCCTCATCCATATGCGCACCGTCTACCGAAGCGGCACTGACGGATTGCATCAGATTCTTCGCCGTAAACACAAAAGGCGGCGTGAGTTCCAGCAACTCACGTTTCATCAGGGCAAGGTCGAATATATCTGCCGCCCCATCATCATTATAATCAGCCGCCTGCGCCGCTACCAGCTCGCCTGCGCCCAACAGCCATTTCTGCATCATCACAATGTCGAGCACATCCAGCGCACCGTTATTGTTGACATCGCCTCTGATCGGCTGCACATCCATTGCGGCAAATACATATCCGTACTGCTCGGCAAATTTCTGCACCTTACCGCCAGCCGGCGCAAAGATCGTGCAGGTCTTTTGGGCGGCGAAGAATGCATTACTGCCGTCGATCACACAGTCCTTGTTGCCGACCGTCAACTGCTCCAGACCGGTCGGCAGCGCTGCATTGTCGATCTTGATCACACTATCCGGCAAGGTCAGTTTTTTCAGATTCTCACAAAAATACAGTGCATTGATCGGCAGCACCGTGACACTCTCCGGGATCCGGATATCGGTCAGGGAGCTGCATGCCCCGAAAGCCATCATCCCGATCTCTGTCACATGGTCGGGCAGCCTGATCTCCGTCAAGCTGGTGCAGCCTCTGAACGCTCTGACACCGATGGTGGTCAGGCTTTCCGGCAGTGAGGTCGTGACCTTGGTATCGAGGCTGGTGCAGTTGAGGAATACCTCATCCCCAAGCTCGGTCACACCCTCCGGAATGTTGACCTCCGTCAGGTTCGCGCATTCGCAGAATGCCTGTTTGCCAATGGTCTGGACACTTTCGGGCAGCTTGATCTCCGTGACCTTCGTGCCGGCAAAGCAGTGCTCGCCAATCTCGGTGACGGGAAGTCCCTCGATGGTTTCCGGCACCTCTACAGCACCCTCCGCCATCGTGGAACAGGCAGTCAGTACGATGTGATCGCCTGCATTCTGATACAGATAGATGTCATGAACGGCATCCATCCGCTGTACATTCTGCTCGGCGCATACAGACAGCGTCTGCGGCAGGTTTCCCATAGTGCCGGCACTGATGCAAAGGCACAGCACGGCTGCAATAATTTGTTTGTGTTTCATGTGTTGATCCTCCTTGTGATTCAAAGCTTTTATATCTTGTTAGACGAAGAATTTTGGAAAAATTGCGGATAAATTTGTAAACAATTTGTGAACACAAAGGAGCATGACGATAAGCATAGAAAAGTAAATCTTAATTGGCTATATAAGGGATATTTCCTGATTATCTGCATCAACACGAGCCATAGCACCGTATGGGAGTATTGCTCTTGGTGAGGCATGACCGAAATTGACATTGTAAACCATCGGAAGCTCCTTGTTATTGACGGTATCGCGCCATACAGACTTGTATTCCTCATAGTATTTCTCGTTCATGGGCTTGCCGATGATGATGCCGCTGATGTTATCGAAAACTCCCTCATTTTTCAGTGCTGTGAGGTATTCTCTCAGCGTTTCGGGAGTGGGAGTGACCTCGCTTGTTTCTGCAAACAGTATTTTGTCCCGCCATTCATCTGCTGTCGGGAAGATATGGTATCTGCGAGTAATCTCGATCTGATTTTTCAGGTCTTCTGCAAGCTGCGGACATTTCTCCATGTCTGATGCGAGAAACTCGCCAAATCGTTCGATATTCCCTGCGATGAGCATTTCCCCCATACTGTCGATACAGCCGCCGAGAAGCTCGCCCTCAAAAACGGGGCTGCCCTGTAAAAGCTCATAGCCGTGTTCTTCCCTGTGTGAAACGGGCATAGTGCCTACAGCTGCTTCGGAGAAGTCGGTCCTCTCCTCGTACCATACATCGGACGGCGTTATCTTCCTGCCGTGATATGCGGTAAAGCAGCTCTGGAACTGCGCCTTTGCGTAAGGGAGCATATCTCCCGAAAGCTCTGCAAGGTCACACATAAAAGCCTGACCGTAAAAAGTCTGCAAGCCCAGTCTGTGAAACATAAGGTGATTATTTGTGGTATCCGAAAAGCCGAGAAAGAACTTGGGATGCTGACGAACAGCGTTTCTGAACGTCTCATCTTCCATAAGGTACGGAAAGGTGCGAAAAGTCTCTATGCCGCCTATGGAAGTGATGATACCCTTTATGGAATCATCAAGAAAAGCGGCTTTCAGGTCTGCGGCACGCGCTTCGGGATGAGCCATGATGTAGTCCTTTCCCATGAGGGCGTGCTCTGTGAAAACGGGTTCGAGCCCGAATCTGCGAAGGCAGCGCATACCAAGCGCCCTTTCGTGTTCGCAGTAAGCCTCACCGATCACGCCGCTTGAAAGGCATATAATGGCAACCTTATCGCCTTTTTTCAATGGAGAGGGAGATACCATAGCGGAAGCCCCTTCTTTATCTGTAAACGTATTCATCATAATCTCTCCCCTTCTGCGCACGGACAGTGCTGTACAGAAATATATCTATGTTTTTGATGATACAATACATTATACCTCATAACGCCGGAAAAAGCAAGTCATTTTTCTTATATATGTAATCATTTTTTGTTGCAGAAATAGCATAGCCTCATAAATTTCGACGGAGCACAGGGCGTTCAGAGATGCCCTAAAGACTCAAATAAGCCTGAAAGCAGTTGAAAAACTGCTTTCAGGCTTTACTTTTATATGTGTATGGCTCTGGATGTGAAGATAACTTACCACCTGCCGGGACGCTGTCCGCCGCCGGAGGACGAGGAGGCGGTGATCTGGCTTGCACCCGTGAGCGTGCCGCCGACTGTTACAGCGTACTCGCCCGATTGTGTCAGAATGGAAGTGCCCCCAGAGATACTTCCGCCGGACTGGGCTGTGCAGCCATTTGCCGTTGCACCGGCATTTCCGCCTGCTGAAAGGAAGGATACGATCACGTTCCCCGAATCATCCACAAAGCTGTAGCGCGTGTTCAGCGAGGTGTTGCCTGCGGTCATGGTGATGACGCTGCCGCCGTTGTTGGAGTAGCTGCCGTCATAATCCATAGGCTCCTGACCGTTCGCGCAGTAGTAGCCGCCTGTGATGGTGAGATTGCCGTTGGAATCGAATGCATCATGATCGCCCGAGGCAGAGTTGACAACGACCAGACCGCCGTTCAGATTCAGCGTACCCGAGGAACTGCTCATGCCGCCCTGTCCCCAGCCGCCGCCAGGGCCGAATCCCGGATTGGCAGAACCGGAGCCGTCTGCACCGCCGGCTGCATTGTAGCCGTCATCACCGGAGATGATGTAGACTGTGCCGCTGTTCTGGTTGATGGTCTCACCCTCAACGCCCTCGTAGCACTTGGAGACGAAGATCTGCACGTCATCAAAGGTGTTGCCAGCCGTTTTGCCAATGGTCAGACCGTGGTCGGAATGGAATGCATCGTCAGCCGTTGCCACGGTAAACACACCGCCGTAGAGGTACATGTCACCGCCGCAGTGGAGCGCATCATCCGAGGAGTCGATCTGGATCGTACCGCCGTTTATGGTGATGTTTCCGCCTGACTGGTAGGTCGTGCCAGTTTCATCGTACAGACCGACAGCCTTGATGCCCTTGGCGGAGATGTCGGTCTTGTTGGCGTTGCCGTCCATGCCCATGCCGCCGCCCCAGCCGCCGGGGAAACCGCCGGTATTTCCGGTATTGCCGGATCCGGTGTAGCCCGAACCGCTGTAGGTGTAGATATTCAGGTCACCATCCTGCATCACAAATTCCTGCTCTGCCTGAATGCCGTCTGCATAAGCAGTGATGTCAACCGTGCCGCCGTTGATGGTCACAACACCCTTCTTCTCTGCTGTGGAGCTTGCGCGGATGCCGTCTCCGGCTGACGCCTTGATGGTGACATGGAGATTGTCGTAGCCCGAACCGCCTGCTGCAATGGCATCATCCGCATCACCGATCTTGACCGTATCACCGCGGATGCCGTCATCGGCTGCTGTGACCTCGAGGGTGCTGTTGAAGATCTTCAGATCGTTCGTGCAGACGATGCCATCCGTGGAATTGCCGATGACGCGCATCGTTCCTTTGCCCTTGATCTTCAGGTCATCCCGTGCGAAAATCGCTGCATCGCAGGTCTTGACCTCACCGCTACTTGTTGTGTAGGTGTCTGTGTGGTATGTGCCGTCCTGGATGACATGGACCGTATCCTTCTTCACGGAGATGACTGCCTGATCGCCGACATTCTCGATGTAGACCGGAGCTGCGGTGCTGTTGGAAAGCTCCAGTCCTGCAAAGCTCATGGTCACGACAGCAGTTGGCTCTGCGGTGTTGTCGGTAGAGACCTTGAGCTGACCGTCAGCCGATGTGCCGCTTACGGTGTAATCGCCTGCCTTGGTAATGGTGACATAGCTGCCGCTGACAAGGACGTTGGAGGAATTGTCAGGCGCGATCTCCTCCCCGGCTGCATCGAGCAGGGTGACGGTGCTGCCGTTGTAGATGATGGAGACTGCCACACCGGTCGCATCCGGATCGACTGTCGGAGTAGTCGGCTCTGTCGGGTCGGGAGACTGCCCGGCAAGAACCATGCGCTTTAGGATGGCAAGATCGAACACATCAACGCCTGTCTCCTCACAGACATCAGCGTTCTCGAACTGCTCCTGCGAGAGGGATGCCTGCCCGAGCAGATACTTCTGGAGCAGGACGATATCCGCCACACCGACGTTTCCATCAACATTGACATCTCCGGCAAGCGACTGTGCGGAGCAGAGCAGAACCGTGGGAATGGCAGCACACATGGCAGCGGCAGCAATCGCTCCGGCAGCCTTATGACAAAGACGGTTGGAATGCTTCATAATACGTTACCCCTTTTCTATAAAAGAATTGATAGTCCTTTTCCGGATGGCAAAACCGTGCAGCACTGGTCAGTGCGGCTAACCAGATAGGCTGCCGCGGTTTGTCTCGCGGAGACAGTTTCATATCTTTCGATCGCCGGATACGAAACACGCTCTCTCCTCTCCGGATTATCTTAATGATACTATGATTTTCTTAAACGTTTCTTAAATTTTCAAAAAATTGTCCATATTTTTCCGGGCGCGGTGATCGCGCATGCGAGTAAGCAATGACGACAGATTGGATTCTGCTGTCCGCAATGCCCTTTGCCTATGGCAAAAGGGCAAAGCTGGTGATGGTGCAAAGCTGGTTCGGCGACAGCCGACCAGCCAGCGGTTTCCAAAGGCGGCGACGCTTGCATGAAACTCACAATGAAAAGCAACAAAATTGATTTGCGTGTACTTTTCCCACCCACTTGCAATTTTTCCGCAATCATGCTATAATAGATACATGTAAATTCTTACTGTGGAGGAAATTGCTATGACAGAGCCGATGACACTCTATATGGTCATTCCGTGTTATAATGAGGAGGCTGTACTTCCGGAGACAGCAAAGCAGCTTGGCGAGAAGTTCCTGACACTCATGGATGAGGGGAAGATCTCCCGTGAGAGCCGCATCACATTTGTCAATGACGGCTCTCGGGACAAGACCTGGGAGCTGATCGAACAGTACTGCACCGGAAAGGACGCAAAGCTCTTTTGCGGCATTGATCTGGCACATAATGCCGGACATCAGGGGGCAGTACTTGCCGGATTGATGACCGTCCGCGAGCTGTGCGATGCTGCTATTTCGATGGATGCCGATCTCCAGGACGACATTAACGCCATTGATGCAATGGTCGATGCCTACTACGAAGGCAACCAGGTCGTGTACGGCGTTCGTTCCAGCCGAAAGACAGACACTGCATTCAAGCGCATGACGGCGGAGGCATTCTACAAATTCATGAAACTCATGGGGACGGAGGTCGTCTTTAACCATGCGGATTTCCGGCTGATGAGCCGCCGGGTGCTTGAGGAGCTGAGCCGTTTCGAGGAGGTCAATCTGTTCCTGCGCGGCATGGTGCCCCTCGTGGGATTCAAGAGCACCAAGGTCTACTACGAACGCCACGAACGCTTTGCCGGAGAAAGCAAGTATCCCCTGCGCAAGATGATCCGCTTTGCGATGGATGGCATCACCTCATTCAGCGTTGGTCCTCTCAAACTCATCACGAACCTGGGGTTTCTCATGGTCATCATCAGCGTGCTGATGTTCATCTGGGCAGTTGTGACAAAGCTCATCGGCATTTCCGT
>CAZKHW010000030.1:0-18075 GCA_964552525.1 uncultured Ruminococcus sp. | reverse complement strand
GAAACTTACGATGAAACGCAACAACATTGATTTCTGTGGTATCTTTCCGTCGCAGCCTTGACATTTCTGTAATAATATGGTATACTAAAAATGGGTAAAAATAACCAGAAGTGAATGGCGAGAGGATTAGTATACCATGAAAATGGTCAGAATGATACGCTGCATGGAGTGGAAAGGAGCAAATCATTGATGGCAAAAACAACGAAAAAGCATATGTCCTATGTGATAAGTGTGTCCCTCGGCACGGGATGCTACCGCCATATTCGATTATCCAGCAAAAAAACGCTGCATGATTTAGCAGATGCGATTCTTCAGGCGTTTGATTTTGATTTCGATCACTTATATTCCTTTTTTATGGATAACAAATTGTGGTCAATGGAAGATGCGTATCATTCGCCTTACGCAGAAGAATCTCCTTTTGCAGACGAGATGAAGCTGGTCAGATTGCATCTTGTCAAAGGGCAGCAATTCAAATTTTTATTTGACTATGGCGATGAGTGGTGTTTTCAGTGTAAGGTATTGCAGGTGCTGGAGGAGGATACGCCGGAGGCTCTGATCGTTCGTACAAAGGGAAAGGCTCCGCAGCAATATCCGGATTATGATGAAGATTCTGATGGCGGCTTTGATCCGGATTTTGATGACAGTGATGATGAGCCGTTTGAATTTCCTGAGATAAAGGTAACCCGATATTCGGAACGAGAAAATCCTTCGTCTGATCATGCATCAGCATTTGCGAATGAAACGGAGTTTGAAATAAAGATACCTGAAATTCCGGATGAGCTTATGGAAGCCGCGTTTCAGTTTCACACGGACAAGCTCTGGAAGAAACTTTATGATAGTGAATTGTTTGCGGTGAAGCTCTCGGATGGCAGGATCGGATATTGCTGTATTATGGGGTATCTGGGTGAATGTATCGCTCTTGCGCTCTATATCGGTGATGAAGGGCTGCGTTCCTATAGAGTTGCACAGACTGCTGCTGTTGATAATGAATTGAACGCATTTGGCTTGCTTATAACACAGAATTGCCTGCAAGCCGGATTTGATAACAAGTCTGATTTGCCTGATGAAGCAATTTCTCCTGTCAGAGAATATGCCAAGGGACATGGGATCAATCTCAGGGGAAAGAAAACATACCCGAATTTTATGAAATTCAAATCATATTATGCGCCGTCACTTGTTTATGAAGAAAGTGATTTTCAATACCTTACAGAAGCTTTGCATGCTGCTCATGCGGTTTCAGAAGAACTGAAGAAAAGTAATAAAACCAAACTGAGTCTGGATGATGATATCCCAACAATTCCCCTTTTGACGCCTGATCACGGCGAATATAAATGGTCATTGATGAAGCTTTCGGAAACGCAGCCTGATATGTATCCTAAGCCCAAGCTGGAAAACGATGCACTTTTTGACAGGATCAAAAAGCTTAAAAAGTGCGGTGAATGGGAATGTCAAAATTATCTTATAAATCAGCCTGCGCCCGACAATACAAAACAATTTCTTATTTATCCATCTATTTTGTTATGCGTTGATCTTGATAATGGGCAAAGTCAAATAATAGAAGATAATAATGCATACCCGAAGGCGGTTGATAGCTTAATTGATAAGTTTGCAGAGATACTGCTGAATTATGGAACATGTCCTGAAACGATTTTAACATGTGGAGAACGATCGCTTGCGCTTTTGGGAGATTTTTGTCAGAAATGCGGCATTCAGCTTAAAGAAACAGAGGATTTTACCTTGCTGCAAGATGTTTTTGATGAGGTAATGTCTAAACGTTTGAATCCATACAAAGAAACACAGATGATGTATATGTTGGAAATGCTTGGCTCACTGAGCGAAGATGAGCTGCGTGAAATGCCGCCTATGCTTTTGAAAATGCTTTCTGCTATGATAGGTATGGGGGATTTACCTCCATCTCTTGAAAGTAAGCTTAAAAAAATAATAAATACGTGATTTATTGGCGACAGGCATATTTCTTGAAGAATACCAATACTTTGCTTTCGGGGGATTGGAAGTTTAGCTGCTTCTGTATTATAATTGAACTAGCATAGCTTTCTTGGCGTAGTTGTTGGTTTGTTCACTTCAATTATACCGCTTTTGGAGGTGCTATGCTATTCTTTTTTCAATACTATTCCGACTTTATGGAAGTTTTAGTGAGTACAGGTGGAGTATAGCGATGCAGCTAAATGGTAGGGACGAGTTTGATCTCTTGCAGATAATCGCTCGAGACCTTTGGTATATTTTGATAAATTCTTTCTGGAAATGCCCATTTATAGCGAGGTTGTTAAATGTTGCTAAAACCGGACATGCAATGGTATATTTTTGTTTCGAATTTACTATTGACAAAATTCACTTTGGATGTTATAATTAATTATAGAATTGTAGTATGATCAATTGGTTGTTGCGTTATTGAGTGGGTGTTTGGAACAGCAGAAGCATTTTGGGTTAGCTGAGAGCATATTTTCAAAAACGCTGTTATGATGATGCAACTAAAAGTGCAGGCTAATGGCTGGACTGCTGAGAGAGTTATGGCGGTTTGGTTTGTATTTAGCATATAAAATGTGGGCTTTTCAGCTGAATATGCGGAAATTTAGGCGGAAAATGGATTTTAAGGGTAGGCATGGTCTGACACATATTTTGATTATAGAGCTTTTAGCGATGAACGGGTTGTTACGGCGCATTTGTTACTTTACATAGGAAATCGAAGATTATAAGAGAATTGGAAGGTGCGAAGTTTTAATTATGGCTAAAGTAAATAAGAAGAAAAAATTAAAAGTCTGTTTAGTAGGTTCATCAGGTGGCCATCTTACTCACCTCTATATGCTGAAGCCATTTTGGCAGGATAAGGAGCGCTTTTGGGCTACTTTTGATAAGGAAGATGCTAGAAGTCTATTGAAAGATGAAAAACTCTATCCCGTCTATTACCCGTCTAATCGCAGCATCAAGGCACTGATTATCAACACGCATCGTGCTATTAAAATTCTGAGAAAAGAACGCCCGGATCTTATAATTTCTTCTGGAGCTGCTCCTGCAATTCCGTTTTTTTGGATTGGTAAGTTGATGGGGGCTAAAACTATTTATATTGAGGTTTTTGACCGCATTGACAAGCCAACAATATCTGGTAAGATTTGCTATCCTGTAACAGACAAGTTTATTGTTGAGTGGGAAGAAATGAAAGAGGTTTACCCAAAAGCTAAAAACTTTGGAAGCATCTTTTAAGGGGGAAATACAGGATTGAATGAGATAATATATGCAATCATTCTGATTGGATTTGCTTTTATCTGCTTTCACGGAGTACAGCTAAAAAAACAAGAGGATAATACACTGTTTGTATTGAGTCGAAAAACTACAGATACTCTACGTGGTTATGCAATCCTGAGTATTATGATTCATCATTTGGTACTTAAGATGTCCTCCGCATCAATATTGCTCCCGTTCAGATTAACTGGCTATCTTGGAGTTTCTGTTTTCTTTTTTTTATCAGGTTATGGACTTTATCAGGCATCTTCAAACAAGGAAGTGCTGTACACGAGGGGGTTCTTGCCAAAGCGGATTACTTCTGTTTATTTGCCAGCGGTTTTTGCACAGCTTTTCTATATGATTGTGATGATGATCGGATTTCGCCAACAATATACGCTACAGTCGTTTTTGATTGGTTTGTTTGTACTGCAACCTGTGGATTCAAACCAATGGTATATCCTAGCTGCACTGTATCACTACTTGATGTTCTGGCTATCTCTAAAATTCTTAAAAACTTGGAAAAAACGCGTTTTATTTTTGCTTTTGTCTGCGATTGTATACTTTGTGTTCTGTGTAGGAATGCATTTATCAAAGAACTGGTTTGATACGGCTTTCTGTTTCTTCCTTGGCGTGACATTTGCCGCATACGGCAAGCATTTATTTTTCTGGTTGAAGCAAACAATTGTTACTTTACCGGTTCTATTTGTTTTATTCGGGGTATCTGTCTATTTCAGCTATGGCAGAGAAGATGTAACGGCGCTTGCTTTTAGGTGCTTATCAAGTATTGTATTCGTTTTGCTGACAGTATCAATTTTGAATATTGTGAATATTGAGAATTGCAGGAGCGCAGCTTTTATCGGTAGCATCAGTTTGGAATGTTATTTGATGCATAGTAAGGCGATCTATATAATTAAAAGTATTTTTAGAGATATCAAAGGAAAAGAGACGATAGTCTACCTAATCCTGACTATTTTTTTGGTGTTTGGATTTTCGTGGCTAATGAAGTATTATCGCTTACTCTTGAAGAGAATTCGCAAGAAATGTATGAACCACTCATAGATGAAAGGGAGGAGGAAAGATATGATATTTGTAACTGTTGGAACGCATGAGCAGCCGTTTAATAGATTGGTTGAATATATGGACAACTGGGCTGCAGAGCATGATGAAGAAGTAATCATACAGACCGGTTTTTCTACATATGAGCCGAAATATTGTGAGTGGAGCAAGTTGTATCCTTACTCTCAGATGGTTGAGTTTGTAGAAAAGGCTAGAATAGTCATCACCCACGGTGGTCCTTCGAGCTTTATTATGCCTTTGCAGGTCGGAAAAATTCCGATCGTTGTTCCACGAAAAAAAGAGTTTGACGAGCATGTGAATGACCATCAGGTGGAGTTTGCAAAAGCTGTTGCAGAGCGGCAGGGGAATATTATCGTGATCAAAGATGCGAGCAAGCTGTCAGATGCTCTAGAAAACTATGAGGCTATTTGTGCCAATAAGAAAAACGGTGTGAAGAGCAACAACAAGAAGTTTAACACTTCGCTTGAAAAGATAGTCGAGGAAATGCTTTTATGATCTCGGAAAAGTACCTGTATCACAAATAACATCACAATAGAGGCGAGGAGGGAGTTATGAGTAAAAATATTGAGTTGAAGGATATTCAGAACGCTGCGCTTGGAATACTTATCGAATTTGTCAGAATATGCGATGAATATAAGCTAAACTATTATATCTCCGGGGGCACATACCTCGGTGCTGTCAGACATCACGGTTTTATCCCTTGGGATGATGATGTGGACGTTGCGATGCCAAGAAGCGACTATAAGCGTTTCATCGAGATAGCACCTAAGGTGATGGATAAGAAATATAAGTTGAAGCATTATTCTCTGCAGGATGGGATTATTCATTATTTTGCGAAGATAGAGGATGGCAGATATCAACTCATTGACAACACTGCTTCTATTCCAAGAAAGGTGAACCTTTGGATTGATATTTTTCCACTGGACGGTCTTCCCGAAGGTTCTGTTAAAAGAAAGCTTCATCAGGATCATCTGCTTGTACTGAGAGGACTGTTCAAACTCTCGCTCTTTGAAAAAATCGTGATGCAGTCAAATCATGACAGACCGTGGTATGAGAATTCTGTGATTGCGGTTGCAAAAAAGGTCAATTTCAGCAAGATTCTATCACCGTATAAGCGCATGAGAGCCCTTGACAAGGCACTCTCCAAGTACGATTTTTATAAGAGCACATATATCATGAACTTCATGGGATCGTATAAGTTCAAGAGTGTTATGGATCGTGAAAAGATTTACGCCGACGGTGCAATGTATGACTTTGAGGGATATCGATTCCATGCTCCTAAGGATTATGATGCTTACCTGACACAGATATACGGTGACTATATGAAGTTGCCTCCAGAGGACAAGCGCAATTGGCATCAAACTGTCATCGTAAACGACTGATACTAGAAGACGGGAGTGGTTTATGCTTAGAGTATTACAAATCAATGCCGGTGAAAACTTTGGCGGAGTTTCTGCGATGGTATATAACATTTACCGTTTCATCGACCATAGTAAGGTGCAGTTTGATTTTACCGCACCTAACGTGACCTCATATTACCCGTATAGATCGGAGATAACAGAAGCCGGAGGTAGGATCTATGAGCTTCATGCAGACGGCTTCTGTTTACTTAGGAAACTGAAATTTTGGAATCGGCTTTCTAAGCATATCCACAAGCAAGGGTACAGGGTCATCCATATCAATTCCGGCTCTGTTTCGTTCAATCTCCAGGTTGCACTGATTGCAAGGGCGTGCAAGGTCGAGAAGATCATTATACACTCTCATAATGCTGGCAATTCCAATGAACGGGTCAAGCTGCTTACCCCGCTTTTCAGAAAAATGCTCTCCTGTGCAGGAACAGACCACCTGTCCTGCTCCCATAAGGCTGCTGAGTACATGTTCAGCAGTGATATTGTCAAAAGAAAAGCATACCGTGTCATCTTGAATGGTGTTGAGACACAGCGATTTTCCTTTGACCAGGGTGCCCGTAACAGGATTCGTGCGGAGTTGGGTCTGGAGGATCGGAACGTGCTGCTCCACGTGGGCAGGTTCAATGTACAGAAGAATCATAGTCGGTTGATCGAGATCTTCCGCACTTACCTGAAAACTGACCCGAGCGCTGTTTTGCTGCTTGCGGGTGAGGGCGAGTTGTTCGACGGTGTCAAGGCACAGGCATCAAAAACGGACATTGAGAAAAACGTGATTTTTTTAGGTCTAAGAAAAGACGTACCCGATTTGTTTTGTGCCGCTGATTTGTTAGTGCTACCGTCGCTGTACGAGGGACTTCCTGTAGTGGGCATCGAGGCACAGTGCAGTGGGCTGCGCTGTGTTTTCTCATCAGAGATCACTCGCGAGATTGACCTTTCCGGACAAAATGCGTTCGTTTCGTTGGATGACAGTGATGAGATATGGGTTCAGCACATTTCTGAACTCCTCAAGGAAGAAAACGACAGGTATGTCGGCAGAAAGCGCATTGAGGATTGCGGCTATTCTATCGAGTCTACAGCTAAGATCGTGGAAGAACTGTACCTGGCATGAATACAGGAGGATGCTTGTTATGGCTGGGAGCATAAAAAGTATATACATTGAAAGGAAAAGTCATGGTCAAGCTTGTATCTATTATCGTGCCGGTATACAATGCCGAAAAGCAGCTTTCAAAATGTCTGGACTCCTTATGCAGTCAGACGTATACGGAGATTGAGCTGCTCCTTATTAATGATGGCTCCAAAGACGGCTCCAGGAAGATTATGGAGCACTATGCACAGCGATTTCCCTTTGTCAGGATCATAGATCAAGAAAACAAGGGAGTCTCTGCGGCTAGAAATAACGGTATCCAAAGTGCCAGAGGAGACTATATCCTTTTTGTGGATGCGGATGACAGCGTTTCTTCGGAGTTTGCTTCAAAGCTAATTGATGCACTGGAAAAGGATGGCTGCGGTCTTTCAGTCTGCGGTTACAGATGGATTGATGAGAAAAGTGGTGTAGCTACAGTCAGTAGGTTTGCAGTAACAGGTATCCAGTCCAGAGATGTGCTGATCGATCAGATCCTCAGATTCCGTGATGTGAACTCTTCACTCTGGAACAAGGCGTTTATTGCGGATGTGATTCGCAGCAATGGGATACTGTTCTCTGAAGAGCTTGCGATCGGTGAGGATCTTTGCTTTATCGTGGATTATGCACTTCATATCGAACAAGTGAATATTATGACTGAGCCGCTGTATGACTACCTGATCAATCCCGAGGGGGTGATGTCAGGACAAAGCAGACAATTCCAGGAAAAATGGGTTACAGAATGGCATGCGGTCTGTCAGGTCGAGAAGAAGCTGGAGGATGCACATGTTGATGCGCCTAATATCCGCATCAAAAAGCTGCGCATTGCGAATAAGCTACTTTCCAAATGCACTGAGACCGGTCATAACGACCCAAACCTTCGCAAAGAGCTTTCACTGTGTCTGAGGAAGGGATTGATGACCGCACTGAGGTCTGATGATTTCAGCCCGAAAAAGAAGATGAGTATTGTGCTAAATGTGTTCTTTCCGGGACTGAGAGGTATCAGAAATGTAGGCAAAAAGGACTGATCATGCATTAGGAGGGATCCGCGGTTGATCATTTATTTTATCATGTTTATTCTGGCGGAGTTCTTCACGTTCTTTACCGCACAAAAATATTACCGTGAACCCATTTTGCAAGTAAAAGGGCGCAAGCGGCACTTCTCTGATGTAACCTTTTTTTATTGGATGACGTGCGTTCCTTTCTTGCTGATCGCTGTTCTGAGATATAAGGTGGGTACGGACTACACTGTATACAGCAGATTGCAGATCCCTGAAGTCATGCGTGGGATCAATGATCGAGTGGAGTTTCTGTATAGGTATGTCATCAAGCTTGGAATGGCTATAGGTGATAAACACTGGGTCTTTGTCCTGACCCATATCATCATTATCTTTTTCTTCTGGCAGGCGTTTAAGGAATCGGAGAATCTACCCATGACCATATTCGTGTTTATGTTCGGAGGCTATTTTAACCTTTCGCTGAATACGATGCGTCAGTTCATTGCAATGGCAATTTGTCTATATGCAACAAAATATATATATCAGGAAAAATTGGTTCAATATGCTGCGTGGATCTTGGTCGCTACTCTTTTTCATTCCACAGGAGCGGTGTATATCATATTCTACTTCCTTGCAAGGTTCAAGCTGCCAAAAACATTGCCTCTTATCGCTACAGTTGCGGGATTTGTACTTTCCAATGTTGCGCGAAGGGTACTTCAGAGCTTGTCGTCGATTTTTACTATCTATGAAGGCTACCTCGGTAGTGAATACGATAAAATGGACACACAGTGGGATTATTTGCTGTTTAATCTGTTCCTTCTGATGGCCGCTTTTATTTATGAGTATAACTATGCCGATAAGGAGAAGGCTCATCGGAGGAATTCTCCGGTTGCGCTGTTTAAGGACTTCTTCGTTCGCTCCGCAGGCATCAAAACAGGGTATATCAAACAGGAGGAACTCAAGTACCAGACCTATCTGTGGCTTCAACTCTTTACAGCACTCTTTGCCAGTGTGTCAAATGTTATTCCTAATAGTACAAGGATCATTGTCCTGACCGGCATCAGTCAGACACTCTTTGTGCCGATGCTCATAAAGAAAATGAGGGCGGACAGGGAAATGCAGTTCCTTGTAACCACTGGGTTGGTTGTGTTATACTTCGCTATTTTCTATAGAAAGATTATTTTCGGCAACTACGGTCAGACGATCCCTTATACTTTTATCTGGGAACGCTGAGGAGTACCGGTCAGACAGACCCGGACTGATTCATTTGCAAAAGAAGGTTGGTAAGGCTATATGATTCAACAGATCGCAAAAAAAATCAAAAAAAACGGCATTGACCACTCTATCCTACGTGCTGCTGGTATTGCGATCCATTCCCCGACTAGTGCTATATATAAAAAACTGTTGGGAAAGACTGCAAAGATCCATCAAAACCAGATCCTGTTTTATTCCATCCCCGGCTTTTCTGATAATGCTAAGGCTCTCTATAATTATATACAGAAAAGATTTCCGGGACAATACAAAATGGTGTGGATCATCAATAAGGAAGACTCACTCCCTGAGGGAAACTATCCGGATACTGTTTTTATCAGAGCAAACAGTTATTATCACCGCGGTTTTAATTTCAAGGCACTGAAAGCTGTGGCGCAAAGCAGATATATTCTGTTTACTCATGCTTCTCCTGTTAAGGAGATTCCCAAAATGGCTGGACAGATCGCAGTCAATCTTTGGCACGGTTGCGGCTATAAGGCAAAGGAAAAGACAGAGGAAAGCGGGATCTCGATAAATCCATTTGACTATGTGCTGGTGCCGGGAAAGATATTTGTCCAAACAAAGGCTGAGTTCTGGAACTGCTCGCCGGAGATCATACTTCCTCTAGGGTATCCCAGATACGATCTGTTGCTGGCAAAATGTCCAAAAGCAGAAGCGTACAGTCAGAGAATGCGCGGTGATGCGGACAAACTGATATTCTGGATGCCTACATTCCGACAGACTGGCAGAGACAAGTATCCTGAAGAACAGATCAGATACAATTTTGAGATTCCGCTGCTCAGCAGTGAAGAAGAGTTGGGGAAACTCAATGACTATTGCAAAGCCAATCGGGTCACGCTCTGTTTGAAACGCCACCCGATGCAGGTCGTTTACTCCAGTGAGAAGAATCATTACTCCAATATCCGATTTATCAGCAACAAGGATATCATGGAAGCGGACGTGGAATTCTATTCGCTGCTTGGCTGCGCCGATGCACTGATCAGCGATTATTCGTCTGTATCGATCGATTATCTGCTTGTAAACAGACCGATCGCTTTTGCACTTGAGGATTTCGAGAAATACAAATCGGTTCGTGGGTTCGTATTCGATGACCCGCTTCACTATATGCCGGGTCATCATCTTTACAACTTTCATGACCTTTGTGATTTTATTAGCGATGTACAATCCGGAGATGACAGATACGCAGCCGACCGTAGGAGGATCATGGAGGAGGTTCATACGAGCTGTAATAACTATTGTGAGAATATATGGAAAACGATCACCAAATTAGCAAATAACGGAGAGAAAACATATGATTAATAGGAAAGCAGTTGTAATGGGGCGCAATTATGCTTCGCTGCTTGGGATGGTAAGGGCAGCTGGGAAAGCCGGCTGTGATGTCACAGTCATCCGAAGTGTGAGCAGAATTCCGGATGAGTCCAGTTTTAGATTTCGATGTAAACGATTGTTGTGTGGAGATCCGATTGAATCCACCAGCCGTTATGTGGAAAAGTATCTGTATAGCATAGAGCCGGATGCAGATGGGCTGGTTAATCTGCTAAAGCGTGAATTTCCGACAAACGAAAATAAGGTCATATTGCTGCCAACAGATGACTATACAGCATCCGTGATTGATCAAAGACAAGAGGAGTTGAAGGATCGTTTTACGTTCCCTAATATTCATAACGAGGTAGGGGCAGTTATAAAGCTGATGGACAAAAACATCCAGAAACAGATGGCAATTGCGTGCGGTTTGCAGGTGGCAAAGGGTTGGGTAATTACTATACAAGACGGCATTTATAACATTCCTGATGATATTGAGTACCCTTGCTTTACAAAACCAGAAATCAGTTTTTTAGGCAATAAGCGTTGTATGAAACGTTGCGATACGCTGAAAGAACTTACAGATGTCGTCGAGGAAGTTGCAAAGAATGGTGATTGCCCAATTCTTGTGGAACAGTATGTTGAAATTGAGCGTGAATATGGGATGCTCGGGTTCTGTGATGGAAATGTTTCCTATATTCCCGCCATGATTCATAAAATTGCCATTGGAAACGGTGCTCACCGAGGTGTTACTCTTCTTGGACGGGTGATTCCGGTGCAAAGGTATGCTGAGCTTCATCAGAAGATTCTGCAAATGATTTCTACCACCGGATTTGTGGGATTATTTGATATTGATTTGTATGAAAACAATGGTATCATTTACTTTAACGAATTGAATTTGCGTCTAGGTGCCTTTGGATATTCCGTTTTTTGTGCGGGGATTAATCTTCCCCAGATGCTTATTCAAACACTTTCTGGTAAGGCGGTTCAGCTTCCGAAAAATGAAATTACTAAAGAGATCATTTGCTTGAATGATAAAGTAAATCTGGAGGACTATGCCGCAGGCTACATCACCCGGGAGCAGTATCAAAATACCATCGGGAAAGCAGATTGTCGGTTTATTGACTGTGACGGCGATGTCCGTCCGGCAGAAATCTATCACAAAATGGAGCGTTTCGAACATGTGAAACATCTGGTAAAAAAGAAGAAGGGGTAGTATGATGTCTGACATTACGGTTATGGAAAAACCGGAATATATTTCCTATGATGAAATTCACTCCATCTTGGAAAGAGCACATTCTGTTAATCGGAAAGATGGTTTCGTCATGATCACCTCGAATTTGAATGGCGAACAGATTCGTAGTCGGATTGGAGAAAAGGGAAAGTGCTGGGTGGCATTGGACGGGGATATACCGGTCGGAACGCTCTCTATGCGTATGGTACAGCGCAACACCTGGTATGCCAAGGGAGAAATCCCGGATTATATGCTGGCAGGCGTGATACCGGAATACCAGGGGAAACATATCAATGGAATACTTGCCCAGCAGTTATTTGCTTATGCCAGGCAGCAGGGCTATCCGCTCATTGAGCTAGACACAGCAGAGGACAATACACATGCAATCAGTGTGTACGAGCATCAGGGATTCAGATTGGTCGATTTTCTGGCGAAAAAGGACCTTGACCATTACAGCGTTGTGATGGTCAAGTGGCTTGATGATTGCCCTTATTCGAAGAACTATTGCCGATTTCGTTATAATCTGAGGCGTAGAATGATACGTCTCAGATATAAGGTCGGAAGAAAAAAGAGATTTGGTATATAGTGTAGGAGGAAGAGTATAGCATGAGTAAAGGGAAAGCGAATTCCCGTACAACAAATACGATTTATAACTTTACAAGCAGTATTGGCGGACAACTGATTACCATTGTCATGCAGTTTGTTGTGCGGACTGTTTTCATCAAAACGCTTGGCATGTCGTATCTGGGTATCAGCGGTCTGTTCTCCAATATCCTGTCGATGCTGTCTCTTGCAGAATTCGGTGTTGGTAGTGCCATCCTGTTCAAGCTGTATGAGCCAATCGCAAAGGATGATCGGCACCGGATCACGCTGCTGATGAAGTTTTATAAGACGGTATATCGTTACATCGGCATTGCAGTTGCGATGATCGGACTGCTGCTGATCCCATTTCTTCCGTTTTTGATAAAGGACTACCAGAAGTTGGAGACGCTCCATATCAATGCTGCTCTTATCTTTATTCTCTACCTGACACAAACAGTATCCTCGTATCTGTTTTTTGCATATAAGAGTGCTATTGTCAAGGCGAACCAGAAAGAATATCTGCTGAACATTATCAGCTATTTCTTTACCATCGGCGCAGGTATTGTACAGATTATCACATTGTTTGCGTTCAAAAAATTCGTTGTATATGTGATAGTCGCTATTTTGCAGATCATTGGGCAAAATCTGGCGTGTGCGATCTTTGCGGATAAGACCTATCCCTATATCAATGACAAAACAGTGGATAAGATCAGCAGTCAGGAGGTCAAAGAAGTATTCAAGGACTGCATGGCACTGTTTTTTTACAAACTTAATGGTGTTGTGCTCAAGGCTACAGATAATATCGTCCTGTCTGCATTCCTTGGTCTGGAGGTTGTGGCACTGTATACGAACTATTACGTCTTCTATACAACGATCAATACCCTGTTAAGCAAGATCTTTGGTTCCGTTTCACACAGTCTTGGCAATCTGCACACATGCCATAACAACGAACACGAATACAAGGTGTTTGAATCGGTCAATCTCATCACTGCCATACTGGGCGGCACGGCCGGTGTCGGCATCTTTGTGGTGGCAGATGAGTTTGTCCGGACTTGGGTCGGTGATGAATGGGTGTTTGCACAGCCTTTCTCTCTTCTGATGGGTCTGGAGGTCTTTACGCTGGCATGTCGAATTGCACTGAGCAAATACCGGACAACAATGGGCTTATTCCAGCAGGCAAAATACCGCCCTCTGTTTGGCATGATTATCAACCTTGTCGTATCCATTGCTTTGGTGAATGCTTGGGGGATCTGTGGTGTTCTGGTAGGCACTTTGGTGGCAGATTGGACGACATTCATGTGGTTTGATCCGCTTATCATCCATAAATACGGATTTGAAAATGTGCGTCCAGTGACACACTATTTTGTGAAGCTGCTGAAATACATTGCGGTTATCGCTGCTGTGGGATGCATTGATTTACTGATTTGTCAGTACGCACTGACTGGATTTGGCTGGATCTCAGTCGTGACCCACGCGGGTATTTGTGCTTTGACTGTACCTGCAGCATTAATTGCGGTATCATTCAAAACCCAGGAGGGACAATATGTATATCATCTGGGGCTTGGCTATGTCCAAAAAGCCATGAAAAAGATTCGGAAAAGAGGCTGATGAACATGAAAAAATACAAGGTCGGTTACACTCAGGGCGTATACGATATGTTCCACGTCGGACATTTGAATCTGATCAATCACGCCAAAGAGTATTGTGACTTTTTGATTGTTGGTGTAAATGCTGATCGGTTGGTAGAATCCTACAAGCATAAGACACCGATTATTTCCGAAGAAGAACGGCGCATCATTGTAGAGAACATCAAAGCTGTTGATAAGTGTGTGATCTCTGATACACTGGATAAGGTCGAAATGTGGAATCAATTGCACTTTGATGCGATCTTTATTGGAGACGATTGGAAAGGAAATTCAAGATGGGAGCAGACAAAACGAGATTTAGCAAAATATAATGTAGATGTCGTGTTTCTTCCGCACACAGATGGCATTTCTTCTACAATGCTAAGAACAACTTTGGATAATCAACCAGATGCTAAAGAGTAAAACATCTGACTAAACATAATTTCGTACTTGGCGGACGTCTCGGCGAATATAAGTACTATGACATGGATGCTGTCATAGTATCAGCGTTAGAACTGTGCAAAAGAGAATTATAAAACAATTTGAACGGTTCATGGGTCTCTGTGATACCGTTCATTCTCTATTACCAGCTAATTGACATATATGCAGAAAAGCGTTATAATAATGATATGAAAACAGAAACCATCATCATAACCGGCGGTGCCGGCTTCATCGGCTCAAATTTCATCTTTCACATGATGAAGGCGCACCCCGAATACAGGATCGTGTGCATAGACAAGCTAACCTATGCGGGCAATCTGTCTACGCTTGCACCCGTCATGGAGAACCCAAACTTCCGCTTTGTGAAGCTCGACATCTGTGACTGTGAAGGTGTGTACAAGCTGTTTGAGTGCGAACATCCTGGCATCGTTGTGAACTTCGCGGCGGAATCTCATGTTGACCGTTCTATCGCATCTCCGGAGATATTCCTGCAAACGAATATTATTGGTACATCAGTATTGATGGATGCTTGCAGAAAATACGGTAATATACGATTTCATCAGGTAAGTACAGATGAGGTTTATGGTGATTTGCCGCTTGACCGTCCTGATTTGAAATTCACGGAAAGCAGTCCTCTGCTCCCAAGTAGTCCCTACAGTGCATCAAAAGCAAGTGCAGATCTGCTTGTGTTGTCGTATTACCGTACCTACGACTTGCCTGTGACAATATCAAGATGTTCAAATAATTACGGTTCGTATCAATTTCCGGAAAAACTGATTCCGCTTATGATTGTGAACGCTCTTGGAGATAATCCATTACCTGTTTATGGAACAGGTTTGAATATTCGCGATTGGCTCTACGTTGAAGATCATTGCAGGGCGATTGATTTGATACTGCATAAGGGTGGAATCGGTGAGGTTTATAATGTCGGTGGTAAATGTGAGATGAGGAACAGTGACATTGTAAAGGTTATCTGCAAGGAGCTTGGGAAAAGTGAAAGCCTTATAACCTATGTTGCGGATCGTAAGGTGCATGATTTGCATTATGCTATCGATCCGACAAAGATTTACCATGAACTCGGATGGCAACCAGAGACTGAGCTTGTTAACGGAATCAAAAAGACGATACAATGGTATCAGGAGAATAAGGAGTGGTGGGAAAGTATCAATGAATGCAACAACTAAAAAGCTCACACGCATTGTGTTCATCGTTTACATCATAGGTGTTCTATCTCTCACATTCATAGTCCGTGAAACGATGATACTGCGAACGCCTGATTACAGAGGCGTTGTGTTAGAACCGTTTCGTGAAGTAAATGCAATGCTGCATCAGCAGAATCACTTTTTCTGGTTCATGCAGATATTCCTTAATATTCTGCTGTTCGTGCCTTTTGGATTTCTGTTGCCGATGATATCTAAACGATTCAGAAGTTTTTGGCTTGCAATCGTAACAGGGTTCATATTTTCCGCTGGGATCGAAACTATGCAATATATCACAGGGCGTGGACTGACAGAAGTTGATGATGTGATAAACAATACCGCAGGAGCGTTGGTTGGATATATACTGTATGTCACTGTGATGTGGATATATAAGAGATCGCAAGCGAATAACTACTATTGAACGAAATCCTTACTGTGTGAATGTATACCTACATACCTGAAAGTGAGCTGAATTTATTATGGATATCACAATCTTCTTGTCAAATCTGCCCAAACACAATGAACGAATTCTTAATTCTCCCCATTCCCCTTGCTATGTATGAAAACTTATGGTTTAATGGTATTGATAGCCGCATAAGATATCATATATCAGTAAGGGAGACAGTAGAAATGAAAATCATCCTGTTCACGGTTGTGTTCATCATAGAGGTTTATCTCAGCCACCAGAATGGAAGAAATTCAGGTACGAAAAGCCAGAAGATAGCCAGGTCGTTCCATATCAACGAACATCTCATCCGCACAGGCGCACACATCGGTTTTTTCAGCATTTTGATGTTTCTTGCATTATTTCTATCAAATTGGCTTTGGGTAGCGGTCATTCTGTGGGCAATTATAGACGAAGCCACGAAACCGCTGCTGAAGAACGAGCGGTATTTCAGCCTTATAGATGTTGGGTGGAATATGGTAGGAATAATGATAGGTGTGGTTGTGTGGCGACTTGTGGCACTACAGTAAACTGTAAAAGTTTCAATCGCTAAAGCAGCAACCGTAATTATATAGCGGCTGTAGAAATAGAGAAAATTCATCTCTACAACAGCAGCTTTTTTATAATGCTTTCAGTGGCAATTGCGTCCGCTGAAATCTTGCCAAATTATGCGTCACCGAGTAGATCCTCAATCTGCTCTTCGGTATAGCCCTTTTTTCGCATTGTGTCAGCAATTTCCGCATCTCTTTCAGTTCTGCCTTTTACTATACCCTTTGCCTCGCCCTCACGTCTCGCACTTCCAAGTGCACTTGCCTCGTCATGCAGTCGTTTCTCACGGCAGAACGCCTCCTGCCGTACTCGCTCGTCTGCATTGAGCTTTCGGAGCATCACGATGGTCTGCTGTACTTCCGGAATACTTGTATTCTGCTGAATTGTCATAAGATCGCCCTCCGTTTCCGCATTAATAAGATTCAGCCAATCTTCCATACGCTTATTCTTTTTATAGTTTCCAAGCTTTTTCAATTCAAAGAAATGAATCGCAAATTTATCTGTGAGAACCTCATGTCGTTTGCTTTCCATCACCTTGAAATGAGAATGATAATCCTCGCATTTAAAAAGTTCAAAATTGATGATATTGATGCATATTGTTTGCTCGAGCTTTTCGTACTCATCTCTGGCTTTCAGTTCCTCGCTGTAGAGTTTGACCAGTAAAAAAGCGTTCTTTCCTTGAAATCTTCCTCTTTGTTGACTTGCATTTCAATGTTCACAATTCTGTCGTCCACATCGAGCTTCAAATCCAGCCTGCTGAATTTCTGATCAAAGAATTCCGGAGTAAGCTCTACATTGTTGATGTAAATACTCCTGATGCTGCGTGGTATTTCAAGCAGGTCGGAGATAAATGCTGCAATAATATCCTTATTCTTTTCGTCACCAAAAACTCGCTTGAATATCACATCAAGCTTCAGCATGACGATTTTTTCTGCTCTATCCATGTGGATCACGTTCCTTACTATTTATAGTATACCATGTTTAGAGTGGAATTGCAAGGGGTGTAGAAGTAATTTTATTTGTGTTTGTTTTTATACCCCCAGACCTGCAATAAAAGTCAATAGGTAAAATGAATATTTCACAAAAATTTCACAGAAGAAAAAATAGACATGACAATAAGACCGCCGAAGCAGTCTAAAAAAAGAATGTAGCTGTATATGTCCGGCAACCTTGACAGAACATCATAAAAATGCTATGAATATCGTGCCGACGGTGAGGAACTCATGAATAGATGCATTCGGTTACCGTCGGATCAGCCATTGTAGCATTTTTATGATAACCCGTCAAGGTCGAGCGGCTTCGCCGTGCCTGTGTTTTGCCTCTGGTAGAAGAATCTATGAATAGATGCTATACACTCTGCTCAGGCATTGTTTCCTTTACCTTTGCATAATAAATACGCAGGAATTTATGTGCAGCAGCGATCATGTATACTTTGTATGGCTTTCCCTCGCTACGTTTCTTTTCGAGAAATTGGTACACGGGCTCATCTGCCGGCTGTCTTTGAAGATATACACCTATAACTTGAAATAACGTGAGTTCGATAAAAAATAGAAAAAGCCGCCAAAATCTGTTATAATGAGAA
>CAZKHW010000029.1:0-18260 GCA_964552525.1 uncultured Ruminococcus sp. | reverse complement strand
GTCCGGCATTCTTCAGGTTCACGCTGGAGTAGGTCTCGATGTCGATGGACATGTGCCGCATCAGTAGTACATCCCCGTGATCGGGTCAAAGCTCTGCGGCTGTTGATACATCGGCTGCTGATACTGCGGCGGCTGTGCCTGTGCAGGCTGCTGGTACATTGGCTGCTGGTACTGCGGCTGTGCCTGTGCAGGCTGCTGGTATACCGGCTGCTGGGGCTGCATCATCGGAGCACCGCCGAAGGCATCCGCTGCAGATACGCCGCCGCCGAGGGGATCGCCGTCACGGAGCTTCTGCACCGCCTCCAGACCGATGCCGATACCGCGCTTGCCGTTGGAGTGATACGGGAACAGCGAGATGCACACCCTTGCGTAGCAGCCGGAGTACAGCTCGCCCTTCTGCACGATGGGGTTCATGCCTGCGTCCACAAGCTGCACGGGGTTTTTGCTGCTCGCTGTGAACACCCAGCATCCCTTGCACTCCTGGCCGAACGGATCGCCGTTGGGACGAACGCCGTCCCCATCATAGATTGCGCTGGCGATCACAGGCGGCAGAACGCCGTTCCACTTCTCAGCGATGCCCTTTTGCTTTGCCACCTCGAACGCGGCATCAAGTCTCGCCTTGCTCTGCACATCGGTCTTTGGCATGAGAACCGTGACGGAATACTTCGGCTCACCGCCGTTATTGGAATAGAGCTCATAGAGGTGAGCGTAGCTGAGACGCACCTCGCCGGTCGTCATCTGGTTTGCGTTTAATGCCATAGTGAGTTCCTCCTTAATTCTGCGTACCGGAGAACATCTCCTCCAGTTTCTTCTTGGAAAATGCCTTGCGTTTATCGCTCTCAGGTGCAAGTGTCGGCTTACCTGTGGGCTTCTTGATGTACTGCCCGATCAGCTTCGTCAGGTTCTTTTTGCCGCAGAGCTTTTCAAGGGCGGTCAGACCGAGCGGACTGCGCTCATAGAGCATATCGCTCTGGTATCCGGCAGCGGTCAGCTCTGCAAACGCCTTGTCGATGTCGGTGATGGTGCGGACGCTGCGCCCCTCGACTAACTTCCAGCCGGGGATTTCCTTGCCTTGCAGCAAAGCATTCTGCGCATACTCCTCCAGCCCCCTGACCCAGTTAGCCAGCGTTTGCGCCCGGAGCAGGATATCGCCGATCTCCTCGTCTGTGAGGACTTCTCCGCGCTCCATCTTCTGTTTCGGCTCTTCGAGCGTGAGCAGGGATTCCGCACGGGCGCGGCAGATGTTTTTCGCCTTGCAGAACCGGCAGTGCTCACCGGGGACGAATTCGCCGCCGTCCAGCAGGGATTGATCGATACGCTGCCGGAGCTTATCGCCCCACGCGGTCAGTTTCTCAACAGACAGCTCCTCTGTCTGGCGATTGTCAAGCCGGGGCTGAATGATGTGCAGCCAGACCGAGCGGATGTCATAGAGCATGGAATACTCCCGCAGCGCGCCGAGCGCATACAGCCGGAGCTGTGGGTTATGGTCGGCGCTGACCTTCACGCCCTTACCATACTTGAAATCGAAGATGTGCAGCATCCCCCCATAGAGCATCACGCAGTCCGCCGTCCCGAAGCAGTCCGGCACGATGTGACCCATCTCCAGGCGCTTTTCCGCAACCACATAGGGCTTGGAGGGGAGTGCGTGACAAATTTTCAGGATCTCCTCCACATAAGCATCCGTGTAGCCGTCCATCTCCGGCTGATACAGCGGATCGGCTTTGAGTACCCCCAGCTCGTTCTTGTATTTGACCGCAGACATCGGCGTAAACTGCTTATTCAGCTTTAGCTCTGCGATCGCGTGCGCCAGCGTCCCCTCGGCAGCGTAATTGCTGCCGGTATCGGGGATGTTCGCTTCTAACGAAAGCGCGGCTGTGCAGATGCCCCAGATCGCTGCATGAGAGGGGGAGTGCTTAGCATGTACGTCCGGCGCACCACTCGGGTTCGGGCAGCATCCTGCCTTACTCTCGGGCATCAGATCTGTCCTCCCAGCGCACGCAGCCGGCTTGCAAACTCCGCCCGTCTGTTCTCCGGGATCGCTGCTACCGACTGCACGCCGAACTCCGCAAGCAGTCCGATCAGCTCCTGCTGTCTGCCGGACTCCATCAGGGGACGCGCTGCCAGACTCAGATCCTGCACCGAATACGTCTGCGGAGCTGTCTGCTGAGGGATCGCCGTCGGCTGCATCTGCTGCGCCGGGATCTGGCTCTGCTGAGGAACTGTCTGCGGCATCGGGATCGGCTGTGCCTGCTGCGGAATTGCCTGCGGCATCGGGGTCGGCTGCGCCTGCTGCGGAATTGCCTGCGGCATCGGGGTCGGCTGCGCCTGCTGCGGAACTGCCTGCGGCATCGGCGTGGGTGTCTGCTGCGCAGGAATCTGTCCTGCCGGAACGAAATTCGGGGTCGGAGGCGGCTGCATTGCCGGAGCAGCCGTCTGTGCCGGTGCTGCGCTCAGCAGCGCAAGAAGCGCCGGAAGCTGCTCCTGTGTCAGTGTCAGCGTCAGTGTTGCCTGAATTTTCTGTGTTTCCATGAGTAGTATCCTCCTTTATATTTGTCCCGCTTTGCGGGATGTTGTCGGTTTTGATACGGAAGGCTTTGCAATCTTCCGTGAATTCACTTTCTGTAACAGAATACGGGTGCATGAGATCGCCCCAGATCCAGACTGTTCCGTCGGTCACTCTTGTGATGAGCGCCACGAACGGTGTGTCATATTCGCTGTCCGCGTAGACGATCAGTTCACCGGGCATGCTCTGCAAATCGGAGTAGCTCAGCTCCTCCCCGATGAGATCCGTGTCCTCCGGTTCATCGCCGGGAACGAATGGGATCTGACCGGAATTCTGCAATGCCGTATAGACCTTTTGGACAGCGTCGGGACAGGCGCGGCAAAGGGAAGAGAGATGCTGTTTGAATTCGGCAAGACTTGTGGTGTCATAGACTGCAAGCAGATCGCAGTCGCGTTTCGGAACGCCCAGTGCCTCCAATTCCGTCTGCGGGGGAGCTTGTCCGCGCTCCCCGGCAATACGCCAGACCTTTCGTGCGCTGATCGGCATATGCGGCGTCCCGGAAGATCCGTCACGGTAATGCAGGGTCTCGCCGTCAATCTTTTCGATCAGCACGACTTTGCGCCAGTCGCGGCTCTCGGTCGGAAAGCCCATGATCACGAACTCGCCCTCCTGAAGCTCTTCGGGGCGAAGCTCCTCACCGCAGCGATCCGGATCGACCCACTCACCCAGGTGATACGGCAGCAATCCGCGATTGTAAAGCACTTCCATAACTTTGGCACCCGTCTTTCGTGCGATCAGGCATAATTCCGGCAGTCGCTCGATCAGCTCTTCGGTCGTATTGATACCGAAACGCTTGACGGCGTTGAAATCGCGGACGGAGAGGTCTAATTCTGAAATATCCACTTGACATTTACCTCCTTTTCGGTTATAATATTGGTGTGATTCTTTTTTGTGTGCCTGTACCGATCTGCTTCGGTCAGGCGCTTTCTTTGTCTATAAGCCCTATAAACCGGTCCGGTACATCGGTGAAAATATCGCCGTCCTCTGTCCATTCCAGTCCGACAAGCAGTGCTGTTCCGGCAAGATACGGATAGCCGGAGATCATCATTGCCGCGGCGTTGACAGGCAAGCCTTTCAGCACGCCCTCATCATCGACCAACAGTGCTGCATCTTCACCGAGGCGGACGATATCAAAGAATCCGCCCAGCAGCTTGTAAATGCTGTCGTTCTGTTCCTTGATCGTTTCTCCGGTGGCTTCCACGGCAGTGATCGTGCTGTCGGTGTCGATTTTCAGGATTTTCATGTTTTTCCTCCCTCAAAATACGGTTTCCTCCTTGGATGGGCTTTTCTTTTTACGGAACATCTCCACTTTCTGCGATCTCCAGTGCATTGCGCAGGGTCGCGCGGATGTTGTTTCAGTCTTCATAGGGTACAAGCTCGCCGTCGATCATCTCCCACTGGAGACTCGCGCAGTCGAATCGGATGTAGTTCCAATCGGATGAGCCGTAGACCGGCTGGCGGTCGTATGTTTCAGCAACGCGCAGCTTACTGTGTCGGTTACGCTCGTAGGTGCTGACGGTGTGGATGATCTCAATCCGGTCGCGTTCGAAGCCAAAGAACGCGGAGAGCCTGTCCTTCGCTTCGCTGTCGGTGAGTGGCTCGGCTGCATCAGAATCCCGAAGTTCAGCATAAAGCATTTGGTCCAGGTTCGTTCCAGTGTCCTCAGCTGGCTTCCATTCCTGCTCGATGTCGAGCAACTCTTTCAAACGGACGATCTCGCCATTGAGTTTATGCACAAGGGCACTGTTCTCAGCCATCGCCTTGCGGTGCTTCTCCTCGGTGCGCCAGATCTTTTCATTGGCAGCACGCTGGATCTTCTCTGCAAGACCGTCCTTGTTATCCTTGTAAGCTGCGCAGAACGTCTGCTTGTCCGGCCATACATCGTGACCGTCATCGGTCTGGCGTTCGTACTCGCGCTCGATGGCATTGTACAGAATGCTGTCGGCGTAGATCCCGGTCAGGGTCTCTTGTTCACTCTGCCACATGGGTGTCCTCCTTATTATGCTTGTCCTCTAAGCCCCGGGTGGGGCTTAGAGTTTAACGCGTATGGTATCATACTGATAGGGGTCGATGCCGCACATCTCGAACATTGCGCGCGTGATGTTGGCGGCGATCTGGCGCTCCTCTTCCGGTGTGTGATGAGGGACGCGGCAGGTGATTCGCACGCCGTTGTAGGTGTTGCGGATCAGAGTGCATTTCATGCCGTCCTCTTCCCACTCCTTGAGCACCTCATAATCGGTGCGCACCATAATGTCCGGGATCTCCTTTTCCGTGTGCTTTTTTGCCATACTTAACACCTCCGTTAAAAATGTATGGGGCTGGGATTTTGTCCTATGCCGTTTCTGTGTGGGTCACTTTCTCCCATCATCGTGCTGTCAGGATGCCTTGTCATCGTCTTACATGGGTTTGATCTTTTCGGTCAGACCGTTCACAAGTTCCCGGCAGCTCACGTTCAGCACCTTCTCAATGTTTACCGCAACGATAACACTGGGAATTTTCGTGTTCAGCTCGTACTGTGCTACCATTGGCTGCGATACGCCGACCAATTCTGCAAGCTGTGCCTGCGAAATGCCGATCCGTTCACGCGCCTGTTTCAGATTCTCGCCTAATGCCATTTTTTCACCCCCTAAAATATAACTAAGCTATTGACAAATTGCATAAAATGATGTATACTTATATTGTCAGAAAAAGTCAATACACCAGTTTTATGCTGTTGTTCCGTCCGGAAAAACTGCGATTCCGGAGGGTGCGGTTAGTGTTGTCTATATAGCCTAGTTATATTATATCACGTAATTACGAGCTTGTCAACATATAATTTCGTATTTACGAAATTATATAAAAACTTCATAAAATTCGAGGTGATTGTATGATAAATTTGAACAATTTGTTTTCAACAATAGAATCTAAGGGGCTTACTGCAAGTAAAGTTTCAGCGGATACAGGTATATCAACTGGAAATATTAGTGATTGGAAAAATGGGAGAAGTATGCCAACAGCGGTTAAGCTAGACATTCTGGCGGATTACCTTGATTGCTCTATAGACTATTTGCTTGGCAGAACTACTCATAACGACTGCTACAGCAATAACAACATTTCAAATAGCAATAACGTTGCATTTGGTGAGAATTCATCAATTATTGCTACTGATAGCGAGATGGTGAAAGAAGTTTGTACTATTCTATCGATGCTTAATTTGCGTGAACGCTCAGAATTGTTGACGATTATTTATCAGTATGTTGATAATCATAGTGGGGGAGAATTAGTATGAATTCACACGTTTGCCCATTTTGCAATCAAAGTTTCTTTGTAAATGATGATTCACGAAATGATAAATTGTTTTTTTTAACTTCTAAAAATGACGAGAATAAAATACAGTGCTCATCACATGTAGTACTATATTGGTATATATGCCCAGCTTGCCAAAATATCGACTTGTTTTATCAACTAAAATTAGAGAATGGTTCAGTTGAAGGAAAACTGAATAAGGAGTGCTTTAAATTTTCTGATACAGATTATATTCCGTCAAATATTATTGCGGATTATCAAGAGGCGATTTTAATCGCCAAGTTGAGCCCAAAAGCATCTGCTACTCTTTCAAGACGTTGCTTACAAGGGATTATAAGGGATTTTTGGGGAATAAAAAATAAAAATACACTTTATGATGAGATAAATGCAATACCAGCAGATAAGATCACATCAGCTGAAGTAGAAGCTCTTCAAGCATTAAGGAGTATTGGAAATATTGGCGCACATCCAGAAAAAACAGGGCTAATACTTGAAGTTGAACCAAACGAAGCTGAGTTAATGATAAAATTAATAGAATTTTTCATAGAAAATTGGTATGTAAAAAAACACGAACAGGATGAAATGCTAAATGCAATAAAGCAAGTGGCATGTAATAAGAAGCAAGAAAAAAATAATTATAGCAACAATACCATTATAGGAAATAACAATTTAGCCTTTGGTATGAATTCATCTATAAATAATTCCGGCACAAAAAGCTTCTGAATCCTCCAATATTTTGGAGGATTTTTTTTATTTTATCTTGACATTCACGTAAATACGTGTTATTATATAACTAAGCTATAATATTAGCGATAAAAAATCCGACCCGGTGCTACAACACCGGACCACCCAGAAAGGAGATAGCTATGAGTACAAAGGAAATGCTCTACAGCATGATTGACAGTTTTACAGAGGAACAGATGGAGCATGTCTTGCTGATGCTGAACAGCGTCAAGCGAATGCTGGACGAAGAAGCTGCCGATGATGCCTTCTGTGAGCAGCTTGTTGAGAACTATATGGGTGATAACGACCCAGAGAAGCATGATGCCGTGTCAATTGACGATTTTGCAAAAGAATTGGGGATCGAACTGACATGAAGTATCAGATTATCATTGAGAAACGGGCAAAGAAGTTTATTGAAAAGCAGCCAAAGCCGCAGCAGGTGCGCATTTTACAAGCCATCCAGAAGCTGCCGGAGCAGGGTGATATTAAGTCATTAAAAGGGCATGCTGGATTTTATCGTCTGCGTGTCGGAGATTACCGTATCATTTACATTGTGGATAATGAAAAGTTGGTAGTTGTTGTGACGGATGCCGGCAATAGAGGTCAGATCTATAAATGAAAAATCCGCCCGGTTTTAATCCCGGGCGGAACGCATAAGAAGGGGTGAGTATCATAGAAACCTACTGCATGTATCTCAGAAAGTCTCGCGCCGATGCCGAAGCGGAGGCAAGGGGAGAAGGGGAGACCCTTTCACGTCATCACAGAACGCTGCTGGAGCTTGCCCAGCGGCGCGGCATCCAGATCACGCAGGAGTATCGAGAGATCGTCAGCGGTGACAGCATTGCCGCGCGTCCCCAGATGCAGGCGCTCTTGCAAGCTGTTTCGGAGGGAAAGTATACCGGCGTGCTCTGCATGGAGGTTGAACGTCTTGCCAGAGGCAACACCATCGATCAGGGGATCGTCGCGCAGGCGTTCAAGGACTCCGGCACGCTCATTATCACACCAGTCAAGACCTACGATCCGGACAACGAGTTCGATGAGGAGTATTTCGAGTTCTCCCTTTTCATGAGCCGCCGTGAATACAAAACCATTAAACGGCGTTTACAGGCTGGACGGCTAGCCACGATCAAGGAGGGCTGCTACATCAGTCCCACCGCACCCTACGGCTACCGTAAAGTGCATCCCGAGCCAAAGGTGCATACGCTGGAGATCGTTCCCGAGGAGGCTGATACCGTTCGTCTGATCTATGATCTGTACTTGGCAGGGAAGGGGGCGCGGTTCATCGCCTCAGAACTGAACCGGCGGCACATCGCGCCGATGCGGTCCGAGCTATGGGAGCCGCCCAGCATTCGCAAGATCCTGAGCAACCCGATCTATGCAGGGTTTGTCCAGTGGCATACAAAAGGGAGCGGTGACACCTGCTATCAGGCGTTGCATCCAGCGATCATTCCGCCGGAGGTATTCGAGAGCGTTCAGCAAAAACGCCGGAGAAATCCTGCTCCACAGACTCCAGCACAGACAGAGCTGCGTAATTACTACCATAATATCCTGTACTGCGCAGAGTGCGGACACCAGATGCAGCGGCGGCACGTCCCGAATACAGGAAAGGAGCATGTCCTTTGCAGGAAGGCGCATTGTCCAACGGTCGGCGCGACTCTGGATAAAGTCGATGAAGCCATGCTCGCCGCGCTCCGCTTTCGGATCAAGGAGCTTCAAGATCTCATAGACCATCCCGAAAAGCGTGAGCAGCTTAGTGTCAGTGAGGATCCCCGAAAGAAGCTGCGGCAGGAGCTGTCCAGGATCGAAAAGCAGCAAAACAAGCTTTATGATTTATTAGAGCAGGAGATCTATGATACCAATACCTTTCTTGAAAGAATGAAAGCCCTCAACGAGAAGAAAGCCGTTGTTGAGGAGGAGCTGGCAGTCTGTGAGGACTTGACACCTCAAAATACCATGCCCCCAGAGAAAAATATCATGGAGATCCAGTATGTGCTTGACCATTTCAGTGAGTCGGATCCAGCGGAAAAGAACCGTCTGCTTCACATGATCGTCAGGAAGATCCGTTATCAGAAAACGGAGAGAGCTTGCTATCGAAAACCCGATACGGATTTACAGCTTCATATCGAGTTTATTTAATTATACTTTTCATGTGTAGGTTTAATGCGGTAACAAATTACAGTACCCCGTTCACATCAAGAATCCCAATCCCCAGATGGCGCAGGTGATTTTAACACAGCTTGGCGGAGCTGTCTGCAAAAAGAGATAGATCTCCCCGGAAACTGGAACATCTCCAGTTTCCGGGGAGATCTCATGAAAAACAGACGTGTATTGATCTGACTGCGCAGCATATCACGGGAGCTGGTTGTATACCTCACCGTTTTTCAGGTCTACGCCCTTGGCTTTAAACATCTCCGATACAGAAACGATCTGCCAGCCCTGCTCTTTGAGGTACGGTGCCAGATATTCCACTGCCTCAGCAGTCGAAGTATACGTCTCGTGCATCAGGATGACCTTGCCGTTGAGCGAGCCGTCATTGACAGCCGCAGTGAACTTTCCGATCATGTCCTGTGTTGTTGCGCCGTTCCAGTCACCAGAGTCAAAGCCGCAGTTGATCAGTGCTGTTCCGGCATTCTGCTTCAAAGTATCGTTCACGCCAAGATACGGCGGACGCAACAGGAAATCTGTCTCGCCGGTGATCTCGGTCAGCTTTGCGGCGCATTGACCGATCTCCGAACGGATGCCGTTAGCATCCAGCGTCGTCAGATTCGTATGTGTCCAGGTGTGGTTGGCGATCTCAAAGCCCAGATCATGCGCACGTTTGATCTCGGACTCGTTGCCGGCAATACGGTTGCCCCAGTAGAAGAAGGTCGCGTGAGCACCGTTCTGGGACAGTGCAGTCTGAATGCGTCCTGCCGAGCTGGAGTCTCCGCCGGAAACAGGACCGTCATCGAATGCGAATGCGACCATCGGCTTGGACGGGTCGATCCACGATACATCCGCAGTGTTGTAGAAATAACCCTCACGGCGGACAGGCTCATCCTTGACAGGCTCTGTCGGCTTGGGCGGTTCTACGACAGGATCATTTTTTTTTAACAGCTCTCGCTTGAGCAGACCCAGATCAATGACATCAACGGCAGCGTCGTCATTCATATCGGATTTCTCCGGATGAACCGTGACCTTCTCGCCAAGGAGATATCTCTGGAGTGCGATCAGATCTGTCAGCTCCCGTTTGCCGTTGTCATCCACATCGCCCTTGATCGAAACGGAGGACGCTGCGCCCGATGTGATCTTGGTGCCCTCTACGGCAATTGCCGCATCGTCAATGAAGAAGTCGTTGGACTTGCTGTCAGCCTCAACATACAGCAGAAGATTCTTCGCCCCTGCCGGAATGGTGAACGAGGTGTTGGCAAGCTGTACCCACTGACCGCTTGCAGCCTCTGCCTCTGCAATATTGTCATAATGCTCCTCACCGTCTGCTCCGGTATACTGGAGGGTGAGTTTAAAGGTATCTGATGCCGCGGCATTCTGCATCGCCATTACGCTAAAGCTGTAGGCAGTGCCTGCCTGATAGGTCTTGCTGCTCAGCGCAAGCGATGCGCCGTGCCAATTGTCAGTTCTGCCAGTCACAGCAAGCCCCTTATCTCCTGTACATGCAGTCGCGGAGCTTGTGACCTTCGCGTCACCTCTGCCGTTCCAGCCATCCGCGCCGTCCTCAAAGCTGCTGTTGAAATAGAAACCGTCAGCCGGTTCTGTCGGCGGCTCTGTCGGTTCGGTCGGACGCACGTCATTGGTAATCGTGAGATTATTTTTTGTGACAGTCGCCTTGCCCTGACTCTGGTATCCCTCAACGTTCAGTGCTACCTCGTAGAGCTTGCCCACCTGCCAGCCCTGCTGTTCCCACGCTGCAAAGTGGTCAGAAACTGAGATCGTGCCGCTGGAATGCTTATCGGATTCCACGCGAACGCTCCAGTATTGCTCGAATGTGGTATCACCGTCGATCGAGGGCTGATTCTCGCGGATCGTCTTATACAGATCATACGTACCGCCGTCAATGGTCACCTGACCGACCGAATCTGCTCCCGGCGGACGCCAGTTGCCCCAGTCCTCAACGATATAGTACTCCACCAGCGGCTGCCTTGTCCAGCCGTACACACAAAGATACGAATTGCCTTCCGGATGGTAGTCGCAGTCGAAGTCTACGTAGATGTTGCCGATTTCCTGGTACGTCTTGGTGCAGTCGAACTTCTTGCCGGTGCGGAACAGACAGTTGTTGATGTTGTTCCACTCGCACGAGAACGCACCGTTCCCGAGAAGGGTCATCGTGGTATTGCCGCGATCCTTCCAAAGCTCAAAGTCGTAGCCATCCTGTGTGCCGGTCTTGTTCTCTGTGTAGATCTCACCTGCGCCGATGGCATTAACAGGCAGCATGGTGGCACAGAGTACCGCCGCTGACAGGATGCTTAACAGTTTGCGATTTTGATTCATAAGGGTGGTTCACCTTCTTTCTGTTACTATTGTACCATATTTACCATGATATTGTCAATCGTTTTTTTTACAAATTCCGAAAACGTTTTTTGTGCAGATTTTACGAATGCAAAAGGCTTGAAACGGCTTGCCAAAGTCGTTTTTTCTGTTCAAAGAATGTTCATATTAATTCACGAGAAAACGGTACTTCATAATTTATTCATGCTATATGTTGCGGATTTTATCATTTGTGTGACGAAAATGCAATTATCAGAAAATATGCAATAAAAATACCAGCCATCTGACGATGTATCCGAAACTCCCAAAATGTCAAAATTGTGAGCTCCATGCAAGAACTGCCCCACCCCCTGCCCCCTCCCCGGAGGGGAGGGGGTGTGAGTGGCGGTGCTGCGCACCGCCATCGCCCAAGGCTGACGCCTTTGGAAACCGCTGTCTCCTTGCCGCGCCAGCTTTGCCCTCTTGCCGTCAGGCAAAGGGCATTGCGGACACCAGAATCCGAGTTATCCTCATAGCCAACTCGCAAGCGCGGTCACCGCGCCGCCGCGCCGGGGGCTTGACGAATCCTGCATAGTTTGCTATAATGATAAAAGTGTGATCGGCTCGGCTGGTAGGACTGCTCCGGAGCTGACCGCGATCAAACTGACAGAGGTGTTGACATGGAAGTATTCAATGATATCGTCAAAAACGTCGATGATATCGTATGGGGACTGCCGCTGATCGTTCTGATTCTGGCGTGCGGCATCCTGCTTACGGTACGCATCGGCTTTTTACAGGTGCGCAGGCTGGGACTGGCACTGAAGTATATGGTTTCCGATGAGGCGCACGGCAGCGGTGAGGTTTCCAGCTTTCAGGCACTGTGTACAGCACTTTCCGCAACGGTCGGGACGGGAAACATCGTGGGCGTTGCCACAGCACTTGCAGCAGGCGGTCCGGGTGCGCTGTTCTGGATGGAGGTCGCCGCGTTCTTCGGCATGGCGACCAAGTACGCCGAGGGGCTGCTCGCCATTAAGTACCGCAGCATCGACCAGAACGGCTGCGTCCTCGGAGGACCGTTCTACTACATCGAAAAAGGTATGGGCAGCCGCTGGAGATGGCTTGCCAAGCTGTTTGCGTTCTTCGGGGTCGGTGCCGGACTTCTGGGCATCGGTACGATCACGCAGATCAACGGCATCACCTCAGCAGCCAATTTCTTCTTTGACCCCGATGCCGTCCATACGGTCAGCCTATTCGGTGGCAGCTACACCTGGACGACCGTGATCGCAGGACTTCTCATCACCGTTCTCGTGGCACTGATCATCATTGGCGGCATCAAGCGTATTGCCACGGTGTCGGAGATCGTCGTGCCGCTGATGATCGTCGTGTATGTCGGCTGCTGCCTGCTTATCGTGGTGACACATCTCCCGGAGATCCCGGGTGCTGTGATGACCGTGATCCGGAGTGCGTTCGGCATGCGCCCGATGGCAGGCGGTGCGGCAGGTGCTGCGATCATGCTGCTGTCCATGCGAAACGGTGTGGCACGCGGCATTTTCTCGAATGAGGCTGGTCTCGGTTCTGCGCCGATCGCCGCAGCCGCTGCCCGAACGAACGAGCCTGTCCGTCAGGGACTTGTGACCATGACAGGCACATTTATTGACACCATCGTTGTCTGCACCATGACAGGACTTGCCATCGTCATGGCAGGGAGTTATGAGAAGGAGGGGCTGCAGGGTGTGGAGATCACGACAGATGCCTTCCGTTACGGTCTGCCCTTCGGTGATAAGGCGGCGGCATTCATCCTGATGATGTGTCTGGCGTTCTTTGCCTTCACAACGATCCTCGGGTGGAACTACTACTCGGAACGCTGTCTGTCCTATCTTGTCGGCGCAAAGCCGTGGGTCACGAACATTTACCGCTGGGTGTATGTGCTGGCGGTATCGGTCGGACCTTACCTGACGGTCGAGGCAGTCTGGAACATTGCGGATATCTTCAACGGTCTGATGGCGATCCCCAATGTCGCGGCACTGCTGGCACTTTCGGGCGTGGTGGCATCGGAGACAAAGGACTATCTCGTGCGGCTGAAAGATGGCAAAACAGAATCTTAACAAACACCCCCACCCGGCATTTGCTCTGCCGGATGGGGGCGTTTTTATGGGAGAAATATGATCAGCGGATCGCTGCGAATGCTCCCTCAAGGGATGCGAGCAGATCGTCAATATGCTCTGTTCCGATGGAAAGGCGGATGGTATTTGGCTTGATGCCCTGGTCGGCAAGCTCTGCTTCGGTGAGCTGGGAGTGCGTTGTGGAAGCCGGATGGATCACCAGCGACTTGACATCTGCAACGTTGGCAAGCAGCGAGAAGATCTCCAGATTGTCGATAAACTTCTTGGCATCCTCCTCAGTGCCCTTGATCTCAAACGTGAAGATAGAGCCGCCGCCGTTCGGGAAGTACTTCTCATAGAGCGCGTGGCTCGGCTCGGAGGGGAGGGACGGGTGGTGTACTGCCTCGACCTGCGGATGCTTTGCAAGGAAATCCACGATCTTCAGGGCGTTTTCAACATGACGCTCCACACGCAGAGAAAGCGTCTCCAGCCCCTGGAGGAAGATGAAGGCATGGAACGGCGAGAGCGTTGCGCCGGTGTCGCGCAGCAGGATCGCGCGGATGTAGGTCACAAATGCCGCCGCACCGACAGCCTCGGAGAAGCTGATGCCGTGGTAGGACGGGTTCGGCTCGGAGAGCCACGGATAGCGTCCGGATGCCGCCCAGTCGAATGTGCCGCCGTCAACGATCACACCGCCGATGGCAGTGCCGTGACCGCCGATGAACTTGGTCGCGGAGTGGACTACGATATCTGCACCGTACTCCAGCGGACGCACCAGATACGGGGTCGCAAAGGTGGAATCCACGATCAGCGGAATGCCGTGCTTGTGTGCGAGCTGCGCAATGGCACTGATGTCAGCCACATTGGAATTGGGGTTGCCGAGTGTCTCGATGTAAAGTGCCTTGGTGTTCTCGTCAATGGCATCCTCAAATGCGGTGAGATCTGCCGGATCAACAAACTTTGCAGTAATGCCGTACAGCGGCAGGGTATGGGCAAGAAGATTGTACGTGCCGCCGTAAATGGTCTTGGCAGCTACGACATTCTCACCTGCCTTGGCAAGTGCCTGAATGGTATAGGTGATCGCAGCAGCACCGGAAGCTGTTGCCAGCGCAGCTACACCGCCCTCCAGGGCAGCGATGCGCTTTTCAAATACGTCCTGTGTCGAATTGGTCAGACGTCCGTAGATGTTGCCGGCATCTTTCAGGCTGAAACGGTCAGCCGCATGCTGGGAATCACGGAATACATACGAGGTGGACGCATAGATCGGAACGGCACGTGCATCGGATGCCGGATCCGGCTGCTCCTGTCCGACGTGGAGCTGCAATGTCTCAAAATGATATTTCTGATTTGCCATAATAGTACCTCCTGATGAATCGCTTTAATTTCTATAAAACCTATCGGCTTTCTACACTTATAGTGTACCACAAAACCTTGCATTTGTCAAATCGTTTGTTTCGATATCTTGTTATAGATTTTACCTATAGGTTAAATTCCGGAAACATGAATACGAATCCCTCAAAACCCGATGGTTATCGGATTTTGAGGGATATATGTTATGTAACGGATTTATGCGGAACGCCGGGCGTACAGGGCTTTGCGGCAACAGACAGAATGCCCAGATAGCCTGCCGTACACAGGATCGCGAACAGCACCATAGACGCGATGCTGCCGCCCGGCTTGACGTGCAGCAGGAGGAACACGGCACGGCTCATCTGCGAGGACAGGAGGGCTGCAAACACCGGCATCCCGATGAGCTGCACCGGTTGGAAGGGGATTCCGGTTTTTCGGAACACCAGGATCAGCCGCGCGGTATTGCCGATGATATTGCTTGCGTAGTAGGACAGCACGATGCCATAGAAACCCATGAGGGGAATGCAGATCAGCACGATGGAGATGCGGATGACATATTCGCACAGGTAGTTGAGCGAGGAAAACGCCTGTGCGCCCAGTCCCTTGATGATGCTCTCCAGAACGATCTCCAGATAAATGAACGGTACGACAGGCGCGAGCAGGCGGATCATATTTCCGGCGATCTCTCCGCCGCCCAGGAGCATGCCCAGCTCATCGCCGAACAGCAGCAGCAGGAGCGTGACAAGAACGGCAAAGCTGATAGTCTGCCGGATGGTCTTTTCGGAGAGCGCGAGGATGCGGCCGCTTTTGAGCGCGGCTTTTTCCCGAGCCATCTCGGTCACCAAGATCCCGGCAAGAGAGCAGAGGATCGTAGAGGGGAAGAACAGAGTGGGCAGAATGATCGCCTCGAAGATGCCGAACTGGGCAAGTGCCTCATCCGCGGAGCTGCCAGCCTGCCGGAGCGTCACCGGCACGAGGGCATCGTTTGCAGCAGAGAGGAACGAGGTGAGCGCAGAGCCTGCCATGACCGGGATCGCGAGTTTCAGGTAGCGCATCAGGCTGATGGAGACATGCCCGGTGCGTCCGGCACGCGCCTTGGGCAGGCACAGGAGGAGAAAGAGCAGCTCGCCTGCACCGGCAAGGAGGGCGGTGTACGCCGTAAGGTCGCACAGTCCGGCAGCATCCTGCGGAGAAAAGAGCCGGATGCCCAGGAGCATTCCTCCCGAGCGAAGGAAGAATTCGATGCCGTCTGCTGCTGCACAGATGCCTGCCCTGCACAGGGCATTGCACCAGCCCTTCATGCAGGCGGCAAGGGTCAGCACGGGAAGGGTGAACGCCATGTGGCGGATGGGGGCGGCAAGACTCTCATCGTGCAGGAAATAGCCGCCGACACAGGGTGCAAACAGGCATACGCCTCCCATACAGACCGCCGACAGGCACAGGCTGACGGTGATGCAGTATCCGAGGACGCGTCCGGGATCACGGGGCGATTTCCCAAGCTCCTCGGAGACAAAGCGGCTGACGCACAGAAAGACGTTGCCGCCGGCGATCATGCACATCAGGCGGAAGAAGGATGCGGCAAGGGTCAGAACACCGACTCCCGTGCCGCCGATCTGACGGGTGAGCAGAACATTGACAAGCAGACTCAGCCCGTCAAGAGCCATCTGCATGAGGGTAAGCAGCAGGGTATCACGAATAATACTGCGGCGCATGGTATACCTCCGACAAATTATTCGACCTTTCCCGGAAACTTCCGAAGCCCCATCTTCCTTGTCTCTTTTGCGCAGTTTCCAAAGGCGGCAGCCTTGGGCGGCGGCGGTGCGCAGCACCGCCATTCTCACCCCCTCCCCTCTGGGGAGGGGGCAGGGGGTGGGGCGGCTCTTGCATGAAACGCACAATGAAAGGCAACAAAATTGATTTCCGTAAGCTCCCGGGAAGGTCTATTGTTTGTCAAAGATATGCACATGGAAACGGTATCATGCATAGGCTGTAGTAAAAAATGAAAGGTGGCGCAGCCATGCCAAGATTATTTTTAAGCCCGTCCACGCAGGAGGGCAACCCCTATACCGGAGGCGGAAACGAGGAGCAGTACATGAATCTGATCGCAGACCGGATGGAGCCGTACCTCCGCGCATCGGGGATCTCGTTCGTCCGCAACGATCCGGACCGCAATGTGGGCGGTGCGATCGCTGACAGCAATGCGCAGGATTTTGAGGTACACCTTGCGCTGCACTCCAATGCCGCACCGGAGAATCTTTCCGGAAAGCTCCGCGGCATTGATGTGTACTACTCGCCCTACAGCATCTGGAGCGAAAAGCTCGCGATCATCATCGCCAATAATATGAAAACCATCTATCCGCTGCCGGATCTGACACGAGCTGTCCCGACCACGACACTCGGGGAGGTCAACCGCACCCGGGCGGTGGCGGTTCTGGCGGAGATCGGCTATCATGACAATGTAGAGGATGCCAACTGGATCCGTGCGAATCTGGATGTCATTGCAGCAAATCTCGTGCAGTCGCTGTGCGACTACTTCGGACTGCCGTTCGTCACGCCCGTGGCAGTGGTGCGCGGCATTGTCGTCACGGACGGCAGCGGCTTGAATCTGCGCAATTTCCCGAGCAGTACAGGACGCGTTCTCGCCTCGATCCCGAACGGTTCGGCAGTCACGGTCTACGGAACGGTCGGAAACTGGTATGTTGTTGCATGGAACGGCATGACGGGCTATGTGTCTGCGGATTACGTTGTGATCGGATGATACTTCTCCGGAACAAAAAACGGTCGGGATTCAGCGTGATACGCATATAGAAAGAATGCCCGAAAGCAGTTTGGGGAGCTGCTTTCGGGCTTATTTTAATGATTTGATGATTACTTATATATTGAAAACACCTTTTGAATATTCAGACCAACCGCCTGTAATAAAAATACATATAACAGCAAGAGCAATGTATACGGCAATAGGTATCAGTAAATACCGCTTTCTTTTTTTCATAGTTTTAAGAAAGACATAGATATTGGAAGGTAATGCCAAGGCAAGCCATATCAGCAGTTCGATACATCCAAGTAGAATGGATATATCTTTTTCCGGACCTAAATCATAACTATAACCTTTAGCATGTCCTGTTATATCAAGAAAAATCCAACCAAAGCAAATAGGGAATGAAAATGCGATAAAACTTGTCCAAAGGAAGTTCAGGCAATATATAATTTTTCTTTTCATACGTTTCCTCCAGTAAATTCTGATTTGCTTTACTAATATTATACATCAAAAAAACTGCTATGTCAATAGAAATGCCATAGTATTTTGGACTTATCATCAATAATACTATAATGATTTGTTGATTCGCATAAATCAGAATTTATCATAGTATGATTAAGTTGTTTTTCTTTACACAATCGAAATTTGAAATGATTGCTTTTACTTCTTCACTTATTCGTATTGATGTTTTCTTTTCAATTCCATTCAACAAAAAATTAAAAGCTGATGTATGCTTTTTTATATAATCCTTAAAAAGCATATAGTCACTGTAAGAATCCCAATCTTTTTCACTTTCTATATTGTATAGTTTAGCTTCATTTTGGGTTAATTTGGGAAATAACAACTGAAATCCCATAATATCAGTATAATCTACAGCCCACGAGCCTCTGGTGGTTACATATACTTTATTGTTTTCGACATATACACCAAAAGTAAATGGTGAAAAATAGGGAGCATAACCTCTGTCAGAGCCTTTATATAATACAAATTCATCACCATTGTAAAAATGCTTATCGCC
>CAZKHW010000028.1:0-18373 GCA_964552525.1 uncultured Ruminococcus sp. | reverse complement strand
GAGACGGTAGCGCCGCCTTATCCAAATGCAGTAAGCACAATGCCGGGAGATTGCAGTAAGCCATTGCAGCATTGGCAAGATCGGAGAGCGTCCAGACGAGGCTTGCCTCCATGCACGCGCCAACGGCTGCCGCGATGCAGAACATGATCCGGTAAGCGGTCAGGCATCTGCGGTTTTCCGTCACACAGCGCAATGCGCTTGCACCGCAAAAGCTCCAGCCGATCAGCGTACACAGCGCAAATACCGCTGTAATCGGAGGCAGCAGCACATCTGCGCCGCGTCCCAGACCCGTGCGGAACGCCATCAGCACCAGCTCTCCCCCATCTGCGCCGCACTCCAGCATCCCCGAGGTCAGGACAGCAAGCGCGGTAACAGTACAGCAGACAAAGGTATCCACGATCAGCTCCAGAATGCCGCACGCCCCCAGAAATTCCGGATCACCGGCAGCCTCGCTGTGAAGCAAGCCGCTGCTGCCAAGTCCTGCCTCGTTGGAGAACACCCCGCGCCGCACACCGACCGAAACTGCCCGGCGGATGGCATCGCCGGAAATGCCGCCGAGCAGTGCATCCCATCCGAATGCGCCCTGAAAGATCGCAGAGAACGCCTGCCCGAGCTGCGCTCCATTCCGGATGATGACCATAATTCCGGCAAACAGATAGAGCACCGAAACCACCGGAACGGCGGCGGCGGCAAATGCCCCGATGCGCTTTGCACCGCCCAGAATGACCGCAGCGGTCACTCCTGCCGCCAAAAGTCCCGTCACAAGGGGCGAGACCCCAAACGCAGCATCCAGTGTCTGCGCCATCGTGTGTGTCTGGGTCATGCAGCCCATCCCAAAGCTCGCGGCAGTACAGCAGATTGCAAAAAATGCCGCGATGCCCGGACATTGCAGACCGTAGCGCAGGTATGCCGCCGCACCGGAGACATTCCCCCGGCGGTACTGGGCAGAGAGGACGTTTTCGGCATAGACCAGTCCCATGCCGCAGACCGCCGCGATCCACATCCAGAATACAGCCCCAGCACCTCCAAGCGTCAGCGCGGCGGCAACACCGGCAATATTTCCTGTTCCCATGGCAGCCCCCAGCGAGGTCATACACGCTTGAAACGGCGAATGCGCCCGGGTTCCGTCCGATCCCCAGCCAAAGCGCAGCCGGCGGAGACTCCGGAGTGCAGCGCATCGTCCGCGCAGCAGGCAGAGTACGCCTGTCCCCAGCAGCAGGCAGACCAGACCGTTTCCCCATAAAAGTGCATTGAGTTCTGTGAGCAGCTCCATGGCAAACCTCCCGTACCGATGTAGAAATCTTCCATGCAAATCAATTTTCAAAAAAGCGGCGCGGTGACCGCGCTTGCGAGTTAGCGATGACGATAGATCGAATTCTAGCGTCCGCAATGCCCTTTGCCTGACGGCAAGAGGGCAAAGCTAGGTCGGCGATAACCGACCAGCCAGCAATTTCCGAAAGCGGCGCGGAGTCCGCGCTGGTGCGAAGCACACAGCCAGCGGTTTCCAAAGGCGACAGCCTTGGGCGGCGGCGGTGCGCAGCACCGCCCCTACACCCCCTCCCCTCTGGGGAGGGGGTGTAGGGGGTGGGGCGACCCTTGCATGAAACTCACAATGAAATGGAGCAAAGTGAAGTTGCATGGCAAATCTTCATAAATCGCTTGCATTCCCTGTCCGTCCTGTGCTATAATAATAGTAACCATCATAGTTGAAAAAGGAGGGAGACGCGTTGAAAGAATACCGCGCAGACATCGGCGCATTGCAGCTCTTGCAGATCAGTATCTGCCTGCTCGGGACAGGACTGTCCTTTGCAGCAGGGTACTTTCTCCATACATGGCCGCGCATCATGTGGAGCGTGGTCGGCGTGTTTGCCGGCGCAGCCGTGCTGATGACCTTTCTGTGCCTGCCGCTGTTTTTCCGGCGGCTGCGATGCATGGCATCCCCCTCGAAGATCTCCCTGCATGCCGGGATCCTCTTTCTGCGCGAGCAGTCCATCCGGCTCGACCGGGTGCAGTTCGTGCAGACCATTACAGGGCCGTTTGACGGCATCCTCGGCATGAATTTCATCGTCCTCTACGTCTACGGCGGTCAGCTCACCATTCCCTTCATCAGCCGGAGCGACCGTAAGGAGCTGACAGCACTCCTTGAGCAAAGGGGGGTATTTCATGCATCGTGAGCATCCGCTGCGCATCCTGCGCTACAGCACCAAATACCTCTGGCTGCTGATCTTCCCCATCCTGCGCGGTGCGTATCACTTTGCCTCCCGTGAGGATCTCGTAAAATGGCTTCAGGGTACATGGTTCGATCTGCTCATTCTGCTGGTCATTCTGGGATTCGGATGGGTCATCTGGTTTTCCCGTAAATTCACCATCGAGAACGATCAGATCTACGTTCAGGACGGCATTATCTTCACCAGACGGCGCTATCTGCCGCTTCGCAATCTCTCGGCAATGTCCATCGAGCGTCCCCTGTGGCTGCGGCCGGTGGGGGCTGCCTATCTGTACGCCGATACCGCCTCGGGACTTCTGGAGGCGACCGATATCAAGCTCATGATCCGGCGGCGTGACGAGACGTTCTTCCTCTCCGCCCTTCCGCAGATCCGGAAGGGGAAACGCCACTGCTTCCGCCATCAGGGCGGCGTATGGCGCGTGCTGCTGTTCTCGTTCATCTTTTCCAGCGGTCTGTCCGGCGCGATCTACCTCGCCATGTTCTGGTTTCAGTCGGGCAGGATCGCGCGCGACCTCATCGAGCAGTTCCAGCTCACCGAGCGTCTGAACACCGTCTCGGAGAAGGTGGCAAAGCACCTGATGGGCATTCCGCCAGCTGCGGTGACCATCGGCATCATCATTCTGTCGATGTGGCTGCTCTCATTTCTCCGCAACGTCCTGCGCTATGGAGGATTCGAGATGCACAGCGACCAGCGCACCGTCTCGATCAAAAGCGGACTGGTCACACGACGCGAGTTCAGGCTGGTCAACCGCAAGATCAATTTTGTGGACATACGCCAGAATCTGCTCACCAAGCTCTGCCGGATCTTCTCGCTTGCGGTGAACATTCCCGGCTACGGCAACCAGCAGGGCAGCATTCCGGTCTGTCTGCCCATCCTCACCAAGGGGGAGGTGGAACGGACGCTCCCCATGCTGTTTCCGGGCATCCGCATCACGCACCGGACGATCAAGCCGCCGTGGCATTCGTGGCTGGGGTATCTGTGCGGGCCGATCTATGCAGGACTTGCGGTCTTTCCGGTCATGCACTATGCCAGGAGATTTCTGCCCCAGTTCTCGGATCTGATCGACTTTCTCCAGCTCATGCTGTTCATCCCCATTGTATGGAAGCTCATCATCCAGATATCCGCCTTTGGCACAACGGGACTGAGCATCTCGGAAGGGCGCATCTGTGTACGCTACTGTAACTGGACGACCTTCCACACCATCATCGCCGACACCGACACCATTGTGAAAATGCGGATACATCGACACCTCTGGCAGCGATGGGCTGGCAAGTGCCATGTAATGATCTATTTTCAGGCAGAGGTCATGCGCCGATGCCATCTGTGGAGTCTCGATTACAAGACCGTACAGCGCGAGCTGGCGGACTATCTCACACCCGGCGGCGGCGCGGAGTCCGCGCTGACGAGTTAGCGATGAGGATAGATCGGATTCTAGGGTTCACAATGCCCTTTGCCTGCGGCAAAAGGGGCGCGGTGACCGCGCTTGCGAGTTAGCGGTAAGGGATTGACAGAATTCTAGCGTCCGCAATGCCCTTTGCCTGCGGCAAGAGGGGCGCGGTGACCGCGCTTGCGAGTTAGCTGTAAGGGATTGACAGAATTCTGGCGTCCGCAATGCCCTTTGCCTGCGGCAAGAGGGCAAAGCTGGGCTGCCGCGCTCATTGCAAGACTTCAATTACCTGTGTGAGCATGTTCCACGTTCTGCAATCTACGCCGCTCATCACAGGCAAGCCGCACAGCTTCTGAAACGGCTGCAAAGAACGCAGAGTCGCCTGATCGAACACACCCGTCATGCGGCAGTTCGGGATCTCGCCGCCCTTTCCGGACAGCTCGTGCAGAATGAGCTGGATCACCATGACCGGAAATCCCTCATCACCGGGCAGGATGACCGCACCCTTGGTCTGGGGGAACACGTTAAGCGGCTCCGGTGTCGTGCCGTTCAGCTCCCGGAGTACCTCCGCCGTCTTTTGCCATGTTGCCAGATTGACCTCTCCGGTCTGGCGCAGTCCGTAATACTGCTGAAAATCCCGGACGGCATCCCGGGTCGCATCGCCATAGATCCCGTCCGGCATAATGCGCGGAATGGCTGGGTTGTAGTACGAAATACCGCGCAGCATCCCCTGTATTTCACGAATATGCGCCTTCTGCTGCTGATCTGTGTATGACATAGATTCCCTCCTGTCCTAGCGTATCGTATAGCCCGGTGCCTGATACGGGCGTTTGTCATAGCCGAAGCGCAGATCGGAATACAGTCCGGCAATACCGTCCCATGTAACAGCACCAACTACGCCGTTCGGGGTAAGTCCTGCATACCGCTGGAAGTCGGTGACAGCAGCCCTGGTGACCGGTCCGAAATATCCGGTGTCGCGCACCTCCGGGATGCTCGTGACCGTCTGGTGGATGTAGGACAGGTACTGCTGCAGCACCCGGACATAGGGGCTGGTCATACCCTCCTGCAGGACAAAGCCCGGATAGAGCGCAGGAATCCACTCGGCATCCTCCACTGGGATGGATGCCTGAATGCCGGCATAGGCTCTGTAAATGTCGTTCCATGTCGTTTCGTCCACGATGCCCGTTTCCGGCAATCCATAGATACGCTGGAACGACCGGACGCTTGCCTCGGTCTGGGGATCGTATTCGCCGGTGATCTCCAGCGGCTCGACCTGCTCGTAGTACGCGCCGATCACAGCGAGAAAATATTGCAGCCCCAGCACCTGCTCGTTTCGCATGACCGGTTCGAGCGTTCCCTCGAACTGCATTGGCAGCTCATCAATGCGCAGTCCCTCCGAATCCAGCTCCGCCAGCCGCTTGACGCTGGTGTAAATGTACCCGATGCGGTACCATGTCGCCTTATCGACTGCCCCGGTGACCGGAAGATCGAAAATCTCCTGAAAGGTACGGACGGTATCCTCGGTAGCGGCATCGTATTTTCCCGATGCATCCGGTATCTTCGGAATCGCCGGATAATTGCGTGAGATCCGGTTCAGTTGGATCTGGATGGTCTGTACAGCCGTGCCGATCGCCCCGGCACTCAGGATGCTCCCCGGATAGCTCATACTATTGCTGCGAACTGGTGCATTTCTCACAATTTCAATATCATCTCCATAGTAGTACTGTAGGATCTCAAAGGGCACAAGACCCTGCTGTGCAAGATCGACTGTCCCCCACTGCGAAAGTCCGGCGCACGTCACCGTTGTGCCGTTGCAAAAGGCTGTGAACAGCGGTTCAATGCTCCCCTGCCGGCGCACATAATCATCGAACAGTTCATCGACAAGAACGGCGATATTATCATAGATCTGCCGCCCTTCTATAAATTTCTGGTCATACGCCGTCACTGCCGTAATGTCAAAATCATATCCTCTTGAGCGATACCACTCCGTATAGATGCGGTTGAGCGCAAAGCTCACGATCGCGTAGATATTCGCCCGTAGCGACGCCTCCGGCCATGTCGGATAGATCTCGCTGGATGCGACATTTTTGACGTAGTCCGGAAATGATACTGTGACATTGGGAGCAGCCTCATCCGGTGCGCCCAGGTGTACGGTGATCTCCTGTGGGATAAACGGTTCTCCGGTCAGCATGGTTCACCTCCCGGGCACTGCTCAGTGCCGACAGAGTTCGGGTCGATGTTCTCCTCCGACGGTTCGAGATCCAGGGGCAGCGGCACAAGCTGGAACACCTGCCGGGTCGTAACGCCTGCAAAAATGCGCACATTGTTCGCCTTGGTCTTGAAGTAACCCTTGGCAGCGATGCGGATATCACAGGTTGCATACGGCACGGCATTCTCCGGCTCCTGCGAAAGTGCCGCCTCCGGGGCAGGGAGCGCGACCGTCGGCGTTTCGCCGCTTTCATCCGTGACCAGCAGATAGCTCAGGTGCGACTTGTTTCCGATGTTCGTAAAAATTGACACCTTTGCACCCGGTACAGGGTAGGCACTTTCCGCAGTAGCTGTGACCACACGCAGATAGCCCTCCGCCGTATTGCGGCGTTCATATGCCTCCTGCGCCGCCCATTCCTCCGGGATCGGCATCACGACCGGCTGGATGTACGGCGGCAGCTCCGGATCGCTGTCTCCCTCATCTGCCGCCTGTTCTATAGGCTCTTGTTCGGAAGATACCTCCGGCTTAGGGGCATTTACCGGAATGACCTCCGGTTCAGGGGATACCTCCGGCTTGGGGGCATTCGCCGGGATGACCTCCGGTTCAGAAGATACCTCCGGCTTGGGGGCGTTCGCCGGAATGACCTCCGGTTCAGGGGATACCTTCGGCTCGGGAGCGTTCGCCGGGATGACCTCCGGTTCAGGGGATACCTCCGGCTCGGGAGCGTTCACCGGAATAGCCTCCGGAGATTCCTGCGGCTGCGCCTGTTTTCTACCGTACAGGGCAAGCAGCTCCTCCTGATATTTTTTGGTAAGTTCGGCAAAATTCTCTTGCATAGTCTGACCCTCCTGTCATGTTCCTGATGCAGTGTATGCACCGGCAAACGGGGAAATACCAAAATATCCCCCGGAATCTGAAAAGACAGATCCCGGGGGATGCCGCACGGTGCGGTCAGAATTCAATGCGGTAGGGAAAGCCGATGGCTTCCAGACAAGCAGGATAGTTCAGCAAAAGCGGCAGCTCCCGATATTCGAGCTTGTCCTGTTTGGTGCGCACCAGGGCGCACAGATTGCCGAGCGCGATCCGCTGTTCACGGCAAAATTCCTCCAGACTTGCCCAAAACGCCTCATACAGGTCGCTGTCCAGGCGGCACAGCGTGATGCTCTCCTGCCACTGCGAGGTCCAGAAGTTCTTCTTATGCGTGCGCTTGAGCAGCGGCTGCTCGAAATGACGCTCCTCAATGCGGCAAAAGCCCGTGACCTCCATGCAGTCGGCTTTTCGGGTGAAGTTGCCGGACTGCACATCCAGCCGCGCATAGCTGACCATCATGCTGACATAGGTCTGCGCGATCTCCCTGCCTTGGCGAAATCGGATGGAATGCAGATCAATGTTTTTTTCCACATGCGCCAACGCATCCGCATGAAGCTGTTCGTAAATGTACATTGTGTGCTCCTTTCGCCCCTCTCTGTCTATGGGGCAGCTCTGATACTATTATTATAATACATCTGACAAAGAATGTCAAGCGCGGCGCGGAGTCCGCGCTGACAAGTTGGCTATGACGACAGATCGAATTCTTATGTTCGCAATGCCCTTTGCCTAACGGCAAGAGGACAAAGCTGGCGCAGCAGGAAGGCAGCGGTTTCCAAAGGCGACAGCCTTGGGCGGCGGCGGTGCGCGCCTTTGTGTTCATTTGTTAAAATTTTCCCAAAACGCTTGCAAAAACATTGGAAATGTGGTATCATAATCAGTAAGGAAACCAACAGACCTCCTCGGGAACTGGAGAAGTGCCAGATTCCGAAGGCTATTTTGCACAGCACAAAAGAGACAAGGAAGATGGTGCTGCGGAAGTTTCTGAGGAGGTCTAATATATCAGATCGGAGGCAACTCATGGGAAAATATACCAGCAGCCAATGCATCATTTGCCAGAACGCATTCCGGGAGGAGGACGACATCGTTGTTTGTCCGGACTGCGGCACACCCTACCACCGTTCCTGCTGGGCATCCCAGGGGAAATGCATCAACACCTCGCTGCATGCCGTCGGCGGAAGCTGGTCATCCATCCAGCAGGAGCAGCGGATGCGGCTTGGCGGCACCGTCTGTCCTCACTGCCGTCACGTCAATCTTCCTGATGCCAAGGTATGCGAATCGTGCAATGGATCGCTTTCCGCGCCCAGCCGCGAGGAAGATCCGCAGTCTGCACGCATTCCTCTGCCGGGCGGCAATGCGTATTTTGAGAACACTGACCCGTGCTGCGGTCTTTCCCCGGATGAAAAGCTTGAAGGCGAACGGCTCGGCGATGTGGCAAGCTATGTACAATCGAACACCCTGTATTATGTGCCGTTGTTCCGCCGATTCCGCGACACAAGCCGCAGGATCTCACTGAACCTGAGCTGCGTGCTGTTTCCGCATCTGTACTTTGCCTACCGCAAGATGTGGCTGATGGCGCTGCTGTCATGTCTGGTTCTGCTGATATGCAGCCTGCCGACCACGCTGCTGGGCATGCTCACGACACTGACAACGCCGGAATTCATTGAAAATCTGACACAGATCTACGGCGCAGAATCCGTCTCGATGTTTGATGGTCTGCTGGCATTTCTGCAAGCCCATCAAGCGGTCATCGAAAGCCTGAATGTACCGCTGTATCTGGTGAGCCTTGCCATGCGCCTGATTTTCTGTCTGTTCGGAAATTATCTGTACTTCCGTTTTGTCCTGAAAAGGGTCGGACACATCCGGCAGCACGCCCCCAACGATCAGGTGCGCCGAACGCTCATGCGTGTGGAGGGCGGCACGAGCATCTGGAACATCATCGGCTGCTTTGCGATCTACTACGGTGCGGTATTTGCGGTGTATATGGTGCTGGTGTTCGTGTTTATGTGATGCTAATCCCCGAAAGTATAGAAAAACTGGCTGTCAACTGTGTTTTCCACAAAAAGATCCCCCGAGAAATGCTCTCGGGGGATCTTTTGGCATTTTGCAGAAATTTACTTTACAGTAAAGGTCTGGTTGACAACTGTATAGCTGCTGTTGCCGGCATTGGCTGCGATCACGCGGTAGGTGTAAGTACCTGCTGCAAGCAGATCGAAACGGACTGCGCTGTCGAGTGCGCTGACATTATAAGTCTTGGCATTCGGATTGGCGGTCTTGCCGGTCACCATCTTGCCGCTGGCATCGTAAACGCCTACTGTCACCGAGGTGAAGTTGGAATTTGCAGAGGTCACAGTGCCCTTGACGATGACACCCTTGCCCTTGTTGATCGTGGACGGAACGGTCGTGCCGCCGCTGATGGTGATGCTGTCACTTGTGGGAGCAACCGTACCGCCGCCGCTGCCGACGGTGAACTTCTTGCTGACCAGTGCATAGTTGGAATTAGCTGCATTGCTTGCGATCACGGCATAGGTGTACGTACCTGCCGGCAGACTGTTGAAGATGACATAGGCATCGAGCTTTCTGAGATCATAGCTCTTTGCATTCGGGTTGATGGTCTTGCCCGTCACGAAATTGCCGTTGGCATCATACACACCGCAGGTCAGTGCGGTCATGTTGGAATTTGCCGAGGTCACTGTACCGCGGATGGCAAGTGCCTTGCCGACTGCGAGAGTATCCGGTACATTCGTGCCGTCCGAAATGGTCAGCGCATCGCTGCCCGTGCTCGGAGGTGTCACAGATGTGCCGCTGCCGACGGTGAAGGACTTGTTCACCAGTGTGGCATTGGTGTTCGCTGCATTCGAGGCAATGACTGCATAGACATAGCTGCCTGCTGCCAGCTTGTTGAACTCTACGTACCTGTCAAGGTTCTTCAGATCGTATGTTTTTGCGTTCGGATTGATGGTCTTGCCGGTCTTGAAGTTGCCCTGGGTATCGTAAACACCAACGGTCAGTGCCGTCATGTTGGATGCCTCGGAGGTGACAGAGCCGACAACATTCAGTGCCTTGCCAACCGCCAGATTAGACGGTACATCCGTACCGCCGGTGATGGTCAGCTTGTCAGCAGATGCGCTGGGTGTGTTCGGGGTGCTGCCGGAGCCTACGGTAAACTTCTTGTTGGCAAGCGCATAATTGGTATTGCCGCCGTTGGAGGCAATGACTGCATACACATACTCGCCTGCCGGGAGCTTATTAAACTCCACATAGCGGTCAAGATTCTTCAGATCATAGGTTTTCGCCTTCGGATTGATGGTCTTGCCGGTCATGAACTTGCCGTCCATATTGTAAATGCCAACGGTCAGCGCGGTCATATCTGTAGATGCAGAGGTGACTGTACCTGTCACATTCAGTGCCTTGCCGGATGCAAGCGTGTCCGGAACTGCCGTGCCGCCGGAGATCGTCAGCTTATCCTCCGCAGCACTGGGGGTAGTGCCGGGCGTTGCGGCTGCATCGCCGACTGTGAACTTCTTGCTGACAACGGCATAATTGGTGTTGGCTGCATTGGACGCAATGACAGCAAAGGTGTAGCTGCCTGCCGCAAGCTTGTTGAATGCAATGTAGGCATCCACATTTTTCAGATCATAGCTCTTGGCATTCGGATTGATGGTCTTGCCGGTCACGAATTTGCCGGACTCGTCATACACGCCTGCGGTCAGTGCCGTCATGTTGGAGGATGCGGATGTTACCGTACCTCTGATGCTCAGAACCGCGCCCAGCTTGAGGGTATCCGGAACTGCCGTGATGCCCGAGCCTGTCAGCTTGTCCTCTGCGGCGCTGACATTCGGTGTCGTGGTGGAAGCTCCGCCAGCCTCAACCTTAAAGCTCTTGTTCACCAGCGCATAGTTGTTATTGGCAGCGTTGGTCGCAATGACAGCGAAGATGTAGCTGCCTGCCGGGAGCTTGTCGAATGCCACATAGGCATCCAGACGCTTCAGGTCATAGCTGTTGACCTTGGGTGCAATGGTTCTGCCGGTCACGAACTTGCCCTCGGAATCGTAAACACCGCAGGTCAGGTAGGTGATGGTGGAGGACGCCGAGGTGACCGTGCCCTTGACATTCAGGGTCGATCCCTGCTTGAGGGTATCCGGGACCTCGGTCGCGCCGCTGATGGTCAGGACATCGTTGGCAGGCTGTGTGGTCTGCCCTGTCGGGTCACCGCTGACAACGCTGAACGCCGTCTCCTGCACAACAACATTGCTGTTTGCCGCATTGGAGACAATGACACGATAGGTGTACTTGCCGGGTGTGAGCTTGTCAAAGGTCACAAAATCATCCAGTCTGCTCAGATCATAGGTCTTTGCCTTGGGCTGTGCAGCACCTCCGGTCACACGCTGGAGCGCCTCGTCGTAAATCCCGATCGTCACTGCTGTGATGTCACTCTCAGCAGACGTTACCACACCCTTGATGTTGACCAGCTTGCCCTGCTTCAGCTCAGCCGGGATCTGTGTCGGGTTGCTCAGGGTGATCGCATCCGCAGTCGCTTGTGCCATGGGTGCAGCCGTGGGGGTGTTCCCCTCCGTTGTGACTGCTTGTGCAGCCGTGGGGGTATTCTCCTCCGTCGTGACAGCGGTCGCTTCTGTCGAAGCCGTGACTGCATCGGCAGTTGTCTCTTCAGCAAAGGCTGTCATGCTCATGGCAGATGCCTGGAGAACGAGCTGTACCGCGATCACGCCGGCGAGAATTCTTCTTCTTTTAGCATTTCTCATACCGTTAACCTCTTTTCTTTAGGAAATGTGACATGATGTTTTTCAACATCCTCACTACATATTATACCATCTCTGCCTTTTCTTGTCAAGTAGCGACATGAACAAATCCCACTGTCGATTTGCTCACAGTAATTTACAGAAATGGTCTGTTTTTTCACATATTCCACACGATTTTCACATTGTGGAAAATGTCTCGGGCAGGTTTTCGGCTTAGTTTCGGCATTGTTCAAAACGCCGAAAAGCGCATGTTGAATCCCGTCATTCTGACGGTCACAAAATTGCACAAACAGGAGAGGAAAAAGACGCTGCAAGCCCCGGAACGCGCGTCCCGGGGCTTGCCTCAGAAGATTGTAAACAGTCTCTCAAATACAGTAGTCATCACCGCACAGCTCAGGGCTTTGTCCCAGCAGATCCTGGAGCGTCACGCTGTCAAGGTACTCATTGATGACCTTGTACAATCCTGCCCAGATGGAGAGCGTCACACATTCCTTCGCACGCGGACAGTCATTCTCCTCGTACTCCAGACACGAGACGGGCGCAAGACTCCCCTCCGTGGCACGGAGGATATCGCCCACCGTGCAGTCCTGCGGAGATCTTGCCAGCATGTAGCCGCCCCGGTTGCCCCGGTTGGTGCGCAGAATGCCGCCCTTGTTCAGCATGGGCACGATCTGCTCCAGATACTTCTTTGAGATGCCCTGCTCATCTGCGATTTCCTTCAGGGAGATGAAACCCTCCTCCTGATGCGCCGCCAGATAGACCAGCATTCGCAGCGCATAGCGACCCTTGGTTGAAATTCTCATAGCATACGACTCCTTTCTGGGTTTGTTCTGTTCTCTTAATACTATTATACCATAGGATTAGTATGTTTTCAAGTAGACAATGATATATAAAACTAAATATATTTTTACCGGAAACGCCATTTAAATTTGTAATATCCTACAAAGTTAAAAATCACACTGAAATACTAGGCAATAGGGATTGACTTTCAGCGTCCAAAGTGCTATCATAAATTCATATGAAAGCAACATTTCAAGAATAGGAAGGTGACGTACAAGCCATGAGCGAGTCTGTGATCCCTGTCATTGACGCGCACTGTCACGTGTTTCCCGAGCCGATCGCGGAAAAGTCCAAGGCGGCGGTGGGGCAGTTTTACGGTCTGCCGATGTACACTACCGGGACGGCAGCCCATCTCCAGGCAGAGCGTACTCGCTTGCTGGCGGCAGGCGGCAGGAAATTCCGGATCGTGGGACAGCTTGTCTGCTCCCCTGCCGTCACGCCCCATCAGACCGATAGCATCAACCGCTTTCTGACATCGCTGGTAAGGAGCGATACCGCCCTGACGGGCTTTGGGACGCTGCACCCGGGGAATGCGGATTATGCCGCGATTCTGGGGGCATTTCGTGCCAGCGGTCTGCGGGGACTGAAGTTGCATGCAGACTTTCAACAGTTTGACATGGATGACCCCTCTATGTATGAGATCTATCGCGAGGCTGCACATCTGGGACTTCCCGTGCTGTTCCACATGGGTGACAAAACGCTGGAGCATTCGCATCCGCGCCGGTTGCGCAGGGTGCTGGAGGAAATTCCGGAACTGACCGTCATTGCCGCACATATGGGCGGCTATTCGCACTGGGAGGAGGCATTCGACTGTCTGAAACCGTCCGGACGGCTGTACTTTGACCTTTCGAGTACCCTACAGCTCGCGAACGGTGCGCTCGTGCGTGCGTTTTTGGAGAAATTCGGCGATACGCAATTCTTTTTCGGCAGCGACTTCCCGATGTGGGATCCGTACAGCGAGCTGGAACGCCTGCTAAACCTTGATCTGCCGGAGGAGACGCTGCACAAGCTTCTGTACGGCAATATTTTGGCTTTTTTGCAAGGATGATAACCCACACCGCACAGGAACGCTCCTGTGCGGTGTTTGCTTTTTTCCCAAAACTGTGGTATAATAGACTTGTTCAATAAAAGTACAAATGATACGCCCCCACAGAAAGGATGACCCGATATGAAACGATTTTTCGAGGCACTTCGCAGTATTTCTCCGTTCAAAATCATCATGCTGACCGTTGCCGGCATCATCAACGCGTTTGGCATCACACTGTTTCTGATGCCGGTCAAGCTCTATGACAGCGGCATTTCCGGCACCTCCATGCTGCTGGCACAGCAAACCCCGGAATGGCTCTCTTTGTCGTTTTTCCTGATCGTGCTGAACGTACCGCTATTTCTCTACGGCTTGAAAAAACAGGGGCTGTCCTTTACGATCTGTGCAGTTTATACAGTGCTGATCTACTCGGTGACCTCCTGGCTCATCACCGACATCCTGCCCGTGGATGTCAGTCTGGCATCTCCTTTGGCAGGCACAGATCTGCTCCTGTGCGCCCTGTTCGGGGGCGTGATCTCCGGCATAGGCAGCGGTCTTGCCATCCGGTACGGCGGTGCTATGGACGGCATTGAGGTCATGGCAGTCATTTTCTCCAAGCGGCTGGGCATGTCCGTTGGCTCGTTTGTGATGGTCTATAACGTGATCCTGTACAGCATCTGCGGATTTGCCATCAAGAGCTGGATTCTCCCCCTGTACTCCATCGTGACATACTATGCCGCGCTGCAAACGGTCGATTTTATTGTGGAAGGTCTCCAGCGTTCCAAGGCGGCGATGATCATCACCTCCCACGCGGAACAGATCAGCGACCGCCTGATGGAGGAATTTGGCTGCGGTGTCACGCTCATTGATGCCAGGGGCGGCTTCTCGGGCACAGACAGAAGTGTCCTGTATTTCGTGGTCAACCGCTTTCAGGTCATGAAGATGAAGGATATCGTCCAGAAGGTCGATCCGCTTGCCTATGTGACGCTGACCGAAGTCGCGGATATTTTCTCCCAGAATCAGGATCGATGACGCGCATCACGCCGCATTCGACAATCAGACAAGCCCCGGAACTTTTGTCCCGGGGCTTGTTCTTTTGAGAGGCATTATGATTTCTGTCAAACGATTTGCATTTTAACCATTTACAACCAAACGCTTCAGCAGACCGAGGTCATATACATCAATCGTATGATCCTTGCAAAGATCCGCATTTCTCCAGCAGGTCAGCTCATTGCTCTCACACAGCAGCCACTTCTGGAGCATTACCACATCGGCAACCGTTACTTTGCCGTCAAGGTCACAGTCACCTAACAATGGGTCATTCTCATTGAGATAATTTACACTCCACCAGTTGAGATTGTATAGATAACCGCTGCCGCCTTTGAATACGAGGTATACATCTTGTACGCCTGTTGTCTTTTCAATATTACATTTCTGCGTTGCCCAGTCCTGCCAGCCGCCTGTCTTGCTGACATCCATGCTGCCGATCAGTTTTCCGTCAGGAGAACCAAGGCGCACTTCAATTGCGCTGCCGGAATCGTTTGCACCGATCCGGAAATTGAGGGATTCCGCACCTTGACCGAAGTTAATGCCCTTAAAGCCGATGTAATCTCCGTTCTCGATATATGCCACATCTTTTCCGCCCTCGCTGCAATTTTCAACGTCAATACCGGACTGTACGTCGTAATCCTCAGCCTCGATCACATCACCAACAGGGGCAAGCGTTCCTGTCACGCTGACCTTGCATTTTGCTGTAAATTGCTTATCGCTGTTCTCCAGCGTTGTTGCTGTGATTTCTGCCGTACCCTCAGACAACGCTTTTACAACGCCCTTTTCGTCAACGGTTGCAACAAGCGGATTGGAAGAAGTCCATTTTACAACCTTATCCGTTGCGTTATCAGGGTGAACCGTCGCCGTTATCGAAACAATGTCGCCTGCGTTTAATGAAAGTGTTTCATGGTTCAGGGTGACTCCCGTTACATTTACAAGCTGACCGTTCAGTTTCCATTTTGCCTGTATTCTCTGGTTGTAGTCAGGCATGATAAATGTAGCACGTGTGCCGTCTGCGCTTATGGAAGTCACTTCCATAGCATCAATACCGACCTGCCAGCCGTCAAAGGTGTAGCCGGGTCTTGTTTTGGCGTCAATGGTTACCAGCTCGCCGGGTGTATGATACTCAACGATGGAATTTCCCATAGAATCGCCGACATTATTGATCACCAGCACGCGCTTTTCTGCTCTGTTGATTCTTACAAGATGGGTATTTCTTGCGCCAACGGATTCTGACCTAGTGTTGCCAACAGGATCAATGCGGAACACTAAAAGCTGGTCAAGGTCATATCCTTCCAGAATTTCAACACGCACCGTTTTGCTTTTCTCACCTGCACTGAATGTAACGGTCGGATCGTCCAAGAACCGGACGTCCTTGTCCATACGCGCATCTCCTGCAACAGGAGCTACTTCAAACGACATTGTTCCGGTTGCCGTTTTACTTAATTTCAGTTCGAGATCAATGATGTCACCGGGCTTTACGGAGGAATTAAGCTCGCTGAAGCTTACATTTACATCTTCTGTTAAACCAAGATTCTGATTATAGCCAACATCCGTTTTCGGATAGACAGCATATGCTCCTCTGTCTACGCCGTTAGCACCTGAACCGATCGCAGGACTGCCTGCTTTCAGGCGGAAATCACCTGCGGCAGCGTTTTCAAACATCGGGTCTTTGGCAAGCTGCGTTTTTGAATTGATCTGCGCATTAAAGGCGTCAACTGTAATGGGAGACTGTACCGGGTACATATAGCGAACATACTCTGATGTTCTGGGAGAATACCACAGATTATTTCTGAAAGTCTGGATGCCGCCGCCTTTCAGGTCAATACCATGCCACGAATGAAAACCATCTACAGTCGTTTCCTTTACCACAATGCCCGCAGTATCGTTACCGCTGTACATGCTGTTTTCATCTTCATAGGAAATATTGTTGATAACTTCATTATTCCATGATCTGTCCAGAGAAATACCGGTTTTCAGATTATACGTAACATTGTTTACCCATCTTGCATCCCATGTTGAACCGGTATCCCAGAATGCGGAATAGAGTCCTGTTTCGATACGCTGTGCGGGGAAATTCATAAAGTATTCACCCATAGGCATACGCTTGTTTTCATCAAGGGGCTTGTTATAGACGATATTTTCATATGCCCAGTTTCTTGTACATTCTGATTCGTTAAACAAAAAATAAGCGGTATTATGTGTAACATTTCTTACTGCAGTAAAATCTCTTACGCTGATATCAAGCCAAATTGTACCGCCGTTGACCGAGCCGCCGGAATAATTGAAAGCAAAGGCATTATTTCTGTTGCCGTCGGCTCTGCCGCCCAGAGTTGACGATTCCGCACCGCCTGCACCGGCATTCTTGCCTATATTGCCGATAAATGTGTTTTCAGTGATAATGCAGTCCTTTGAACTATCGTCATAGCAGAGTGTTTCACCGTAGACGCTCTGAAAATAATTGTTACGGACTACATTTTTTCGTCCGGCAATAGGAATTGTAACATCAGGACGCAGCACGCCCTGAGATGTCCACTTCCAAGGCGCATTGTAAACACAGCCTATATTTTTAAACTGGTTGTTGATAACAACATTTCCGTTACCTCTGATGTTGATGGTGCTGCGTGCGTATTTGTAATCCTCGAATACAAAGCCTTCGATCCAGATATAATCACGCCCGAACAGGTTAAAAACGTCTGTCAGTTCATTATTTCTTGCTGCGATCGAGTATTCAATGCCGGCATTGTCGTAATGCTGTACCTCTTCTTCCTTCCATCCGGTATCTCTAAGCCACTGCGCTCTTACTTCGGGCGTGATGGTGGAACCGGTAAAAATATCCTTGTGCTTGATGATTACCTTGCCAATATCGGAAGTTTTTTCAGGTCTGAAAACGATCATCGCATCCTCTGTACCTGACACCTTAGGTGTGATATCGTCCTCGATGTAAGTTCCGGGGCGAATCAGGACAGTTGTACCCGGCGTTACCTCATCAGCGGCTTTTTTGATCGATCTGTAGGGTTTTTCAGAAGAACCGTTTCCGGAGGCGTCATTACCGTTTTCGGCAACATAGATAAATCTTCCGTTTGTTTCGGCTGCTTCTGTTCTTGACACGCGAATCATGCCCATATTTAAAATGAGCGTCAGTGTCATGAAAAAGCTGAACAGTCTTCGCACTTGCCATTTCGGAATTCGAGTTGTTTTCATGGTCAATCATTCCTTTCTGTCGTACATGAGTTTGCATTTGCAGGTTTCCAGCAGCTCGTCTCCTTTAAACAGCTTTGGATGTATATTATTATACCATATTCACAATTTGTTTGCAACCCATTTTTTACACAAAAGGTGTACTTTTTGCTGATTGCGTTGTACAATAACAAATCCCCCAAAATCCAATGTCAATCGGATTCTGAGGGATTCGTGTAATTGAAAAGACGAGAATGGCTAAATACACATGAAAAAACCGTTGAATTTATCATGAAACAAATTCAACGGTTTCTAACGCTCCCTGTTGGACTCGAACCAACGACCGTTCGGTTAACAGCCGAATGCTCTACCGACTGAGCTAAGGAAGCATCTAATATCGGCATCGTTCTAACTTCCCAGGCCGTGACCAGCCAAGTATCTTCGACGCTAAAGAGCTTAACTTCTGTGTTCGGAATGGGAACAGGTGGAACCTCTTTGCAATCAACACCGATGATAGATGCAGGGCTTTTTGCAAAGCCTTGCTGGTGACCCGTACCAGATTCGAACTGGTGATGCCGCCGTGAGAGGGCGGAGTCTTAACCACTTGACCAACGGGCCATGTTGGTGCACCATCGGGGACTCGAACCCAGGACCCACTGATTAAGAGTCAGTTGCTCTACCAACTGAGCTAATGGTGCATATCTTATCGACTTAATTATTATACCACATTTTAAAGTGTTTGTCAAGTCTTTTTTTAAACTTTTTGCAATTTCAAACAGAAGAAAGAAAGCAAACAGGAGAAAAGAGAGATGAACTCAAATGAATTAG
>CAZKHW010000027.1:0-18601 GCA_964552525.1 uncultured Ruminococcus sp. | reverse complement strand
CGGCTATGATGGTCAGGAAGGATGTGACCAGCTGCAATACCAGCATCCATGCCGGACATATTAATGATCAACAGGTTTTTACAGATTGAAAGGAGATATGCGCAATGGCAGATCTGCCAAGACCGCATCGGAAAAAGGCATCGTCCGAGGAGATCTATCACCCTTATGACGAGCTGCGCAGGGAACCTCCTGCAAGACCGCCCGAAAAGCCAAAGGGCAAGGCGCGGTTCACTGCGGATACCGCCGAGCTGGATATCCCGTATGATACCTATGACACTGAGCGTGCATCCGATTACGGAATCCCGGACGGCTACGATCCCTACGAGCAGCCGCTGCCGCGCAGACGGCAAAGACCGCCGCAGGATGCTTATCGTCCGCCGCGTGCAGCATACTATGACGATGTGCCCAGACGTTCCTCTGGCGGAAAAAAGAAAAAACGGAGAAGATCCAGACGGCGGCGCAGCTCGTTTTTCGGACGGTTCGTGCGCGGCATTCTGATCTTCTGTGCATCGGTGTTTGCCGTATATTCCCTGGCAGCCCTTGCGGTCATCTCGAAGATCGAAAAAGTGCCGGATGCACCGCGTACTGTCACCACGGGCATGATCGGCAATGCCAACTATACGCGAACGGTTCTGCTCATCGGTACGGATTCGCGTGATCTTTCACAGGAGCGCGGACGTTCGGATTCGATGATCCTGTTTACCATCAACGATGCGACCCATGAGATGTATATGAGTTCACTTATGCGTGATGCCTATGTCGAGATCCCCAACCGCGGCTATGACAAGCTCAATGCAGCCTATTCCTACGGCGGTGCGGAGCTGCTCATGGACACCATCGAGCGCAATTTCGATGTGAGCATTGATGATTATGTCTGCGTGAGCTTTACAGGCTTTGCCGGCGTGATCGATGCATTCGGCGGCGTGGAGATCACGCTGAGCGATGCCGAGGCGGATGCCGTCAACGTGATCCTCCAGAGTGAGGTCAACGAGCTGATGGGCGATGATCCGATGGCGGATTTTCTCCCGGCAGGCGGCACCTACGTCCTTACAGGCAAGCAGGCACTCTCTTACGCACGGATCCGCTATGTCGGCAATGCCGATTTCGAGAGAACCTCGCGTCAGCGTGAGGTCATGAACCAGCTCATGCAGAACGCGAAATACCGTGCAGCACAGGCTGTTCCACAGCTCATGAGTTCGGCTCTGCCGCATATTTCCACGAACATGACCACCGGAGAGCTGTATCTGCTGTCGCTTCGTGCGCCGGTCGCTGTCTGGTATGACATGCGCCAGCAGCAGATTCCGGCAGACGGTACTTGGGCGGCAGCCGATATCGGCGGCGCGTCCGTGCTGCAGATCGACACTGCGGCAAATCAGGCGATCCTGCGCGATACCGCCTATGCCGCAAATCAAGCACCGGAGGAGTAAATTATGCCAAAACGCACTCTCATTGCCGCCCTCCTGACTGCGCTGTGCGTGACGGGATGCGGTTCGCAAAAGCAGCCGGATTCTGACTCCAGCCTGTTTCTCCCCGACAATGGTGCAGAAGCGACCGCTGCGGCGGAAGAACCGGCACGATCTGTCGCAGAGCGTGCCAAGTCCATGCAGGAGGCAGGGGAAACGCACCTGTTTGATGAACAGGGCGTTCTGACCGAGGAAGAGACGGCGCAGTACAACACCTATCTTGGCTGGCTGTCGGATATCCGGCAGATCCAGTCAGCGGCTGTTATCACCGATCAGCTTGGCGGTGAATCTCCTGAGCAATTTGCAGGGGGCTACTATCGTGCGCTGTTCGGGGAGGGGACATCGGGCTTTCTGGTGCTGGTGAACAATGACACCGGCAGGGATTATGTCTACTGCGAGGGGGTCTGCAAGATCTACCTTGCCGACACTTCCATGCCGATCGCCAAGGCAACACCGCTGCTCGTGGAGGGCAGATATGCCGAGGCACTGGAGATCCTGCTGCCGGTGGGGGAGTTAGTACCTGACCGTGTGCTGGATCGCGCGGATGCGCTGTCCGCTGAACAGGCACAGATGCTCATGGAGCGAGCCAATGCCGGAGATCGCCGCCGCTGCGTGATCTTCACGGATGCATGCCCGGTATCAGAGCTGGATGAGGGCGCAGAGTCTGATGCGCCGCCGGAGGATCTCAGGGCACTTGCCGAGGATCTCAAGGTGAAGAATGAGGCTGAGGTGCTGCTCGTCATCGACACCGTGAACCGCCGTGCGTGGGTCGCAGGCGGAGATTACGGGACGCTTTCTGCCGAGATCGAAGCGGTGCTGCGCGAGTCAGGTGCGTTTGATGCAGCACAGCATTACTATGATGTGGTACTAGGGAGCTGATGCGCGGAGCTGTGCTGGCGAGTTGGCGGGGATGCGGCATTGATTTCCGTAGATTTTGCACAAAAAGGCTGTACAAATTCCAGAAAATGTGATATAATGAAAGGAGAGCAGAGGGGACAGCATTCCCCTCCCAAAGGAGGAGACCACTATGCAACAGGATATTCAAAAGCTGCTCCGGAGTGCTGCCAAGGTCATCGTTGGCAAGGACGAAACCGTTTTGCAGGTCATTATTGCTATGCTCTGCGGAGGTCATGTGCTGCTTGAGGACGTGCCCGGCGTAGGAAAGACCCAGCTTGCGGCGGCGCTCTCGAAGTCCGTGGGCGGCGAATTTCACCGTATCCAGCTTACACCCGACATTATGCCCTCGGATATCACGGGCTATTCTGTCGTCAACCAGCAGGACGGTACGCTGGAGTATCGACCGGGCGCGGCGATCTGCAATTTCCTGCTTGCCGATGAGATCAACCGCGCTTCCCCCAAGGTGCAGTCTGCGCTGCTTGAGATCATGGAGGAGCACCAGATCTCGCTGGACGGTCAGACGCACGTCCTGCCGACCCCGTTTATGGTCATCGCGACCCAGAATCCGGTGGAGACTTACGGTACTTATCACCTCCCCGAGGCGCAGATGGATCGCTTTTTCATGAAAATTTCGATGGGCTATCCGACAATGCAGGAGGAGATCGCCATTCTCGAACGCAACGGCGAGCACAATCCCATCCGCAATATTTCCGAGCCGGTTATTTCCACGCAGGAGATCGCGGCATTGCAGCAAAAGGTCAATGAGGTGCAGGTGGCAGAGAATGTCCGCCGTTATATCGTTTCCCTCGTGCATGCCACGCGCGAGAGCGATATGGCAGCACTTGGCGTGAGTCCGCGCGGCTCTATCGCGTGCTTTAAGGCAGTGCGTGCCTCTGCGTTCGTGCATGGACGAAGCTTTGTTACGCCTGATGATGTGAAGGCACTGGCAGTTCCGGTGCTGGCGCACAGGATCTTGCTTTCGCCGAAGGGCCGCAACCAGCTTGGAAGTCCCGAGGCGCTGATTCGGCAGATCCTTGCAGCTCTGCCCGTTCCGGCGGAAGTCTGAGTGATGAGGGCGAGACCCGGGATGCGTGCCGCGATCGACCGCATCAAGCTGGTGCTGGCATTTCTGGGAATGGCGGCACTTGCCTATGTTTTTACATTCTATCTGGACAGCGATATCGGCGTGGTGGTGTGGGCGTTTCTGCTCCTTGCGCCGTTGATCTCGGCACTTCTGGCATGGGCGGCATCGCGCCGCGTTCATGTAACGATGACGGCATCGGATACGCTGCAAAAGGGCAGGCACTTTGCCGTCCATGTCACGGTTCGTGCTGAGGGCAGGCTGCCGATCCCGTTTGTCAGATTCCGGCTTTGCTCCGAGGCAACTGCATCAGCCGATGATCCTCGTGCTGTGCAGAGTGCCATGACTGCGGCAGAGCCGCTGGAGATCCCGATGGGCTACCAGGCTGCTTACGCCGGCAGCGGCAGCATCTGGCTGGAGGAGCTGGTGATCTCGGATTATCTGGGATTGTTCCGGTTTGGTATCAAGGACAAGCCGGAGACACTGAAGATCGGCGTGATCCCGGAGATCCCCTCGATCACGGGGGCAAGCCTGATGCTGCGTGCCGTCAGTGACGCGGTACTGACAATGGATGAGGAGGAGGAAGAATCCTCTGCATCCTTCACCAGTCAGAGCATGCCGGGTTATATCCACCGCGACTACGTTCCCGGCGACAATCTGCGCCGGATCAACTGGAAGCTCTCCGCCAAGCGCAATAAACTGATGGTGCGCATGGACGAGGCGGCAAGTGCCGTGCGTCCGACCGTGGTGCTCGATCTGCAGCACGAGAGCGAACCGGATGCCCTTAAGCGGCGCGAAATCATGCTGGAGGGGGCACTGGGATTCCTGATGCTGCTGGTGCGGCAGGGTGTGCCGTGCAGTCTGCGATTTGCCGCAGACGGTGTGTGGCATGTTCTGGAGCTTGACAGCGAGGATGCGGTACGCCTTGCCGCCGTGGAGCTTGCCTCTGCGGATTTCATGAACAACGGCAGCCGCATGGATCCGGCGGTGCTTTCGGAAAAAGCCGGCGCGTACATGATCTACACCACGCATCCGGATGCACCGCTTGACGAGACGCTGCGCGTTCTGAAAAACGAGGGCTACGTCTGCTGTGTATTTCCCGTATTGCTCGAGCCGCCTGCGCTTTCCGGTGCAGATGCCTTGTGGCAGTTGTCGGAGGATTTCTCCATGACAGCGATCCGGAAGTGAGGTGCGCGGTATGTGGGAAAAGCTGAAAAACCTCTCGCAGACACGTCCTGCGAAACTCCTTCTTGTCCTGTTCGGCGATCCGGTGCAGTTATATGCTGTATTCCTGATCATGACCGCGATGTACTATTACCATCAGGCATGGAGCTGGCTGTATACGCTCATTGCGCTGCTGCTTTCGTTTGTGCTGATGCGCTTTTATGATTTTGTCGCAGGCAAGCGTCTGCTTGGTCCTGTGTGCTATCTGATCTTCCTGTTTCTGGGGCTGTACAGCACGGGAATGCTCACTCACCTTGGACAGCAGAGCTATCCGATCAGTTTTGCGGTATGGTTTCTGACACCGCAGAGCGTTGTGGATTTCTCGCTGCTCTACACCATCGCCATCTTTATGCTGATGGTGGGATTCCTCACCAGTACAGTGTACTATTTTTCAAAGGTGCGCTACCGCATGGTCATGCAGCTTCTGATCATGCTTATTCCGCTGAGCTTGTATGCCAAGGAAAATCTGCACATGCCGGCACTGCTTGTCATCTTGCTGCTGGCGAGCTATTTCCTGCTGATGATCTATTGCCGGCAGCTCCGTCCGAACGAGGAGACGAGGCAGATCCTGGGATTTCCGGCAGGCGTGTCCATCGGCATCTATGTGACTGCATTCAGCGTGATCGCAGCGATCATTCCAAAGCCGCAGTTTCAGGCGGATCGTGAGTTCATTGATAACGCCATGTCCTACTCCACCTGGTCGGATGTGCTGATGAGTGCCATCAGTGCTTTTACCGAGACAACGGACAACACGCTCGCCGTTTCCAATAACGGCAGGACGATCTTCTATGTCAATGCGCCCGAATCGCTGCGTTTGCGTACACAGACGTATACCTATTATCTGGAGGATGACAGCTGGAATGTGGCGTATGATGATCGCCCCCAGCTTCCCTATGAGGAGCCGCTGGGCTACCAGCCGCAGGCATTGACGCAGGCGATCCTCGATGCTGCAGCACTCGACAGCGATTTTGCGGAGCAGTATGGTCTTGCGGATCTTGCCGGAACGGCACTTCCGCCGCAGGAGATGCAGGAGATCTATCTCTTTACCTGGTTTACGGTCAACACACCGCCGTCTCCGACACGGACGATGGAGATGACCGAGGGCGCGTCTGACAAACGCCGGCTCTCGTACAGCAAGACCATTGGCATGCCCCTGTCGCGCAGCGGCATCGGACTGTCCTATTATTCCGATACCTACGCGCGGTACGAAGCGGAATCCGAGGTGCTCAGACGCCTGGAGCATGACAGCTACGGTGAGCTTCTGGAGGATGCCGCAGAGGTGCTGCGCAGTACCGATCCACAGGCAGCATCTCTGCTTAGAACCGCACGGATGGAGCTTGCCGATGCCGATACGATGCTGGCAGTGGCTGATGTGCTGAGCTATCATTCCGAGACGATCGATGATCTGGCGGCACAGCTCACAGAGGGGCTGCATTCCGATTTCGAGAAGGCATGCGCCATCGAACGGTATTTTACGGAGCAGAACTTTGTCTATGATATGGCGTACACGAAGGAGGTCGGTGACAATGTGGATGACTTCCTCACAGACAGTCACACCGGCATTTGCTATGAGTACGCAACGGCAATGACACTGCTGTGCCGCAGTGCAGGACTTCCTGCGCGGTATGTGCAGGGCTATAACCTGTCCGAACGCTATCGGTCTGAGCGCAGTGCCAACGGCCGTGAAACCAATTTTGTCATTAAAGTCCGGGATGCCCACGCATTTCCGGAGGTCTATATCGCAGGCTACGGATGGCTCAGTTTTGAGCCGACGGTTGCCGCCAATGAGATCGCGGCTGGTGCTGCCGAAAATCAGAACGTCATGCGTTGGGGCTATATCCTGCTGGGACTGTGCCTGCTCGCATGCGGTATCTGGGCAGTGCTGCCGTATATACGGGAGCAGCACTTCCGCCGGTCTCTCCTGCACATGCCCCCCAGAGCATGTGCCTCGGCCATCTTTATCCGGATGCGCCGAACTCTTCATATGCCAGACAGCGCTACCGTGAGGGAGCTGAGCGGCAGATCCGCGCCGTTCTTTACACAGCCGGAGATGCTATCCGAAATGGAAGCGCTTCTGTATCATCCGACAGAACATCCGACCATGACAGCAAAGCAGCTTGCCGTGACATACATCCAGTGGCAGGCAGAACGCAAGGCATACGAAAAGGAGCAGAAAAAGCTCAGAAAGGAGCAGAAGAAGGCCCATGTCAATGTATAAGGTCAAAGCAGCGATTGCAGGCGGCGTTCTTGCAGCCGTGATGGCAGCCGCCGCCATTGGCGGAACTGTCATTCAGGCGATGAGCGACAATGCTTACAAGAGCTGGAAGCAATATGGCGAGAGCTGGAGCGGATTGACCCTCGGCTCAAGCGGAGAGACGGTCGCAGCAAGCGGCTGTGCCGTGACATCAGCAGCCATGTTGATGGTAAAATCCGGTTCGGTGACAGATGACAGCTTTACTCCCGCTACGATCGTCAGCTATATGAGTGCAAACGGAGGATTTACATCATCCGGCAGCATTAACTGGAATAAGCTCACTGGTTATGCACCCAGCTTTATCTACTGCGGAAAAGCCTCGCTCAGCGGCACACAGCAGCAGAAGGCAGAACATATGCAGAACCTGATGGATCAGGGATACTATCTGGCAGCCGTTGTGAAAAACGGAGGCCACTTCGTTGCAATCGATGCGGTCAACGGATCCAGCGTCACGATGATGGATCCCGGCAGCAAATCTACATCACTGTTTGATCGGTATGCGGCATCCGGTGTCGTGTCCCTGCGTCTGTTCAAGGGCGCAAACTCCACCGTAAGTGCGTCCGAGCCGACCGAGACCATCATTGCGGAAACGGCCACAATCACCGAGACCACTGTCATTGAGACGACCGAGACGACTGCGCTCTATACCACGACCGCAGAGCCGTCAGAGGCTGTACCGGAGACGACAGAGGTCACCACTACCCTCACAGAGACACAGACCACAACAACTGAAACCACGAAAGAGACAACTGCAACAGAGACAACCATCACAGAGACTGCTGTGACAGAAACCACTGCCGCAGAGACGACCGCAGCAACGGTGACAACTGCTGCGCCGATCGTGAACATCCCTGTGGAAACCACACCCACCGCCCCAAGACCTCTGCCCACTCCGCCGATGCCGGAGCAGCCAGAGACCGTCCCCGAGATCGAGCGCGTACCGGTCATTCCCTCCCGGGCACAGGCAGGATTGTTCCGCCTTCAGGGGAAGAACCTGTTCATGACCGTGCGCTTTACGACCACTGACAACCTCCATCTTCGCGAGGAGGCAAACACCGATTCCGATATCCTCCTGGTCATCCCGGAGGGCACTGAATTGGATGTCGTGGAGATCGACAGCGGCTTTACCTGGGGCAGAGTCGCATATGACGGCAAGGAGGGCTGGATCAGCCTGAACTATGCCGGACTGTAATCATTTCGATGCCTGCTGAAACGATGTGTGAGACCGGAGAATCCCTTCGGTCTCACATTGTCAATACCATACAAATAAGGGGAGCATCTGCTCCCCTCCCATAAAAGGAGGAACATTATGGACTGGTTTGAAGTGACCATCAAGACCGAGTCGCCAGCCGTGGATGCTCTGTGCGCCATGCTGACAGATCACGGTGTCAAGGGCTTTTCCATTCAGGACAAGGAGAGCTTTCAGGAATTTCTGGATGACAAGGACGGCAAGTGGGATTACATCGAGGATGACCTGATGGGGCTTGCCACGTGCGATACGACCGTGACATTCTATCTGCCGGACGATGCACAGGGAGCTGAGCAGCTCTCCGGTGTACGTGGGCTTTGCGAGAATCTGCGCAGCGGCGAGCATGCGGCACTGTTCGGCAGTCTGGAAATGACCATCGGCAATGTCCGTGAGGAGGACTGGGCGAACAACTGGAAACAGTACTTCAAGCCCCTGTGTATCGGCGAAAAGCTCCTGATCAAGCCCTCGTGGGAGGCGATCCCGGAGGGGAACACCCGTACTGTTCTTGAAATTGACCCGGCATCGAGCTTTGGCACAGGACAGCACCACACAACACGCCTGTGTCTGGAACTGGCAGAGGGTGTGCTGCATGCCGGCGACCGCGTGCTTGACCTTGGCTGCGGCAGCGGCATTTTGTCCATCGGAACGCTCCTGCTGGGTGCAAAGGAAGCGACTGCCGTGGACATTGTGGAAAATTCCGTGCGCACTGCGGTGGAGAATGCCGCAAAGAACAGCATCGGCAGCGACCGCTACACGGCGTACTGCGGTGATATCATCAGTGATGAGGGATTGCGCAGCGGGATCGGCGGGGGCTATGATCTGATCTGCGCAAATATCGTAGCGGATGTGCTGATCGCCATGTCGGAGCTGTTCGGCGGATTTCTAAAGCCGCAGGGCTATCTGATCGTCTCCGGCATCATCACGGAACGCGCCGATGAGGTGCTGAACGTGCTGGAGAGCGCAGGCTTTGAGAAACTGCAAATTCACGAAAAGAAGGGCTGGTGCGCAGCACTTCTGCGAGCGCAGTAACAGATGGAGCAGATCCTTGCGGCATTCGGCATCCGCGCCCCCATCCTGACAAGCGAACGGCTCTCCGGAGGACGCATCCACACGACCTGGCGTATCACAACAACGCAGGGGCAGTATATTGCACAACACATGCATCCCACCGCGTTTGCCGCACCGTTTCTTGTGATGGACAACATCGCCGCAGTGACCCGGCATATCCGGGCACAGTTTCCCGACTGCACGACCCTGCACTATTACTGTACAGCGGACGGTGCGTATCTCTGGAACGGCTGGCGGTTGATGGACTGCATCCCGGGTGTGACGCTTTCTCCCTCGGACGGCGCGGAGGTGATCCGCGCGGCAGGATATGCATTCGGGCAGTTTCTGACGATGCTTGAGGGGCTGGAGGTTTCGCATCTGCATGAGACGCTCCCCGGTTTTCACGATACACCCGGTCGATTTCTGACGCTGGATGCCGCCGTGCGCACCGATCCGCTCGGACGCGCTGCTGCCGCAGGGGAGTGCCTTGCCAGACTCAGCGAGCTTCGTGGGGAGGTGTGTGCGCTGTGCCGTTCCGCGCTTCCCCGGCGTATCATCCATGGTGACACCAAGTGCAGCAATCTGCTCTTTGATCCCAGAACCCGGCAGGCGGCTGCGGTCATCGACCTGGACACGGTGATGCCCGGACTTGCGGCATATGATTTTGGAGATGCGGTGCGCTCCCTCTGGAGCGATGGGATAGATACCGCCAAGCTAAGTGCCTTTGCCGAGGGCTATCGTTCCGGTGCGGTATGTCTGACACCAGCGGAGCGTCATTCGCTGCTCTCTGGCGTTTTCAGCGTGACCGCAGAGCTTGCCGTGCGGTATTTGACGGATCACCTGACGGGGGATGCCTATTTCCATCATCCCGACAGTCTGCACCGTGCACAGGAGCTGACCGCCCTTGCGGAGGAGATCCGCAGCAGACATACCGAGCTTACAGCCATCATAGCATTTGATGCATAAAGGAGGCAATATCATGGGAAAGATTCTCATCACAAGCGATTCCACCACCGATCTCAGCCCGGCACTGCGTGAGCGTTACGGCATCCAGATCCTGCCGTTGCAGGTGGGATTGGGCGACCGGAGCTTTACAGACGGCGTGGACATCACGCCCGATGACATTTACGCAAACTACGAAAAGACCGGAACACTCCCCAAAACCGCTGCGCCCAATCTGGGGGCATGTACGGAGTTCTTCGAGACGCACCTTCGCGAGGGGCAGGAGATCGTGCATTTCACCATCAGCGCGGAGATGAGCTCTTCGTTCAGCAATGCGCGGCTTGCCGCCGGTGAGCTGGGGCATGTGGAGGTCGTGGACACAAGAAATCTCTCGACCGGAGGGGGACTGCTCGTCATCCGTGCCGCAGAAATGGCAGAAAAGGGCTGTTCTGCGCAGGAGATCGCGGAGGAATGCCGCCGCCTGACGGCAAAGGTCGATGCATCGTTCGTCGTGGATAAGCTGGAATTTCTCTATAAGGGCGGCCGCTGCTCGGCACTGGCGATGCTCGGTGCAAACGTCCTCCAGCTCAAACCGTGCATTCTCGTCAAGGACGGAAAAATGGAGGTCGGGCAGAAGTATCGGGGGAAATTTGAGCGCATTCTGCCCAAATACCTCACAGACCGGCTGGGTGACGGCAGCAGTATGGAGAGGGGACATGGATTCATCACCCACGCCGGATGCGCGGATGCCATTGTGCAGGCGTGCGTTGAGCAGGTAAAGGAGCTCGGCGTGTTTGATGAGATCCATGTGACCCGTGCCGGCTGTACCGTTTCCTCGCACTGCGGCAGAAATACGCTCGGGGTGCTGTTTCTTCGCAAGTAAGCCCACAAAATTGATTTCCATAGAATTTCCTCGCTTTTGCTTGACAAACGCAGAACATGTGTGTATAATAGTAGTATATGGGAAATTTGCCCTCTTATGGGCTGTGATAAGGAGCAGATACTTCATGGCAAACAAGAACAGTCAATTTCAGATCCTGATGAAACGTGCAAGATGGGATCGTCTCCTCGGCACACTCGTGGTTTTCGTCATTCTCATCATTATTATTGCGAGCATCGCCAAATCCTGCGGCAAGGAAAAGCCCGATACCGACCCGGATACGACCAGTTCTACCGACTCTGCCAATTCCATCATTGATGTGGCAGAGACGACCGAGCCGCCGACACGTGCGCCTGCGGACAATACCAAGGCGATCTATCTCAGCCCCTCCACACAGGAGGATAACCTCTATGCATGCGATGAGACCATCAACGAGGAGCAGGTGATGTTCCGGCTTGCCAATGCCGTGCGTGCGCTGCTCCAGGCTGACGGCTACACCGTTTATATGTGCGAGGATACCGACAATGTCAAGAACAAGGTCACCAAGGGCAACGAGCTTGGCTGCGGTGCTTATGTGGCACTGCACAGCAATTCCAACGAGAATGAGGTCGGTGCACAGGGTACGGAGTGCTACTTTAACAGCACGATCAGCGGCAGCAAGGCACTTGCCGAAAATGTTTACAACCGCGTTGCAGAGCTGACCCCCACGGAGGATCGGGGGCTGCGTGATGAGACACAGCGTGAACTGTACGAGATCCTGAACAACCGCTATCCGTGCTGTCTGCTGGAGGTGGAGTACCACGATAATGCGGAAGGCTCTCAGTGGATCCTCGACAACCAGGATGCTTTGGCAAAGGCGATCAAGGACGGCATCGTAGCATTTCTCAAAAACGAGGAGGCAGGAGCTGCCCCCGAGAGTGAACCCTCAGACGTATCTACAGATGCCGACACTGTAGGTGAAACAGAATGAGCGGTAAACGCAACTATCAACTCGAGATGGAACACATCCTGCATGCGTCGGCATCCCCGGCGCATGTTTTGCTCCATAGCTGCTGTGCGCCCTGTTCGAGTGCCTGTTTGGAACGCCTTGCAGCCGATGCCAGGATCACGCTGTTCTTCTACAACCCGAACATCCTCCCCGAGGAGGAGTACCGCTTTCGTCTTGCCGAGCTGCATCGTCTGGTCAGCGAAATGCCTCTCCCGTCCAAGGTCGAGATCCTGGAGGGCATTTATGAGCCGGAGCGTTTCCTCGCCTTTGCAAGGGAACTTGCCGATGAGCCGGAGCGCGGTGTCAGATGCCAGCAGTGCATCCGTCTGCGTCTGGAGGAGACTGCCAGAGCTGCACGTTCCCTTGATGTCGATTACGTTTCCACCACTTTGACCCTCAGTCCTCACAAGGATGCTGTTTTCATCAACACCTGCGGTGAGGAGATCGCGGCAGACCTCGGCATTCGCTGGCTTCCGACCGATTTCAAAAAGAAAGAGGGCTATAAACGCTCCATCCAGCTCTCCGCGGATTACTGCCTGTACCGACAGGATTTCTGCGGCTGTCCTTTCTCACGGCGTGACAGGGATACAGCGTCCTGCACAAACCAGTGACGCTGATTTTGTTTACCGTTACAGTTTTCCAGAATTTTCCGCATACAGTAACAGAAAGGAGCTACCTATGATGCGAAAATTGACAGCAGGTTCTCTGGCAGCACTGCTGCTGTTCCAGGCACTTCCGGCAAGTGCCGCGGAGGATGACGTGCCGTCCGGAACATGGTACGGTCTTGACTGGATACTTCAGGATCATGTTCTCACCATCAGCGGAACCGGTGCGGTCTATACGCAAGCCGATGAATTTCTGAATCCGGACATCTATCCCGATTGGAAAACGTATGCCGACGAGATCTACGAGGTCGTGTTTGACGAGGGTGTGACCGGTGTTGAGAAGAGTGCTTTCAGGGATTACAAGCAGCTTCGGCGCGTCACGCTGCCCTCCACATTCACACATCTGTATCCGTATGCGTTTTATGGGGATGAGGCACTCACGGAGATCGTGGGACTTGAGCATGTAACGGATTTTGATTTCCGCTGCCTGTCCGGAACTGCCTACATTGCGGAGTATCCGTTCGTCATCACAGAGGGGAAACTCTGGTACGCCGAATGCACCGATCTCACCGTCCCGGACGGCGTGACCGAGATCATGCCCTTTGCATTCGGGAATCTCACGGATGATGTATTTCTCTCCTCCTCGGACGCGGAGGAGGTGGTGACTCCCATCGTTGTCACCCTTCCCGAGGGCGTTGAGATCATCCATGAGAAGGCATTTGCGTTCTGTGCAGGTCTTACCGCCGTCAATTTCCCGGAGAGTCTGTACGTAATCGGAGACTATGCGTTTTTTGACTGCGCCAATCTGGGAGATGTCACCCTTGGGAAAAACGTGGAGTACATCGGAAATCGGGCATTTTTCAACTGCCGCAGCATCGGGACACTGACCGTAGAAAATCCGGATGCCGTCTTTGGCACGAACTCCTATGGCTTGGTCTATGACTGGAAAGCCGTGCTTGAGGAGAAACGCGACAACTACACCGATGAGGAGTATGCCAAGCAACTTGCACTAATTACGGAGCATCCGACCATGTATGACGAGGCAATGGCGAGCTTCGCAGTTCATTTCCTGAGTACACAGTCATATCAAAACATTGAGTTTCAGGATCCTATACGGGACGAATCCGCCGCACTGTTCGTCAATGCCGGAAGGATCGCCGGGCACATCGGTTCAACGGCGCAGACCTTTGCAGAGGAGAACGACATTGCCTTTTGCAGCATCCGTCCCCTGCCGGGTGATGTGACCCTCGATGACTGCGTGGATATCGTGGACGTGATCGTCATCAACAAGTACATTCTCGGTGTGACCACGCTGAACGAGCGTGCGCTTCTGGCGGCGGATTATAACGGTGACGGCATCATCAACGAAAACGACTCTCTCGGTACGCTGCGGCATGTTGTCAAGCTCGAATAATGCGCGGTAGCCCGCGCTGGCAAGTTGGCGATGACGATAGATCGGATTCTGGTGTCCGCAATGCCCTTTGCCTAACGGCAAGAGGGCAAAGCTGGATTGGTGCATAGCTGGCGGTTTCCAAAGGCGGCAGCCGTGGGCAGCTTTTGTATAAAACGCACAATAAAGGGCAGCAAAATTGATTTACTGGAAGTCTAATAATTCCGATTGACTTTCCAACCAATATGTGCTATAATAAAAAAGAACTGTCGCTCCGGAGGTTTCCGTGCGGCGAAACGATACCATTTGTTGGAGGATCACCATGAAAAGACTGGTAACAAGAAGCGATTTTGACGGTCTGGTTTGCGCGATGCTGCTCAAGGAGATCGACCTCATTGACGAGATCAAATTTGTACACCCCAAGGATGTACAGGACGGCAAGGTCGATTTGTCGGATAATGATATCACCACGAATCTTCCGTTTGATCCGCGCGTGAACATTGCATTCGACCACCACGAGAGCGAGCTGCTCCGCAATAAGCCCGAGGACTATGCAGGCAAGTACATCATCGACGGCAAGGCAAAGTCCGCTGCACGCGTTGTCTACGACTACTACGGCGGTGCTAAGACATTTACCCGTGTCTCCGAGGAGATCATGTGGGCGGTAGACAAGGGCGACAGTGCCGACTTCACCAAGGAGGAGATCCTTAACCCGACTGGTTGGGTGCTGATGAATTTCCTCATGGATGCACGTACAGGGCTGGGCAGATTCCACAATTTCCGCATTTCTAACTACGCGCTGATGATGGAGCTGATCGCCTACTGTGTGGATCATACGATCGAGCAGGTGCTTGCGCTGCCCGATGTCAAGGAACGAGTGGATCTGTACTTCGAGCAGCAGGAGCTGTTCAAGGCGCAGCTTCGCGAGATCACACGCATCGAGGATAAGGTCGCTGTCATCGACCTGCGTGAGCAGGATGTCATTTATGCCGGAAATCGCTTTATGGTCTATGCGATGTGGCCGGAGACTGAGCTGTCTGTGCATGTCGCATGGGGCTTCCAGAAGCAGAATACTGCTGTCATGATCGGCAAATCCATCATCAACCGAAACAGTGATTTCAATATCGGTGAGCTTTGCCTGCAATACGGCGGCGGCGGTCATGCCAATGCCGGTACTTGCCAGCTTTCCAACGATAGGATCGATGCGGAGCTGCCGGTCATCATTGACAAGCTGAATGGTAAGATCCCGGTATCCGTATAAAACCTGTGCTGCTGTACATTTCTGTACAGCAGCATGTTTTTTTAGCAAATGTTGACTCCTGCCCTTGACATCGTCCACTTCGTATGATATAATTAAATTAATTATGTGAATCACACATATTACCATTCTGCAAACAGGTGATTTTTGTTAGTTATTAAGAAATAACCGTCAATTTTTGCAGAGAAATGAAGTTAGGAGGGCTTGTTATGCTCGTTTTTGAAAACACGAACAAAATCAAACACGCATTCCGACAGATGGTTCAGCAGTACGGAGAGGAGATTCTGGACAACAGGGATCAGTTTATTTCCATCATGAATGATACCATCCCCGAATTTGAAAGGGAACGCCGTTTATTCCGCAACGTCCTCGGTCAGAATATCCTCGGCACCATGCGTCGTGAGGACAGCCGGAAGATCGCCGTCATGAAGGCGAGGGAGTACATGACAAACGAGCTTTTCCTTGCTGATTCCGCAGTGGAATTCGTTCTCGTATGCTTCACGTATATGCTGGACTGGGATTATGAATCCCCGGCTCCGCCACCTGCTGTACAGGCAGCTCCGGCAGCAGTTCAGGCTGCTGCACCAGCTCCCGGCAGTTTTCCGAAGAACGCCGTGATTCCCGGTGCTGTTCCGCCGGCTGCCAGATCTGCGGCTTCCGTTGATCTGAGTGTGCAGCGGATTTATGATGCCAAGACGGCATCCCGTTCGCGCTGGAAGAACTCCGTCAAGGTCGATCACGGCTACACCAATCTCGATGCCTTCTGTTTTGACGGCTTTGGTTTCCTCAAGTCCGTCACGCTGCCTGACACGCTGGTCGTGATCGGCGAATTTGCCTTCTCCGAGTGCAAGCGTCTTAAAGTCATCGAGCTGCCTGTCAATGTCAGACGCATCGGCAGAGGTGCGTTCCAGTCCTGCTCGCGTCTGAGCATGCTGCGCATCCCAAGCGGTGTGACGGAGATCGAGGAGAATACCTTTGCATTCTGTCAGAATCTGGAGATGCTGGAGCTGCCGAACACCATCTCCTCCATCGGAGCGCAGGCGTTCCAGAGCTGCGTCGCACTCAAGACGCTCATTCTTACGGACAGTGTAAAATACATCGAGGACAACGCGTTTGAGATGTGCCCGAACCTCACCATCCGCTGCTACGAGAACTCCTATGTACACAAGTTCTGCCAGACCAACCGCATCAAGTATGATGTCATCCGGAGGGGCTTGGGTGTCTGAGCAGGCGCAGGGAGACTAGAATCACTGAGAAAGGGATGAATGTATCATGGTAGAACTTCAGATCGGACAATACGTCGAAATGGAATACGGCGGTGCTGCAAAGGTACTCAAAGTGCTTGGCAGCGGCGGTCAGGGCATCGTATATCTCGTGGAATTTAACGACATGCAGTATGCCCTGAAATGGTATGATGTGGATAAGATCAAGAATCCGGCAGCATTTCGCAAGAATATCGACAATAACATCAAGGACGGCGCACCGTCCAAAAAATTCCTCTGGCCGAAGTATCTGACCAAGCCGCTGGAGGCAGGCAGCTTTGGCTATCTGATGGATGTACGCCCTGTAGGCTACGATTCCTTCGTGGATATCCTCAACACCTACAAGCTGGACATTGATCCGCTTACCGGACGTGCCATGAAGGTTCCGGTGCAGTTCAAGAGCCTGTATGCGATGGTAACGGCTGTTATTAATATCGTTACCGCATTCCGTCAGCTCCACCGTGCCGGCAAGAGCTATCAGGATCTGAATGACGGCGGTTTCTTTATCAACGTCAACACCGGCGATATCCTTGTGTGCGACTGCGACAACATCGCACCGGACGGCTCGAACTTCGGCATCGGCGGCAAGCCCGGCTACATGGCTCCCGAGGTCGTTCGCTGCTTGGAAAAGCCCAATGTACAGACGGATAAGTACTCTCTGGCAGTGGTGCTGTTCAAGCTCCTGTTCCGCGGTGATCCGATGGAGGGCGAAAAGGTCGTTAAGGACATCTGCCTGACGGAGGCATCCGAGCTGCGTCACTACGGTCAGGAGGCGGTGTTCGTATACGATCCGGACAATGACTCCAATCGTCCGGTACGCGGCATTCATGACAATGTGATCAAGTTCTGGAAGATCTATCCGGAATATGTGCGCAAGGCATTCATCCGTTCCTTTACAGTCGGTATTACTGAGCCGAACAAGCGCATCATTGAGAACGAGTGGCAGAAGCTGTTCATCCGGCTGCGTGCGGAGATCATCGGATGTCCGTGCGGCAGGACAAATTTCTCCAGCATGTACACCCCCCTGGGCGATATGGCGTTCAAGTGTCCCAAGTGCGGCACGGAGTTCGTGACTTTGAGCTTCAGCAACCGCGATTACCGCGTTCCGCTGTATCTGGGCTGCAAATTCTACGCCTGCGAAACGGAGGAGATCTCGGATGATTTCCACACCGTGACCGGAGAGCTTGTGGAAAACAAGCTCAAACCCGGTATGCTGGGCATCAAGAACCTCTCTGAAAAGACCTGGCGTGCCAAGATGCCGGACGGGAAGTTCTACAGCGTCCTACCCGGCAAGGGATTTCCGCTGTGGGGCGGCATTGTCGTGGATTTCGGCGGCGTGACCGCACGGATCAACGAGGACAAGGAGACGGAAACTGCCTGAATGCAGGCAGGAAAATGTCTGCGGCTTGATCCTCCGAACATCAGAGTAAAGGAGCTTATACTATGAGCGAAGAAATGGAAAATGCCAAAAGTGCCGCTGATATGGCGGACATGGATGAATATACGGCTGCTGTTGCCGCAGCCGGCGGATTCGGCAATCAGGCGGACGCGCCTGACGATCCCACAGATGATTTTCTGGGGTTCGATGACGATGATCCGCTTAACGCTACCGGAGTGTCCCGGAAGAGTCTGGTCATTTTCTTCCTGATCGACACCTCCGGAAGTATGAAGGGCACTAAGATGGGGGAGCTGAACACGGTCATGGAGGAGCTGATCCCGGAGATCCGCCGTGTCGGTGAGGCAGATACGGACGTTAAGGTCGCTGTCCTCACCTTCTCGAACAGTGTTATGTGGATGTACTCCGAGCCGATCTCCATCGAGGACTTCGAGTGGACGCGCCTTCGTGCAGACGGTGTCACCAGCATGGGTGCTGCTTTCAGGGAGCTGTCCATCCGCATGTCGCGCAACAGTTTCCTCAATTCCCCGTCGCTTTCGTTCGCGCCGGTCATCTTCCTGATGACAGACGGTTACCCGTCTGACAACTACAAGGACGGGCTGCGTGAGCTGTCACTAATTTGCCCCCGCCCTCGAGGGCAGCTATTGAATCGACACTCCTCTGAA
>CAZKHW010000026.1:8411-18719 GCA_964552525.1 uncultured Ruminococcus sp. | reverse complement strand
GTATAAACGAATTGACGTCTGCACCGCTTTCTATGTAACGTAGTAATATTTCTGCACATGCACGGCTGTCGCTATCTGCTTGATGATGATCAAGCGAAATGCCGTAATGATCACACATTACGTTCAGACTATGACTCATTCCCGGCAAAATCCGCCTGCCAGCCTGCACTGTACAAAGGTACTTTGCAGTATTTTTCCATGTGATACCGTAATCGTGCAGACACTTTTTCAGGACGCCCATGTCGAATACTGCATTATACGCTACAAGTATCCCACTGCCCATGATAGGTTCGATCTGCTCCCATAGTCCGGAGAAATTAGGCGCTCCTTGCACTGTTCGAGCGCTGATTCCTGTAAGCTTTGTGTTGAAATAATCAAAATGAGTTTCGGGATCAACAAGAGAGAAAAATGAGCCTGCGATTTTTCCTTCTTCTATCACAGTAATGCCTATTGCGCTCATTCTGTTATTTGCACGATTCGGTGTTTCTACGTCAAATACTATATATTTCATATTTTCTCCTTCATCAAGTGTAGTCATTATGTTTAGTATATCATAATAACAGAAAAAAGGCAAGGAAAAGACTTAAGTTTGGCAAAATTAATAACTGTATTCAAGGAATTATTGAAGAAAAATAATTTAAACTATAAACTCAAATCATTGTTATTCTTCGAATTTTTTTGCATTTTGTATTGCGTTTTTTGTTGAAATATGCTATAATATATTAAATATAGTATTTCGTGAAAGGTGGTATGTCTATGCTCCCAGAAGAACAGGCTCGTGTTAAAATAGACGAAAAGCTCAACAGATCAGGTTGGCATGTTGTTGACAGGGACGAGTATGTTCCTCAGACTACAGCTGCTATCAGAGAAGCACTGACTCAGGATAATAAAGAGAGCGATTATCTGCTTTTCATAGATAATAAAGCTATTGCTGTTCTGGAAGCTAAGAGAGCTGATAATCCACTTGGAGAAGATGTTGAATCACAAGCTGAAAACTACGCCAAAACTCCTCTTTCATGGTATGGATTATGGGAAGATGGCTTTATTCCGCTTGTGTATATGTCTAACGGTGAAAAGATACTATTCAAGAATCTCCTGTCAGATGAAGAAAAATATGTCGAAATTGATGCTATACATACTCCAAAGGAAATGCTTCGTATCATAAAGCAATCATCTAAATATGGTGCTCTGCCTAAACTGGAGCAGCAGACTCTCAGAGATTGTCAATATAACGCAGAACTCAACTTTGAGAGCTCTATTAAAAAGGGACAGAAAAAGAATCTGGCAGTATTAGCTACCGGCAGTGGCAAGACATATCTTGCCTGTCTTGCAAGCTACCGTCTGCTCAACTATACATCTACAAAACGAATATTGTTCCTCGTTGACAGGAATAACCTTGCAAGACAGACTGAGAGCGAATTCAGTCAGTTCAATATGACTGAGAATAAAAAAGAAATGAACTCTCTTTATGAGATCAAAAGACTGAAAAAAGATAAAGATCTTAAGGCAGATATCGTTATTTCAACGATCCAAAAGCTCTTTGCGATAATGACTGGTCAGACTATTAACGATGATAGTGAAGACGCAGAGGACGAGCGTTTCACCGCGGCAGAGGAACAAGATACGGATACTGCTATTCAGCTTGGTGAAGAGCTTACAATACCTTCAGATTATTTTCAGCTTATTATTGTAGACGAATGTCATCGCTCAATATATGGTAAGTGGAAAGCTGTACTTGACTATTTTTCGGGTGCAAATATACTTGGACTTACCGCTACACCAACTCCTGAGGCATATTCATTTTTCAATAATAATATCGTAGAGAACTACACATATGAGCGTTCTGTAATTGACGGTGTAAATGTTCCGGCTCGTATATATCGCATTGCTACAAAGGTTACAGAACATGGCGGAACGCTTAAAGAAGGCACTACTGTAACAGAAACAACACGGAGAAATCTTGATTCTACTACATATACAGTTGATCGGAACAAGGAATACGCTCAGAATTTGTTGGACAGATCCATCACTAACCGTCAGCAGATACATAAAATTTTAGAGAGCTTCAAAAAATCAATATACGAAGATTTATATCCTGAACGTGAAAAGATATGGGAATATATTCCTAAAACGCTTATATTCGCTAAAAATGATAATCATGCAACGGAAATAGTAGAGGCTGTCAAGGAAGTTTTTAAAAGTGAATTTGAGGGAGGCGAAATTCCTGAGAATTTCGTTCAGAAAATAACTTATTCCTCCGATGATTCCAATGCCCTGATCCGTGACCTGCGAAATGAAAAGGATTTTCGTATCGCTGTAACGGTTACTCTTGTGGCTACTGGTACGGATGTGAAGCCTCTGGAGATCGTTCTTTTCATGAAAGACGTGATGTCCGATGTTTTATATACGCAGATGAAAGGTCGTGGCTGTAGGGGTGTCAGCGATGATAAACTGCGTGAGATAACTCCTAATGCAAATACAAAGGAGTGCTACTACATCGTTGATGCGATCGGCGTTACAGAGCATGAAAAAAATATCCCCGGACCTGCTCTGGGAGCAGACGGAAAAAAGCGTCTTTCCCTTGAACATTTATTAGAGAGACTTTCACACAATGAACTGAGCGATGATAATTTGTTCCTGCTCCGTGACTACTGCGCTACCATAAACAGACGTTACGAGGATAACCATTTCTTCGGTCATCACCTTGAATACTTCATCAATACGTTCGGTTATGCACCGAAGGAGCTTGCAGCTGTGATACAGAAAGCATTCGATAAAGGCGGTCTTCCGCCATTTATCAGTCTTTCTGACAGCAATACAACACGCATGGTGCTGATAGATCGTCTCATCAGCAGTATTCCAGCAAGAAAGAAGCTACTCGAATTACAGCGTGGATATTTCCTGACGACAGAGGAGGATCCCGATACTCTTATCAGTGCTGGATTCTCAAAAGAAACGGCACAGAACTATATTTCCAACTTTGAGAAATACCTTGACGAGAACAAAGATAGTGTCGAGGCTCTGCGTATTATCTATAACTCGGAAGATACACTGATAACTCAGTCTATGCTTACAGACCTCCGTGACAGGCTTCTGTCCGAGAGCAGTCACTTTACTGTTCCGCAGCTCTGGAAATATTACAAAACGCTCGATCCTGTTAGAGTAGATGAACTTGACGTAAAAACAAATGCAAAAGCTCTTACTCACCTGATACAGCTTGTTAGGTATGCGTATAAAAAGAATCATAAACTAACAAGCCTGATGAATGGCTATGTACAACGTTTCAATCTGTACTGCGGTCAAACTCAGCGTGATCTTACAGAGGATCAGATCGAAGTCATGCGGCAAATATCAGAATTTATTATAAATGATGGAGCTATTTCAGTGACAGATCTGAATGAGATTGACACAGATCTCTGGAGACAAGGTATACGAGTATTCGGACAAGTCCCAAGACTCGGAGAAGAAATAACTGTACTATCAAGATTTTTATTAAAGGCGGCTTAAAACATGGCAAATCAGAAAACAGAATCAGCACTTCTGAAAAAAGTATGGGATATCGCAAACGTAATGTCGGCAGCAGGTGTCGGCTTTACGGACTACATAACCCAGCTCACATATATCCTTTTCTTGAAAATGGATGATGAAAAAGAAAGTTTCGGACTTGAAAGCACCATCCCCGACGGCTGTAAATGGAAAGATCTCGTTAATATAAACGGTGATGACCTTGTCAAAAAGTATGAAGAAATATTGAAAACGCTCTCTGACGAAAATGGTCTTATTGGTACTATTTTCACAAAAGCTGTCAACAAAATCGACCGTCCTGTTATGCTTAAAAAGGTTATCGACATGGTCTCAGAGGAAAACTGGTATCTTATGGACGGAGACTTCAAGGGAGCTATCTATGAGGGAATACTTGAAAAGAACGGTCAAGATAAAAAAAGCGGAGCAGGTCAGTATTTTACGCCCAGAGCGCTCATCAAGGCTATTGTTGATGTAGTTGATCCGAAAATAACCGAGACAGTTGCGGACCCTTGTTGCGGAACAGCCGGTTTCCTGCTCTCTGCCTACGACCATATGAAGAAGCAGAGCAAGGACGCTGAAAAGCAGAAGTTCCTTAAAAATAACGCTCTGTTCGGCGCGGATAATACTTCTCTTGTTGTAACGCTTGCTTCAATGAACCTATATCTGCATGATATAGGCACAAAGAGAAGTCCTATAGTTTATCAGGACTCCCTGACCGATACATCTGATAAGATATACGATGTTATTATGACAAATCCGCCTTTCGGAACAAGACCTCAGGGCAGTGTCGGTATAGACTTTGACGGACGTGGATTCATCGAGACTTCCGATAATCAGGTAAACTTCCTACAGCATATCATGTCTATCGTAAAGACTGGCGGACGTGTCGGTGTAGTGCTGCCTGACAGTGTTCTGACGGACGGGGGCGCTACAAAAAGAGTCCGTGACAAGCTGATGAAGGGCTATAATCTGCATACTATCCTCAGACTGCCGACAGGTATTTTCTATGCAAACGGCGTTAAGACGAATGTGCTGTTCTTTGAAAAGGGCAAGCCGACAAAGGATATATGGGTATACGACTACCGCACAGATGTCAAGCACACTATGGCAACCAAGCCTATGACAAGGGCTCATCTTGATGAATTTGTTGAGTGCTACTGTGCAGGACATATGCATGACAGAAAGCCTACCTGCACCGAGGATAACCCCAACGGCAGGTGGAGATGTTTCACTGCCGAGGAAATCAGCGAGCGTGACGACCTGAACTTCAAGTGGATAGACTTTACCGAGGAAGACGAGCGTACAATATCTGAAGTACTCAACGATGTGAAAATAGAATCAAATAATATTGCAGATGCTATTTTAAAAATAGAAGCCATATTATCATCTTCCAGCACAACCTCAAAAGGAATAATCAGTATCGGTCAATCACTCATGATTTTAAAAAATCATATAGAAGTCCTCAGAACAAAGCTGATTAATGCAGGAATCAGAGGTAAACTCACTCAACAGCTCGAAAGCGACGGTACTGCCGAGGAGCTTTATCAGCAGATTCAGGAGGAGAAACAAAAGCTCATTAAAGACGGCAAGATCAAAAAAGAAAAGCCCCTGCCGCCTATCAAAGGCGAAGAGATACCTTTTGAGATTCCGAAGAATTGGAAATGGGTGAGGCTTGGTGATATTTCTACATCTATTTGGGCTGGAAGAGATAAACCTGATGATTTTACAACAGTAAAGGATGAAAAGCGATTTATTCCTGTAGTTGCAAACGGTGTATCTAATGATGGAATATTGGGTTTTACTTCAAGTTCTGCTGCTCCAGAAAATACAATAACAGTTGCGGGCAGAGGTACTATTGGATTTACGGTATATAGAACCTATAGCTACTATCCTATTGTAAGATTAATTGTAATTGAACAGTCAAGCTATATTGAGCCAAGATATTTGCAATATGTAATGAAAATATTTCCAGAAAATAGTGTTGGTTCAAGTATCCCTCAGCTTACAGTTCCTATGATTAAACCTAAAGTAATCCCTCTCCCACCACTCGCCGAGCAGAAAAGAATTGCTGAGAAGTTGGGGGAGTTATTGGGTGCATTGGAGTAAAGGAGGTTTTTATTTTGAGACATTATTCTCTCAATCAAATATTGAAAATGATGCATCTATCTGATTTTATTTATTCGGAGGGTGAGTTTCAGCCAGAACGTATGGTTACAGAGTTGGGGGTGTATGAATCTGTTATAGTGGATACATATATACATGATATTACAAAAGAATTTTACACTCCACCAGCGTCAACGGGAAGAACTATCGATATAATTTACAAGGTAATATTAAACAAAGACGTACAGGCATTACATCAATTATTATTTTTTAATGAAAGTATAATGCTACCATGCTCAGAATGTAAGAGAACACAGCCGTTTTCTCCATGCAAATCGATTAATCCACAGAAAGCAACAAATTATTTATTAAAGCATGATGTTATTAATGAACAAGAAGCAAAATATAATCCCAAAGCTACATCAAAGGAGCAAAGAGAAGTTCCTGGTGTTATGGAAAATGAGAGCATCAATCCCTTTAGCAAACCTGTTTTCCGTTATACTTTGGGCGAAAATGAATTACAGCCATTAGGCGGAGATTTAAAAAAAGATTTTGATAAAAAACAAGTTATGCAATCCTGCATAGATGGCATATTGGAAGCGGCTATTGAATTTCGTCGTGATTTTCTATGTTCATATAATAATAAACATAGAATTATTGTTGATTGTATTTTACAGCGTGCTATTGATCTTTGTAAGGAACCCAAAGAACTGCAAGAATATCGTAAAAGAAAAGCAGCCAATCCAAAACTGGAGATGACCGATAAGGAAAAGAAAATTTCGGAACAGTATGAGCATTTGCAATATTGCTTAATTCTTGAAAAGGTGGGACAAGAACCGTCTATGGCTGACCTGCAAATGTTTGATATTGAGAAGTACAGGAAAGTGTTATCGTCAGATAGATTTCGTGATTTTAGCATGGCATTGGGTTTATATGCGTCAGGAGTTGGATGCGGATCGCTTTTGTATCTCAGACGCATTTTTGAAAGTATCGTTATAGAAGCGCAAAACAAGTGTTGTCAATCAAGTAATTGGAATGATGAAGAGTATTCAAAAAAGCGTTTTAACGAGAAGATTGAATACTTAGAAATGCTTGGAGAGAGAATAATTCCTGAAGAATTATCAAGTATCAAGGACAAAATATATGGTTGGCTGAGCAAAGGTGTACATGAATTATCTGAGCAAGAATCGATGGAAGTGTTTCAGCATTTAAAATACTCTATAGAACTGATTCTTGACGAAAAGATTGCCCGAAAAGAAAAAGAGGCAAAGCTGAAAGAATTACATAAGAAACTAACCAGTTGATTTACCAACCAATCATGCAAGATGTGCCTTAATTGACAAATCATAATAAATCTTGCTAAAATAAAAATATCTTGACAAAAACATATGCAAATTGTGCGAAATTAATTGAATTATATTCGAACTGGTTATAAGATAAGAGTAATTCAAAAAATGAGGTGTGATGGTGGATAATATCAAAAAGCTGTACATTGCGTATAAAGCTGGCTATTTGGGAGAAAATATCCTTAATACATATTTTTCATTTTTGGCTAATATGATATCTGAGGAGAATTTATCAACGATTGAGGAGACTGTTATATCAAAAAAGTTTATGGAACGTTACTCAATCGAATTGCCTCTTCAATTTATAAGGCAAGTTTTGGGGGTCGGTGTGAGCAATAATTGTTTTATTGAAGACCGTGGAAAGTATAATGTGGTAGTTGAAGAACTTGACAAATTTCATTTCAACGATACAGACTTTAATGAAAAATGGAACTGCTTAATTGAGAGCTTTACATCATACTGTAAAGAAATCAATACTGATGAACCTTCAGATCTAGCAGAATTCATTCTTTCAGAATTAGATAAAACAGACGATACAATTCTATCTGGTGAAAAAATTGATTTTTGCATTGAGAATTCTAACGAAAGAAACGGTATACTTCCAATTGAATATGCATGGTATAGCTTTATCAGAATTCAAGGCAAAGAGAAAACAGATCTTTTTAGTTTTATTTCTGCTATTTCAGCCAGTAATATAACAAAACAAGCGTTATTTTATTTTGGAGATGACAAAGCTGATTATTCTAACTTAAATGTATATCTAGATTCTCCGATTGTTTTTGCTTTGCTTGGTATGGATGAAGAATACAGAATAAAATCATATAGAACACTGATTGAAAAAATGCTTAAAGCTAATTGTAGTGTTCATGTGTTAGATCACGTCTTTCAAGAAATCGATGGAATAATTGCTAGAGCAGCTAGTTGGGCTACCAACACTCAATATGACTTAAGAAAAGCAAATAAAGCGGCTCGCTTTTTTCATGATTCAAGGATGAGCGATAGTGATATATCGGAGTTTTGTAGTAATATAGAAACTAAACTGAATGAGTATGGAATTACTTTAGTCAAAACTGATTATGACATTTTTCAGAATAGTTTTCAAGAAGACGAAACTCAACTCTTTGAAATGGTGAAGGAAAAATATCTTGAAAACGGATATGAATTACTACGTGAGAAAGAAGAGAGCATTCGAGTTGATGTGCGTTCAATAATCATGATTTATAGGCAACGTCAAGGGCAAACAGCGACTCGATTACAAAATGCAAAGCACATTATGTTAACTACTAATAATGCAATTGCAAATGTTAGTAAAAAATATGAAAGTAATAAGAGTATACAATCTGGACATATTCCTGCTTGTGTTTCAGCAGACTTATTTGGTGCTATATTATGGTTGGATAGCCCAATGCAGTTGATAGATTATCAGAAGTATAAATTACTAGCAGATTGCTATGCTTTTTTACAACCAGACAACGTTCTTCTAGATAAATATATTCAATCTCTAGATGAAGCAAGAAACGCTGATGAAATTGATGAAAAAAAGTATTTGTTCTTACGTACTCATCCTGTGGTGCTCGATTCGTTAATGAATATTACAAGGGGAGACTACGCGCGCTTTAATTCAAATACTTACCTCGAAGTATATGATGATATACAAGCAAAATCACAAAAATTATTTAGAGATGAAAAAGAGGCACATGAGCAAACGCAAAAAAAACTAGAACATCTTGAAGAAGTATACGTCAATGAAAAGCAAGAGCAGGAACGTGAGACCACCGCACTTAAAGAACGCATTGCATCCTTTGAACATCAGGAAGAAATACGAAAGCGCAATGAACTTGATAAAAAGATTAACTTTTTTGGCTGGGTTTTTTCCATTTTGATTATAGGAGTACCTTATTTTATATCCTTAATTATTATTGAATTAGTTAAAACTTCATTCTCAAATGTTAATTGGCGCTCAGCTATTGGAATTGGTGGTGCCTTATTATTGACAATAATAGCAGGCGTTGCTTGGGCAAAAGGAAAAAAGTATATTTTCAAAAAGGTAAGGATTCATTATGAAAAGAAATCTCAAAACTAATAAGTTTTAAGATTTGGATAAATATACGAATCAAATAGGCTGATGCCTATTGAAATATAACTTCTAATTCACGTACCGTTCATTATAAAAGTTGTTTCCTTTGAAATTTTTATCGATTAATCAGTCTTATCCTGCAAACCCCAAAGCTCTGCTTCTCGCGTTCAAGCATAGTATCAGGGAACAAATTGAGCCACTTACGGCTGAAATTGGTGCTGCCGAAGTATGCGTCGAAGTTAGCGACAGGAAGAACAACATAGTCCGAATCATCGGGTTTGTTGGCGATACAGTAAGCAAGGACTGTTTCCGCAGCTTCATAAGGCAGACTGTCGGGCAACTGTGCCGCAATATGAGCCTTTTCATCATCAGAGAAGAAAAAAGTCTTGTTGACAAGCAATCCGAGTTCAAGAGCGTCTGCCAATACATCATCGAACCGCAGCACCCACGCTCCCTTAGTATCGGGCGAATACAGCGATATCTGGAACTGTTTAACTTTATCACGCCATGCGCTGTCGAATCTCTTTTTCAATGGCTCAGCCTTGGAGAGTGTAGTCTTGCTCATTTTGTCGCTGTTCTTAGTGATAAACTTCTCAATCTTATGAACGTGCCTGTAAAACCAACCCTGTCCCTTTTTATCGACCAATTCGGGGAACTCCTCATGCAGGTCTCTGAAATCTGTTCTGAACTGCCACTCCTCTTTCGGAGAGGCAGTTTTTTTATCAGGTATGCTGCACCACGCAAACAATGCACGCCTTGCATATTCAATGTCAGAACTGCCGTTTCTGAACATATATCCACGGGCGATGATAGTCAGCACACGGCTCAGACCAATAAAGTCCATTATCATCTCAAAGCTGAATCGTCCGAGAAAAGACAGATCACGCTTACCACTGCACTTGTAAACAGGCTTTTCTGTGTACGCCTTAAATTCTTCAATCTCATTCAGCATTACTTTGCCCTCCTGACGTGCTTTTCGAGCCTGTCTAACAACAGGTCGAAGAGTGCTTTCCTTTTGCCCATTGCGACAAGGTACTTGACTGCTTCATCTGCCTTTACTATTGTTTCTATCAGCTTGCGGCACTCATTTGCCACAGCTTCCCGATAATAAACATTCACAGTCTTTTGCAGATAAGCCTCCATAAGCTGGCGGAACTCTTCAGAATCCTCGTCACGAATAAGTCGTTTCCTGTCAGTTAAAGTGTTCTCGTCGTCGATATCTGCAATAAGATCAATGAGTATCCGATATCCTCCGAA